>NZ_QTQA01000018.1:0-169349 GCF_003853825.1 Burkholderia sp. Bp9012 | reverse complement strand
TGGACGACGTTCTTCGCCTCATCGCGGAACAGCCATTCCTCACGCTGATCGGGGTGGATGATGCGGTACGTGTAGCCCAGGTGGTCGTAGTAGTGCCAGGTCTCCTGGCCATGGGCATCGGTGACGTAGGTGAGGCGGATGTTCTCGTCCCATTCCAGGCGGGTGTCGAAGCTGCCGTCGTCGGCCCACTCGCGCACCGCTTTGGCATCCGCGCCCTCTCCCTGCCATTGCAGGTTCATGCCGCGGCCGGTGCGGTCCGTGTAGAGGGTGATCAGGTGGTGCTGGTACTGGTAGGTCCATGCGGCAGCATTCTCGTCTTGTGCCAGCGTGAGGTCGCCCGCTTCGTCATAACGGTACAGGCTCAGGCGGCGCAGGGGTTCGTGCTCGCCCATCAGCCACAGGCCGGTGATGCGGCCAGCCTCGTCCACCAGAGTGCCCAGGTGGGTATGCGGCTGACTGGGATCGTCCTGGTAGGTGATCAGGTCCGACAGCACCGCGCGATTGCCAACGCGGTGGTCGTAGCCGAGCAGCATGCCGGCGCCGCCGCGCAGTTCGATCCGCACCAGCAGGTAGCGGTCGCCGTGGCGCTGGTAGGTCTCGCGGCGTTCGTAGCCACGACACAGCACCAACTCGTGATCGCGTACACGAACCAGCGTGAGGTCTTCGATGCGATCTTCATGGAACTGTCCGACCTTGGGCAGCGGGTAGTCGTGGCTGCGCCCGTCAGCGCCGTGGTAGCGCAGGCCTTCGCCCCGCACGTCGAAGCGCGTGGTGTACGGGGTGATCCAGCGCGCGCCCAGTGCGCCATCGTCGAAAGCACCCAGGCTGGAGCGGTAGGTGCGGGTCCATTCAATGGGGAACGGACCCGGCAAGGCGAAGTCGGTATGCGCGATGGTCTCGCTGCCCATGGCGAAGCTGATGCTGCCGCAGGTGCCGGCGCAGGTGCCGTTTTTCTGGGGCTTGGCATCGCCCTGGGCCCTACGTTCGACGGGGCGCGGCTCCAGCGGCTGCCCCGGGTGGCTGGCCTTGCTGATGCTGGTGGTGCCCGACTTGACGTTGGCGCCATGTCCCCGGCCGGGTCTGCGGGCGAGGACGGCGCGGGCCAGGCCCGCGATGATCCAGCCGATGCTCTGCTCAACGTTTTCGTCGGCCAGACGGCGAATCTGCCGACCGAGTTCGGGCGACAGCCGACGAAGTGCTGCGGTCTCCCGCAGCACTGCATCGCAGGCGCGCTTCGGTATCGCCATTGTCGCCAGGTTGAGGCTGGCCTTGGCCACGCCCGCCTGGAATTGCGTGGCGGCGCCATACACATTGGTGAATACGCCGAGCGGGTCACGCCAGAGTTTGCCCGTGGCCTCGAACAGTTCCGCCTTCGCAGCCTTGAGATTGCCCTCGGCGTCCAGCTCGCTCAGCACGATCGCGTCCAGGCCGTTGGCCAGGTCAACGATCAGCGCCTCTCCATACTGGGCGGCCGCTTCGATGAAACCGGACAACTCGGCCCGTGCCCTCGTCACGAAGTCTTCCAGGCTGCCCTTGATGCTGGCGTTCAAACTGGTAGCGAGCACCGTGAGCATCGCCTCGCCGACCAGTTGCTTGCCGCTCTTGCGCAACTCCTGACGCACGAGGAACAAGCCTGGGCGCAAACTCATGCGGGCAGCCGCTGTGCCGGGCAACGGCACCACGCCCATCAGGTTGATGCCCAGGCTCACCCAATCGAGCGTATGGCGCTCTTTACTCTTCGCGAGGGTGACGATATCGCCGAACACGTCCGCCAGTGCGAGGATGTTGCCCAACACCGGCAGCGCACCGGCCATGGTGGAGATACGTTCCAGCGAGATCGTGCCGTCGCTGATGCTGATCAGCCAGTCGTCGAAGGCACTGATGCTCTGCCCCACGTCGGCGGGTTGGATCAGATTCACCGGGACGACGGCTACTTGCTTTGCTCGAGGTAATGCGGCGTTGCTGTTCGTGCTATCCATCGCGGGTTAATCGGAATGTGAAATTGGAATCGATGAGCCGCGATTCGATGCGGCTTCTTGGGATGGGAGCGCTGTGTCCGGGACCAAGCCTTGTTTAGGGGGCAAGGGCGTCCCTCTGTCGCGCCCGTTGCCTCTTGACGCTCGCTAAGGCGACAGTTGTACGGGGGCGTGATGCCGGAGCCGATCTGCTTTCAAGATCGCTACTCAGGCAAGAGGGCATTGCATTTGGCATGAGCCGTCGAGGCGATTCTTGGGGACAACGCCGCAATGGAATGCTTCTTCAACCCTGAAGAACCGAGCGCGTGAACAGGCGCGCCTATCGCACCCGCGCCGATGGGTTCGAATACATCGCGCCACGGGGAAAATTAATTCACCGGCACCACTTTCACTTCATGCGTGTCGGCCCCGTTTGCCAAGACGACCCTGACCGGGCCGCCCACTGGATTCAGCCCGGCCAGATCGAGTGATTCGCCAGGCGACAAATAGCGGTCTCGCATGCAGTCAATCAAAAGCGCACATTCCCCATGCGCGGTTGCCAGCATGACCGTGTTCCCCGTATTAACGAATCGCGTCCCATCGACCCGATAAGCCTGCCTTGGCGACCTCGGCTGCACGACCAGGATTGTCTGCAACTCGAGACGCGGTTTCACCTTGACCGCATTTGTATCGATCGAAACCGCGCGCTCCTCGCGGAACGTCACGCGAAAATAGCGTGGCGAGTCGTCACTTACACCTTTGAAATAGAGACGCAACCACCCACTCTTGTTCGGGCGTAACACGAGTTGCTTCGGTGCGTACATCAGATCGCCGCCTTTCGGCTTCCACGTCGCGACGTCGCCATACGGCGGAGCGCTTTCCTCCACTGACACGCCGTACACGCGCGTCTGGTCGCTGTCGTTCACGACCTCGCGAACGAGATAGTCTTTCCCGGACCCCATGAAATAGGTCATGTCGCCAACGGACAATGCCTGCGCTGTGCAAGACCAGACCAACATCACGAACGCTGCGAATTGCCTCAATCGATTCCTCACTGGTTACTGGTCCGCGCATACGCATCTCACCCGCTACAACTCAGCCGGTCGGCCCGGCATCGCGCGTTACCCGACAAAAATGGACGCGCGACCGACTGCGTCGGCCGCGCATATGGATATGTCTCCTCCATTTTGGTTTGGTATCAGCCTTCGCGACGCCGAACCGGGCGCGCATCGGCCACGCTTTTCGGTTTGCATTCGATCTGATCAACCCACAGCGCGCCTTGCGCCTTGCTGAGGTCAAAGTCGATCTCGCACGTTCCGCCGGTGCCGGTCTCGTATTGAATGACCGGATAGGCGGTATCGACGTCGATCACGAAACCGCCGTCGGCTGCAGTCGTAGCCTTGCCGATGTGGTTGCGAATCTCGGTGTTCGGCTTCACCAAACCGTTCTCGGTCAGCACGCCGAACACCGTTACCAGCCGGCGGACCTTCGGCATCATCGACGCGACGTTGCCCGGATATAGCACGAGCTTGGCGTCGCCTTCCTGGATATCGAAGTTTTCCGGCGTGTCACGACGCGTGCGGATCGTCACGCGGTGTTCGCGGTATCCCGTAAGCGGAACGAACGTAGAACGCGAATCGAGCGCCAGCGCCCCATTCGTGGACACCATCTCGAGGTTGCCACGTGCCGACTTGTCCACGCCGACGATCACGCCGCTTTCGCCCTTCTTGCTGTTGAACCCGATGCCGCGCGTGTTCCACCCGACACTGCCCTGCATCGCGGCGGTGCCGCTGGCGTCGCCGGTATCGTCGATGTTCACGTTACCTTGCCAGCCGAACCAGCGGTTGTGGCCCTGCGCGCCAAGGTTCGCTTGGGTGCTCGACGGATTGCCATAGTCGCTCGACAGCGAACGCGAGCGGTTGACCCCTGCCGACAGATAGTCGACGCCCGGGATACGCTCCGGCCGCCAGCCGACGTGCGCGCCGATCTGCTCGGTATCGAGCGAACGCGAATAGTCGATGCCCGCGTCGCCGAACGAGAACGTCGCATTCAGGCCGACGTAGAACGCATTGTTCCACTTACGGCCCATGCCGCCGCTATTCCGGCTGAACATCTGGCCGCCATTGAGCATCACGCGCACCCATTTGTTCGAGTAAATGTCCTGGCTCCAGTCGATGCGGTAGTCCTGACCACCGCCGCCGTATACGCTTCCGCTCACGTTGAGCGTCGCGTTGTTGGCCCAGCCGAACATACGCGCAACGTTCACGTTCGAACCGAAGCTCAGTGTGCGCTGATTGTATACGCCGTTTTTCGCGGTGCTGCCCGTCGTCAGCATGTAGTTCGCCCACGCGCCGACAGGCCCGATGTTCGCCGCGCCATTCGCATTCACGCGAAAACCGCCGTCGCTCGTCGCTCCCGTGTCGATGCCTACGTTACCGTGCTTGAAACCCCGTTGATAACGCAGTTCGGCGGCGGCCAGACCGTCAAAATAATATGCACTGCCGTTAAACGTGCCGAACCGAGTCGCCATCTTGCCGCTCGCGCCGACGAGCTGTCGGCTGATCGCACCACGTCCCCCAACGTTGTTCGCAACATACTGGCCGACATAGAACTGATACTGCGTGTCCGCACCGGTTCCGCCGTTACTCGGCTTGTACACTTGCTCATTGCGGGACGACACCACACGACCGTTGACAACGACGTCCACGCGAATCGGGTAAGTCCCGACTGGCAACTGGCGCGTATCGATTTCCTGGTTGCCGAGGGGAAGATGCTGAACGTTGATCAGCTTGCCGTCGCGATGAATCTGCACTTCACCCGATGCAGGCATGAACGCGAAGATTGGCGTGCGCGCCAGCGAGCCGTCGTTCAACTCCGAGCGGCTCGCGGTGCCTGCGCTGACGCCAAGAAAGCGCCCGCCCGGAAGGAACGTTGTCTGCCCCAGCGCATTCATCGACCAGGTGCTCAGATAGCCGGCCGTGATCGATACGCCGCGGTAATCACGTTCCAGCCGCGCTTCATACAGGTTGAAATCGTCGCCGCTGCGAATGTCGCCCTCAACATACGCGTGATTGACACCAATTGCGCTGACCGACTGCATGTGGAGGTAGCCGTTCGCATCGGCTCTGGCGTTCTTCACGACCGACATGTCGTAATTCAGCACACCGCTCGGATGCTTCTCGGTACTGTCGGGCAGCATATGCAAGCGCGGCGCGCCTTCGCTTGCATAGGCATCCCTCGGCAGTTGTGCAACCAGTTCGAACGTCCGGAGATTGAATTCCAGTTGGACGTCAGATACGTCCTCGCGTGCGCTCGACGTTTCCGCGACCATGCGCAGCGGCTTGCCGTAGCGATCCGCAATCCTTTGCTTCGCGGCATCCGTGATGGCGATCTTCGCGAGGCTGAAGTCCACCAGCGTCAGCGTGCGACCATCGTACTTGACGGTCGCCCGGCCCGCTTCCTCCGAACCGCTATCGATCTTGAGCCGCACGGGCACGTCGACACCCTGCTCGAGTGCACCGAGCAGGTTGTCAGGAAAGGCGTACTGACCAGCAGCCAATGTGCCATCGGCATGTGCACCCTCCGCAGGATCGGGCGCGCGATCGGCAATTTCCGGATTCAACGAGCGAGCATCGCGGCCTGGTTCCATGTCCGACGCTGGCACGGACACCGATGCGTATTCCGAGGCCGTGATCGCGTCGACATCGACGGCGTATGCGGACTCGTCGCGCCCCCTGTCAGCTTCGGGCGTCTCGACTGCCCGCGCACCCCGATCGAACATCACCGAATGATCCGCCGCAAGCACAGCCGACGACACCCATCCTCCCGCAAGGGATACGGCGACGTTAATTGCTGTCATTGTCGACTTTTTCATTCGCAGTCCAAATTGAATCTCTGTTTATCCAAGTCACATAACCGTGATTCGCTTACTTCGCTACGACCTTCGACGGTGCGGCATTCATCGGGAAATACTGGTAGTCGCTGCCTTTCCAGACGCCAATGCCTTGAAGGGATACCAAGCCCTTTTCCTTTCGCATGTCTCCCGACTCGCCCGGGAGCAGGAAAGTGGATCGGCTGCACGCCTTCGGTTCGGTCGCGGCCTTTTCTTCGCACTTCCCCGTGGCCGTGACATGGACGAAGGTATTTCCGATGTTCTTCACACGCCCGTTGCCGTCGTGTTCGAATTTGAAGTGGATCGTTCGTGGGCGCACGACGAGGATCGAACTCAGCCGAATGCGCTGCTTCGCGGACAAGCTGACGCCATCACTGATGTTCGATTGCGACGACACGGCCTGTTCAATGAACGACAACTGGTAGTAGCGCTCCTTGTCGTCCCGCTTGCCCTGGTAGTAGATCTTGACGTCCGCCGTTCGATGCGGCGGCAGAAACACCGTTGCGGGCGAGATCAGCACATCCTTTTTCTGCTCATGCAGCACCTTCAATTGCCGCGGATTGGTAATCTCCTGGACTTCCGTCGACACGAATTTGGCTATCGAGTCGTCGTTCTTGATCTGCTTGACGACGTAGAACTCGTTTTCCTGCATTTCGGTCGTCAACGATCCGATGCCAATGGCCGATGCATGCTGCGCGCCTATCAGCGCGGCCGCCAGCGCCAAGAGTTTGAGTGGCTTCATCGTGTCCTCCGAAAGAAAAGAAAAAGAAAATGCCGAACCCCTAGACCGCGAGGTCCGGCATTACCGGAGTCAATGCCTGCTTCGACCGAATCTACGCAGGCATTCGGCGCAACTTACGCGGTCGGCGTTTCCCAGCTCGCGACGAAACGCACTTCGACGTCGCCGTTGTAACGGCCATCGGAGACGCCAGACAGACCTGTGCCAGTCAGCGCGTTTCCGTCCTTGTCGGTGCCTTCTGCGATCGAGAACTTCACCGGCACGCCATTCGCCTGGTGGTACGAGCCGTTCGGCGTCTTGTTCGGGCCGACCTTCGACAGATTCATGTTCTGCAGGCCATTTGCCGCGATCGACGGCGCCGCGTCACCGCCGGTGCCCGACAGGATGTCGGTGAGGGTTTCGCTCAGCTCGACGCCACCGAGATCGACGCCGACCTTCAGCGAATCCTTCACGCCACCTGCAACGGCATTCAGCGTGTTCTTCGTGACTTGCGCCTGGATCTTGTAGCCCGTGCCGCCTTCGTAACCCGCCGCGAGAACGGTCAGCGTGCGGTCCTGCGTCGAGAATGCTTCGCTCGACGGGTTCCACTCGAAATCGAGCGTCGTGCTACCTTCCGCGAAGACGCTCAGCGTCACGTCGGACTTCTTGACAACGGATGCCGTCCACTTCACGCGTGCTTCTTCCGGGCCCACGGTTGCGGCGATGGCCGGAACAGCGAACGCGACTGCGAGTGCGGATGCCACTGCGAGGCGGAATGCAGTTTTCTTCATATCGATCTCTCAAAGGTGTTCATCAATTAACTTGGATGACCAGACGACATCCCATACCCGGGGATTCTTCTGGACCGCCCGTCCTACCAACTGCCGGTTCAATGGGTTTGCCAGATCACGGCGGCGAAACGAATTATTTCAATTGAAAGGCCAATGTAATATAAGAATGGGCCTAAAAAATCCTTGACCCGCTTCGAACGGCACACGCTCATGCGGCCCGGCGCCCGTGCTGATGGATGACAGTCACACCCGAGCGCATCCCTCTCCGGCAAGTAAGCCAACAGAAAAAGGTTTGCCGAGGACGCGATGATTTGGACGTGCGAAACCGGCAGGTGCGCCGGAACCGAAGACAACACGCATCACGACCACGATGGTCGGTGCATTTCGCGGCGCACTCGCAACGCGCCGCCGAAACACGTCCGCGTGTGTTTTCACCTGCGCTGAATGGCGCTACACGGCGATGGGTGCGATACGCCTTGGCCGATTCCAGGCGTGCGTCGCTCGAGGGCGGACAAGATGCCGGTATGCAACGTGAGTGCCGCGCCGTATGCGCGGTCTCGACGGATCGTCAAGCCAGAAGACATGCCCGACGCCTGCAGATGCCATTGCACAACGGCCGGTCTGCACGGATCCGGGCGCGAACGAACGCGTCGCGGTACTCCGCGCGAGAACATTCACACGGCCTCGCGCTCAATCGCAGACTGATACAACTGATCGACGCTCCAGTAGCGCGAGCGCGGAAGGCGTACGCTCCGTGCGTTCTCTCGCAACGATTCAGCAGCTATCGTCGAGACCTTCCCCGACTCCGCCGGCAGGCCGAGCGGGCATTGCGCGGATATCCGCGGGATGCATTTAGGACGGTTCTCATATTCTGATCGCGCGCCCCTCCGTTAGCATACGAAAGCCATTTTGCGTGTGATTAGCGGGACGACTCGGTTATCCGGTCCTCATCGCAGCCCCCTCCGCTCAACCGCTCGTGGTCGAACGTGCGTTGCGTGTCGACCTGAATCCGGATGGCGGCAATAAATCATGTGCGCTCCACCGAATGTGTCTACTCCTCTCCTCGCCATTGCATTGAAATGTCAAATCTCAAACCACTTTTTCTACGCGCTGCGATTCGCTTTTGCTTGAGCGGTGCGCTGGCGCTCGGTCATGCTGTCTCTGCCCATGCCGCGGCCGATGACCCGTTCAGCGTTCCGTGCAGCCGTTCGCCGACGATTTCGGACCACTCTTATGCGCCGTTAGTGATTGAGGTGGGCGATTATCTTTATTTGCCTGACATTCCCGCTGGTACGACGGGTGCACTCGTCGGGCGCATTCACAAAACGAATCCCCAACTGACGCAGCTGGCAATCATCTTCAAGGAAGCGACCACCTGGGACTCTTTCCCGGACGTCGCTGTCGGCGCATGGCTGTCGGCGAGCGGCGGCTTGCGCTCGATCGTTGTTCCGAATAGCCAGGATGTGCGCTTCCCCAATCTTCCCTATTCGGGCAAGAACACACTGAATCGTCTCAGCGCGGACTACATCATCAACGGCATGCAAATCGCGTCAATTGATCAATTTACGCAGCAAACCAGCAACTCGCTGGGGCAGTTCGTTCGCGGGCCGGGTACTCAAGTGCAAGATCAGACCGCCAGAAAGATGGTGGCGGACGCCTTCCTGAACCAGTCACCGATGACGTTCGGTGCGCATATGTTCTACTCCTCTGTCATACTTGGAGACCGCGGTCAGCAGCTTTCGGATTGGTGGTTGAATGGAAACTTCTCGAACATGGGCCTTTGCGGATACTCCAGCCAGTTCATTTACAGAACGACGGTGACGCCAACCGCCTCCCGGACGCTCACGCTGTCACCGATCAGCGGCACCATCAGCGTGTCGAACGGCAAAATGCTCGTATCCGTTCCGCCCGTATGCCGTATCACGGACGGCAACATGGAATGCCCGATATCCGCCAACTCCACGGCCACGATGGATAACATTTCGTTCATCGTACCGCCTTCTCAGCAATCCGACGTATGGTTCAAGACGGCTGGCGGGCAGAAGTTGTCGAAGGTCTCTGCGACTGCCTTAGGCACAACGAAACTGGTGGTCACGTCGAATCTGCTGGATTCGCTGCTGGGCGACGCCGAAGCGAAGCCGCTCGGCGAAACCATCGGCGCGATCGTGCAATCTACCGGTGGAACGGCCGTCGACATGCGGGTGTCCTTTTTCGAAGATACGGAACTGAAACGTCTCACATTCGGCGTCGCGATCGACGAGCGCGACCCCGCCGCGATGGGCAAATATTCCGGTTCGATCGGCCAGGATGCGGAGATCGTCGTGCCGCTCACAATCCGCCAGTATGGCGCGTCGAAGGCGACCAAGGTGTCGGTAGACGTGCTCGCGCCCAGTGTGCAAACCGCCGACGGGCCACGTTGCAAATTCGTCGACAAGAGTGGTGCAACAGTGGTTGCAGTGCCGTCAATCGTTCGCTTTTATGACGGCACTGGGCTCGACGATCGCCCGGACAATTGCGCCGGCACCGTGTATGACGTCGCCACGCTAAGGTGGCGCGAGACCCTCGGCGGCGCATTCGCGTACGAGGGGGCCCTCGATATGGACCTGCGCTTCCCGCTCGATCCAAAGCAACTCGCGACCGACACGTCAGGCGCGCCCTGGTTTGGTACCGTTTCGGCCAGCGGCGAAGTCCGCGTACGCGCTGACTGGCTCTAAGCGACTGCGGCCTTGGCGGTGCTCCGCGCTGACATTAGACATTCCGCGAATAAATCCTTCGATGCCGCACCGCTTCGCCAGCATCGTGAGCGACGGTTCCGTCTGCGACTGTCTCAGGCTCCCAGCGGCGATCGACAGACGGGACTGCAGCCGCTTAAGCGGCTTTCGATCCCCACACCCGATCGCCGTCGGTGGCACCTCGGAATTAGATTCTGCGTAGGATTTTTGTAGAAGTCCTCATTGGGTGCCACACGGCACGACTTTGTCGGATTTGAATCCGTCTAATCGAGTGCAGTCTTCCTTTTCGTGAAAAATCAGGACTCGTCGCGCGCTTACACCCGCATTCGAGACTGTCTTTGTCTATCTTTGACTTTCTTTCAGACGTATCTGATTGTTCCGATGAGTCGATTTCGCGACGATAGGTTCGCGTGGGAGGCGTCGGTCTGATAGCGCGATTCCTTCCCTGCAAATCATTCACTCAGATTTTTTGGGATGGTTCTGAACAATGAAAAAAATAACCCTGACTCTTCTCTTGATGGCGCTTGCCGCGCCCGCCTTCGCAGGCCAATGCAATAGCTACGGCTATCAAAAGAAGCTGCGCAAGCTTGAAGTCAAAGCCGAAGCCGCGAGCAGGTATGGCGACAGGATCAAGGCGCAGAAGCTCCGGGAGAAGCGCCAGTATTTGATGTCCCGTTGCCAGTTGACGCACACCATTGGCGGAACGGCTGAAAACCACATCCCGTACCAATATCACTAATTTGCCGTAGGCGTAGGCGCGCGGTGTCAGGAAACGCGCGCCGTCCGCACGTGAAAGTAGGCAGGCCCTCGATCAAGGGCCCAGCGCTTACAGAACGCAACGCCGGGCGAAATCTGAACAAGTTCGCTCATCTGCGGATTTCTCCACGCATTCTGAACGTCGAAGTGCGCGGCAGCAGGCAGTTCCACACTTCGACGCCGTCACACTTGAAGGAAGCCCGTCCGCTCGCGACACAGCGCCCAATTTCCCGTTGGTTACCGTTAGCGGCTTTGTGCTAGACCGTCAGTTCGACTCAGTGCTTGCTCAAAAAACGATCGCGGCCCTTCACTCCCTCAATCCATTGAGGCTTCCTGCCATGCCCATTGCATGGTGCACCACTCTTTCGATCACGATACTTCGGCGCGATCTGTGCACTCGTGTTCGTCACAACGGCACGGCGCCGCCCGAAAAGCAGCTTTAGGTAATACGACCGCTCCAGCAGCGTGCACGGCGACCGTGGTGATGACCTGGTGACCAGTGCTGATTCAAGTTGGGGCTCTTCTCGGCGAGTCACTCAATTCGGATATCAAATCATGCTCTACATGATGCTATTCAAAGTTTTGGGTGTGTAGTGGCCAGATTGAAATGTCCGCTTTCGGGCCGTGTCAGCAGTACGGCCGTGGGTGTCCGGCGCAGAGGGCTGCGATGGCTCCAACGGACCGGATCACGATGACGATGCGCGATCGGCCGGTCAAGGCGTTGCGATTGTGATGGACCAACACGGCAGCAGACGCCAACGTTTACACGCTTCCCCCCGTGGCCGCTTTCAACGCACGCTTCGCGAAGCCACTGAAGGTCGACTCCAATTCACACCGGCCGCTTCGGTCTGACGAGAAGCCAGTTCGGTGTCTTCCACGTCAGGCTCTAATGCCGCTTCTTGAATCGCTCCTTTGCGTCGCCGAATGACGCTTGTGTCTTGCCGACGATCTGTTCGGCCTTGCCCGTCAATCTGCTTGTTCGATTTCCCACGACCTTGCCAACCATTTCCTTCAGCTTGCCCTTTGCTTCCGTAAGGCGGCCTTTTACCTGATCTTTGTTCATGACATTGCTCCTTGAAACTTGACGAATGCTCGAACTGCGGTCCGGCACGCCGATCCCAATCGCGATGAAACGTCGGTGCAGGTACGGCGATTGCGCCGGTCGAAGCGTTCGCGCTTGTGGACAGTGAGTTGACGGCCGCAAGCTTGACGCTCGCCAGGCTCGCGTCTCTGTAACGGGTGCCGGAGGCAAGGCAGGCGGTGGCCACTCGTTCTCAATCTTGCGGAGGAAGCATGAACACGCTCACTAGCGCCGGCCCGCTGGTTTCGCTGATCGCCGGCATTCTCATCCTCGTGGTACCCCGCCTCCTGAATTACATCGTTGCGCTCTACTTGATCATCATCGGGCTGCTCGGTCTGTTCGGAGGACGTCTCCATTGAATTGATATGACCACGAGATAGCCTGTTACGAACGCGCATCAGTTACATCGTGGTGCCATGCGGGGGTCCGGTGCCGGCGAACACCGCCAGCGCAATGAGCAACACATATACCCGCTGCATGTGAGCGAATGATCGAACAACGACATCGTGCGTCTTCGTCGATGAAATGACTCGCCGCCCTTGCACTGGCCACCGGGCGGAGAACAGTGATGCCACAGTGCGCATCCTCTCGCAAGGCAGAGCAGGGGCCCTTTCTTCGGATGCGAAGCGGTATTCGACCCGACATCGGCACTGCGGGAATGGGTCGGTTCCCTCCACTTCATTTCAATTCAATGTAAGTGTTGCTTTGTCAGATCTGAACGCAAATCCCGATTGCATTGTGGACCTTGTCCGCGTGCGCTTTCGCGTTGCGCCATCATGCTCTGCATTCCTTCACATTATTCACACGCCGTGCCTCGAAGCGATTGCATATCCGGCCTGCGGCGATGGTGACATCGTGGCTTCGGCCATCGGATCGGCATTGCTGCTAAGAGATGCGGATCGCGTCGTTGAAATAGCGAGCGAAGCGCCTGCCGCTTCGTACGAGAACGATTCATGCTCGTTGTCAGGTACTGAATGGAGGAAAGCACGATGAAGCCCAAGACAATTTCGAACCGCCGAATTCTGGCGACACTCGTGGCAGGCAGCGCACTCGTCGCGGCCACCACGGCCTTCGCGCAAGTCTACGTTGCACCGCAACCGAGGTACGAAGAGCCCGCCCCGGCGCCGGGTGTGTCGATCACAATCGGCATGCACGGCCACCGATACTGGGACGGCCACCGCTACTGGGAGCACGACGAGTGGATGCATCGTCATCCGCGTGAACATGATCCGTGGCGTGAGGACGAGCGCGGGCGCATGCACGAACACGAATATCGTGAATAGCGCAGACCCGCCGCCAGATACGAGGGAACACGCCTACCGACCAACATTCTCGTATGTGGCGCGCGGACCCGCCTGATCTTCTCGAGCCGCCAACATATCCACGTCAAGGTGCGGCCATCAGTGCCTGGATCAGATTAGCGGCCATCGGGCGCCCGAGGCCGGTCACGTAGTCGTATCCGACCGCCGCGGTACAAAGCGTGCCGCATGTGCCGTTCGATCCGCTGACAATGTCGCGGAAGTTCGCCGCGTAAGCGCTCGACGCGAGACCGTACAGCACGCTCTGGATCGCATTCACCGCGTTCAGCGTCGTCTTGCCGCGCGCGATGCGCAAGCTGTTGACGATCGCGACCAAAGCGGACCATTGCGGTGCGCCCGCGCTCGTGCCGCCGACGACGAACCAGCCGCGCTGCCCCGCATAGCCGTACGAATCGTATACCGCGAAGCCGGACGCCGGATCGCCGTCGTAAGCGACGTCGGGCACACCGCGCAGCCCGAGGCTGTCCGATGGCGTCCCGAAGTTCGACTGATACGTCGGTTCCGACTCGACGGTGCTCTGTCCGCCGCCGCTGCCGGCCCACGCCGCTTCGCCGGCATAAGCGCCGCTTGAGTCGATCGCGATCGACGTGCCGCCGACGCTCAGCACGTACGGCGACGCGGCCGGGTAGTCGACACCATTGCCGCCGTCGCCGGACGCAGCGACGAACGACACGCCGTTCGCGCTGGCGAACTGCCCGTCGTATTGCGTTTCGGCCAGAAATTCGGCGCTCCCCCAGCTGATCGACACGACCTTTGCGCCGACCCCGCCCGGTGCCGGACTCGTCGCGAGTGCGATCGCGCTCATCAGGTCGTCCAGCGAACTCGATGCGGCTTCGACCAGCACGATCCGCGCATTCGGTGCGATCGCGTGTGCCCACTGCACGTCCAGCGAACTTTCGAGCGCCCACAGCGCATCGGGCGGCGGCGGCCGCTTGTCCGGCGTCGCGTACACCTTCGTGAAGCAGCGCGGGGACGCGCACGGCGGCAAGCCGAACGTGTTGCTGAACAATCGCAGATCAGCCTCGACGTTCGGATTGTCATAGGCGTCGACAATCGCGATGACCTGATCGTCGCCACCATAGCCGCGCGCCGGCAATAGATCGAACCCGTAGAAATGGCGGATCTGCTGCGGCGACAGGCCGACCGGATTCCGTTTCGCGGATCCGTGCAGATGGAGCGGCGGCCTCGCAAACCCATGCAGCGCTCGCGACGAGGATTGCGCGAACGCCACGCCGGTCACAAGCGCGACGCTCGCCGATACGACCAACATGCACAGCCCACGCGCAAACGAGGCTCGGTTCATGGTGTTCCCCCTTGGCAAACGAGCTGAGGTGCGTCACTGCACCTTCGCGCTCGTGAACGACAGCGATTTTCCCGTGCCCGCGATGACCAGCCAGTTGTTCTGATCGGTACTGACGACCGTCGCGCTTCCGCTTTTCACGCTCGGCATCTGGTACGTGCGCTTCGGCAACAGCCAGGTCATGTCCTGGAGGTTCGTCGGATGCGTTGCACTGAACGTCCAGCTGGTACCGGTATCTGTCGCCGTCCAGTTCACCAGCAGACGGCGCCGGTCGAATTGCGTGAGCTGGTCCATCGTGAACCACTTGAACTGGCCCGTCGTCGCGAGCGACGCCGCGTAGCTGAGAAACGTCGTAACGACGTTCGGATACCATGACGCGCCCAGCGGGTGCATGTAGATCAACCGGCTCGTGCGGTTCGCAACGACGAAGTCCATCAGCGACAGATACCAGTTCTGAACGTCTGTCGTCGGCACCGCGAACTCCTGGAACTCCTCGAACGTCGCATACTTGCCGAACGGCATCACCGGAAACGCCCAGATGCCCGGATTCAGCAGCGAACCGTTGCGATACGCCCGCGTTTGTGCATTGCCGGTATGGCCGGTGAAGTAGTAACCGGAATAGCCGTTCGACTCGAGCCAGTTCACCGCCCATGTCGGCGTGTTGCCTTCCGGCGCCGCCCATTCGACGTCCGGCTTGCCCGTCACCGACTGGACCGCATTGTGGTTCAGCACCAGATATTGCGTGAACGTGCTCGCATTCGTTTCGCTCGCATTCGCCCCCCAGTAGTCGTGCGCCCAACCGCCGTGGCTGCCGACTTTGTGCCCGCGCTTGAGCAGGAACGCGACAAGTTGCTTCGCCTGCGTATTTTTCGTCAAGTTGATCCCGAGACCATCGCCGATCGTCACGTCGTCCGGGCCAGCGGTCATCACGATCGAGTACGGGCCGCTGTTCCAGACACCGTAGTTCTTCAGGTACTGCGCCGGCTGGATCTGGTCTTCCGCGCAGAAGTGCCAGTTCAGGACCATCCCGGCCTGCGCGCGCGGCTGCAGCGACAGGTGCGGCATCGACAGGATGTTCGTCGTGAAGTAACGCAGAAAGCCGTGAATCGGCATGCTGTCGGTTTGTCCGTCGAGATACGCGAGCGGCATGTTGACGAACATCACGCCGCCGTTTCCATACGCCTGATAGCCCGCGACGAGACCGAAGTTCGGCGACGTCAGCAGCGTCGTGCCTGTATACGTGCCCTGTGTGACGTAGCTCGGATATGTGAGGAAGCCGTATACGTAGCCGGAAATTCCTTCGAGCACGTCCGTCGTCGCCGACGGTGTCGCAGTCGCGAGCGACGTCGCGCCACTCACCGCCGTGGATACCGACGACAGCGTCGTCGATGTCGGCGAATACGATCCGGATGTGACCTTGCCGCCCGTCGACACGCGCCCGAGATTCAGCGGCACGCTGGTCATGCGGCCGTTATCCATCTTGTACGTGAAATACGCCTGATGGTTGTACCCGGCAAGCCCGCCCGGGTTCGACGTGCTCGGCTGCAGGAAGAGCAGCTGATTCGTCGTCGAGCCGGTCGAAGAAGTTGACGTGGTTGCAGCCAACGCCGTCGCGGTCGTCGTCGAGCCGGACCATGTCATCGACTTCCCGGGCGGAATCTGAAGGGCGCGCAACGTGCTCCCCATCCCGGTCACAGGGCCGAGGCCGATCATGCTTCCGCCGAGCGTATCGTAGAGCACGTAGTTGACGCCGGCCATCGAGCTGAATCGCGATTGCCCGGCCGGATAGAATCCAGTTGCGTTCAGCACACCGAAATCATAGACGAGCATCACGCGCCCGCCGTTCAGCGCGTAGTTCTGGATGGCGGTCACGAGCGTATCGTCGGCGACCGTATGCACCTGGTCCGGCAGGATGAGCCCCTGATACTGCTGCAGCGACGTGCCGCCCTGCTTGAATTGCGTGTCGCTGATGAGCGAAATCTGCAACCCCTCCTCCGCCGCCGAATCGAGCCACGCGGACACACGCGGGTCCGGCAGCGTAAAGTTGTCCGGCAGCAGCAACAGCAACTGATTCGACAGTGCGTTCGCCGGCCCGGCTGCGAACGTCAACAGGCAAACGGAAAAGACGATCAGAAAGGCTCGTAGGGCCCGAATTGAGTTGGCCAACATTATGCTCTCCCGTCGGAGGGGGGATAACTGCCGATGCCCGACACGTTGCGGCCGACGCGTTCCGCCCATCGTGATCGAGCGGTCGGCGGCCGGGCCGTGTGGGGCCATCGGCTGAGGGGGGGAGAGCGAACGTGCCGCGTTGCGGACACGTCCGGTCATGCAAGTGCATCGATTCGTCGGACGATCACGAACGCGCGGCAACTATCGTTCCCACCGCAATCCATGAAGCTAACAACGTGCCAGTCTCGCAACCACGCAGCCGCGACACCCACCTGCAATGGAAAGCACGCGGAACAGGGAAAATCGCACCGAAAACGTTACAGCTTCGATACGGCGGGCCTGGTGGCGCGATGTGACGAGCCGACGGGAAGCGTCGCGATGGACGATGTGAGGTTGTCTGGCGGGGCGGTGCTTGGGACTCGGAATCGCCAACGCCCTTTGCTGGGCATCCGCAAGCGCCGGGAATCGACGGAGAATGATTCTGCCGAGTAACGTCGGCGCTGCACGCGTGTGGACTGCGTGGCCGTCTCCCGAGTCATGCCTGATGAATTGACAATAAAAATACTCATGCTCGAAGGCCGTTCAGGACATGGCGCGCATCGTCTCGCCACGCCATGACGCAAAAAGGGCCGGCGGGATAAAAAATCACCCCGCCAGCCCATTCTCACCGGGCATATCTGCCCGGCCTCCGTCACCGGTCGTACTCGAAGGACTCGGTAAAGAGCGTGTCGACCGTGTCGGACCAGCTCAGGTTCACGAACGAGAAGTCGGTGCTGCCCGTCCAGCCGGCCACCGACGGGAACGCGACGCCCTGGTCGCCCGGCACGTTGAGCGTCACCGCCGCTCCCGGCAGGACCGGCGACGCCTGTGCCGAACCGTTGACGAACGTCGGCGCGGGCTGCCCCGACGCGGTCGCGCGAATCTGCACGTTGCCGCGCTTGACGAACGGCAGCCCTGCCTTCGACGTCCAGCTCAGCGGGAATGTCGCGCCGCCCGCGAACGTACTGGCGGTGCCGGGCGTCAGGCTATCGCGCGTGGACTGCGCCAGATCGTGCCACGCATACTGGCGCAGCGCGTCGGGCAACGGCGAAGGTGTACGCAGCCTGACCGTGTAGTGCCTGGCCGGCGCCGACGTGTCGCCGTTCTGGTAGACGTCGATCGTATAGGCACTGAAGGGCTTGATGTCGGCCAGCTCGGCGGCGCTCAGTTGCGGCTTCGCCCACGCGGTGTTGTTGCGCGGCGCATCGCCGGGCCACGTGAACAGGCTCTGGCTGGCCGGGTCCTGCGCGACGCCGGCCAGGCGGAAATTGTTGCGGCACTGCGCATTCTTCGTCAGCGCGGCGAGCTGGGCCGGCGTCTGCCCGCTCGCGATCTGCGCGCGGATGTTCAGCGTGTCGCACGTACCGCTCGACGGCTGGAGGAACACGCCGTTTCGCAATCCCGGGCCGTTGACGATCGCGAAATCCACCGCGGTGCCCGATGCATCGACGGTGCCGACCTGCAGGTTGAGCGAATCGACGAACGCGTTGGTCCCCGTCGACGGATTGGCCGGATTCAGCCAGTCCCATTTCTGCGCATTCGCGTTCACCTTGCTCAGCACCGCTCGCTGATTGCCGACCACGCGCCAGCCGGTATCGCCGCTCGCGAGGCTGCTCGCCTGCACCGCGAGTTGCACATGCTGCTGCATGCCGTCGCGAATGCCGTCGGTGCGCGTCCACGCGAGCTTGACCCACATCGTGTCGCTGGCGATAACGCGGATGACTTCCGGCAAGCTGAAGTTGGCATTGTTCATCGCATCGTCGGCCACGATGCCCGGCGCGCCGCCGGCATGCGCGCCGAATTCCTGGTCGGCCGACATGCCGTTGTTGAGATAGGCAGCGGGCACGCCTGCGTTCAGCGCGCCCGGCGCGACGCCGTCGACAAAGATCCGGCCGCACGCCGATACGTTGCCGCCCGCGCGCGCCGCGCCGGTCGAACCGGCGAAACACTGATTGAGCGCACTCTGCAATCCCGCCAGGTCGCTCGCGCTCGGCAGGTTCGACACCACCGTGCCGTTGATGGTCGCGGCGGCCGGCAGGCTGGCCTTGTCGCTCGGCTGCGGCGCGACACCGGGCGCGAGCTGAAGCTGCACCGGCGTATCGCTGGACGCGCCCGCCACCGAGCTGATCTGAACGCCGCCGTCCGGCAACACGTTGATCTTCACCTGGTCGAGCAGCCGGTCGAGGCCCGGCCCGCCGGCCGTCAGCGGGCCGGAAATCAGGTCGACGCCCGTATTGCCGGTTGCGGTCAGCAGGTCGGCCAGTGCCGACGAATAGGCCTGCACCGTGCTGGCCACCGCCTGGGCGGTGACCTTGCTCTGCAGCAATCCGGTGTCGGCCAGCAGCTTCGTCGGGTTGTCGCCGATGATCGTGGCGGCGATCGCATTCGTGATCGGCGTGATGTTGATCGTCTGCGTGCCGCCCGCGGCACTGAGTGCGATCAGCGTGGCCTGAGAATCCGCGACGTTGCCGTAAGCGGACAACGCGAAAGGCGCGGTCAGTCCGGTCACGGCGCAATGAAACGCGCCGGTCGTGGCGTCGGCGGGACAGTCGACCGATTTGCCGGTCGCATCCATCAGTTTGACCGCCGCGGCCTGCATGGCCGCGCCGGCGGCCGCGACGCCGCTGACCGTCTGTGCGGCAGGTTCGGATGGTGACGAAGATGAACCGCCGCCTCCACAAGCAGACACCACCAGCGCTGCGATACCCCACACGACAGGTTTGAGTTTCATTGTTTTTCCCCCGCGAGTCTTCTGGTTGTCAGGTGCGATACGCAACGCGCATGCACGCTGACCGGAATTCTCGCAAAGGCGATTTTTGCGATCATCATTCAAGTGAATGAAAATCCAGAAACAATGCGGTACGGAAGGCAAATAGCCTGTGTTAGCCTGAATCAAATTCGGTATTCGAATCAATATCGTCAGACAAAATCCGCATACAAAATCATTACGCGGCGGGGTGGAACATGCAACGGGACCAGCTCATCGGGGACCTCTACGAGGCCGCCCTATGCCCGGATGGTTTTCTCGAAGTCTTCCATCGGGTATCCGAATCGCTCGGCGCAAACGTCTTTCATATGTTCAGCTGGGACGCCGCGCGCAATGCACCGAAATTCTCGATCTATTCGCCGCGTGCGGAATTCGACACGATCGTCGCACTCTACGACCAGTATTACGGCGCGCTCGATCCGCGCCGCGGCTTCGTCGAGAATGCACCGCTCGGCGAATTCGTTTGCTGCCAGGATCATCTGACCGAACGCGATGTCGAGCGCAGCGAATTCTTTCAGGACTATCAGATTCCGTCGGGCATTCGCTACCTGATGGGAATGCGCTTCGCGCGCCCGGGCAGCGACGACATCCTGCTCGGCTTGCTGAGAGCGCACGGCCGACCGCCCTATTCGTCAGAGGAACGCGCGAACCTGACGGGCATGGCCGGGCATCTGCAACGCGCGATCAACCTCTGGCAGGATGCAAGCGTGCTGCGTCGGGACGCTGCGCTCGGCCGCGAACTGATGGAGGAACTGGGCTTGTCCGTCTTCACGCTCGACCGGCATTCGCGCGTCATATTCGTCAACCGGGCCGCAGAGTCGATGTTGCGCGCCACCACTTGCCTCAAGCTCGAGCACGGGCATCTGAGCGCGGCGAGCGCACCGCAGAACGATGCACTCAAGGCGGCCGTGGCACGTGTCGCGAAGACCCGCAAAAGCGAGAACCTTGCGCTGGCCGGCACCGTGAGCGCCGCGCACGAAATCTTCATCGGCATCGCTTCGTTATCCGGACAAGCACGCGATGGCGCACTCGGCGACGCTGCGATACTGATCACCGCCAGGCGCCGCAGCGCCGCTCCGCTCGTCGTCGCTCAGCAACTTCGGCAGGCATTCGGCTTGACGAGCGCCGAAGCCGCCGTCGCCGAAGCATTGGTCGGCGGCAAGACGCCGGAGGAATGCGCGGCCATTGCCGGCGTGTCGCTCTCGACCGTTCGCACCCAGTTGCGCGCGATCTACGACAAGACGCATTCCCGAAATCAGGCCGAGGCGGTTGGCCGGATGCTCTGGGTGCTCCCGCAGCACGCGCGCGATGCGTGATCTCTCGAAATCGGCAACCACCGCCGTATCGAAACACGGCGGCCGCAGCTGCCGGTTGTATTTCGCGCTCGCGAGCACCGTTCGCTCGTTGCCGAACACGCATACTGCGTATGATTTGCGGCCGCTGACGTAGCGCCGGGCGAACAGGTTCGCGACATTCGACGCAAGCCGCCAGTGACGCAGCTGACGTGCATTGCGACCCGTTCTTCAACGGCGTGATCGACGAATTCCGCATCCATCGCAGCGCGATGTCGGCCGCTCAGGTGAGGGCGCTCGCTCAGGGCGCGTGATGCGTGCCGGGGCTCCGAATGCGTGTCGCGGCGGGCTTCGCCTCCACTGCCCGCTGCTCGGACATCACGCACGCACTCACGGCGATCGCCTGAAGTAATGCTGCGCCAACGCGACCCAATACCGTACCCCGGCCGGAATGATGTCGTCGTTGAAATCGTATTTCGGGTGATGCAGCGCCGGCGCCGCCGTTCCGGCCGGCGCGTTGCCGATCAGCACATAAGCGCCGGGGCGCTCCTCGAGCATGAAGCCGAAATCTTCGGACGTCATGTTCGGCGGCACGTTGGCGTCAACGCGTGCGTCGCCGAAGGTGTCGCGAATCACCGCTTCGCAGAGCGCGGTCTCGGCCGGCGTGTTGACCGTCGCCGGATAGTACTGAAAGAACTCGACGTCGGCTTGCGCGCCATGAGCGCGGGCGAGCGCCTCGCACATGAGCCGGACGTCGCGCTGCAACTGTTGCTGCAATGCCGACGACAGCGTGCGAATCGTCCCGCGCAGCTCGGCGGTGTCCGGAATGACGTTGTCCGTCGTTCCCGCATGGAACATGCAGACGGAAATGACGGCGGGATCCACGGGATCCTTGTGGCGCGCGGCGATGGTCTGACACTGCAGCACCATCGAACAGGCGAGCGGGACGGGATCGATGCCCAGGTGCGGCTGCGCCGCATGCGCGCCCTTGCCGGTCACCGTGATCCTGAACCGGCAGCCCGCGGCCATGATGGGGCCCGTGCGCAACCCGAAATGCCCGGCCGGCAAGCCGGGCCAGTTGTGCATGCCGAATACCGCTTCCGCCGGGCATTGCTCGAACAGCCCGTCGTCGATCATCTTCCGCGCGCCCGCGCCGCCCTCCTCGCCGGGCTGAAACACGAAATGGACGGTGCCCGGCAGCTGCGGCAACGCTTTCAGCACGCGTGCGGCGCCGAGCAACATCACGGCATGGCCGTCGTGGCCGCACGCGTGCATGATCCCGTGCGTGCACGATGCATGCGCGAAGTCGTTGGCTTCGTGGATCGGCAACGCGTCCAGATCAGCGCGCAGTACGATGCCGCGGCCCGGATCCGCGCCAGGCAGGCTCGCGACGACGCCTGTACCGCCCAGCCCGCGCGACACCGCATAGCCGAGCGCTTCGAGCTCGCGGGCGACGACGTCGGCCGTCCGGTGTTCTTCGAATCGCAGCTCGGGATGCGCATGCAGGTCCCGGCGCAGCTTCGCCCAGTGCGCGTGATGCGCTTGAAGCGACGTGTCGGGGATGACGGGGTTTTCCAATTTCGGCACCTTCGAAAAATAGACGGCTGCGTCAGTCGTAAAAGCCGACGATCGACTTGGTCTCCATATACTCCTCCATCCCTTCGATCCCGTACTCGCGACCATTGCCCGACTGCTTGTAGCCGCCGAACGGCGCCTGCGGATCCCATGCCGGGTAGTTCAGATGCACCTGCCCCGACCGGATGCGCGCAGCCACCGCACGTGCCCGTTCCTTGTCGGCGCCCTGCACATGCGCGCCGAGCCCATAGACCGTGTCGTTCGCGATCGCGACGGCTTCGTCGACCGTATCGTACGGAAGAATCGCCAGGACCGGACCGAAGATCTCCTGCTGCGCGATCGCCATGTCGGTGCGGACGTCGGAAAAGATCGTCGGCCGCGCATAGAAGCCACGGTCGAATCCCGTGGGCCGTCCGGGGCCGCCGGCGATCAGCTTCGCCCGTTCGTCGATGCCCGCGTCGATCATCTGCGCGACGCGACCGAACTGCGCGCGATTGGCGAGCGGCCCGTGCGTCGTCGCGCCGTCGAACGGATCGCCGACGATCAGCCGTTGCGCTGCCGCGACGGCCAGTTCCTCGACCGCGCCGAGCACGTCGCGCGGCACGATCATGCGGGTCGGCGCGCTGCACGATTGCCCCATGTTCCGGAACGCGGCGGCCACGCCCGGCCCGATCGCCTGCTGCAGGTCCGCATCCGGCAACACGATGTTCGGCGATTTGCCGCCCAGCTCCTGCGCGACGCGCTTGACGGTCGGGGCCGCCGCCTGCGCCACGAGCACGCCCGCGCGCGTCGACCCGGTAATCGATACCATGTCGACCTCGGGGTGCGACGAAAGCGCACCACCCACCGCCTCGCCGCTGCCGCTCACCAGGTTGAAGACGCCCGCCGGCACGCCCGCATCGGCAATCACTTCCGCGAACAGCAGCGCGCTGAGCGGCGACAGCTCGCTGGGTTTCAGGACCACCGTGCAGCCTGCCGCGAGCGCCGGGCCGACCTTCGCGGTGATCTGATAGATCGGCCAGTTCCACGGCGTGATCAGCACGCATACGCCGATCGGCTCGCGTACGACCGCGGTCGTCCCGCGCCGCGTGACGAACGGGTAGCGGGCCAGATTGTCGCGCGCGACCCGGATATGTTCGGCCGCGAGCGGCACATGGGCGCCGCGCGCATAGCTGATCGGCGCGCCCATTTCGAGCGCAAGCGCCGTGGCGAACCGTTCCGCGCGTTCCAGCATCAATGCGTGCACGCGGTCGAGCAGCGCGGCGCGTTCTTGCGGCGAGGTCGCGGCCCAGCGTTCGAACGCGTTGCGCGCGGCGCGCACCGCGCGGTCGGCATCGCGTGCGTTGCCGAGCGGGATGTCGCACAGCACGTCTTCGGTGGACGGGCAGACGACCGCGAAGCGCTCGCCGCCGTCGGGTAAAACCCAGTCGCCGTCGATGAAGAAGCGATCGAGCCTGCCGGCTTCCATCAGATGACGAACCGGTGAATTGACCAGTGAATTCATTGCAGCGTGTCCTTGAGTCGATACCATGCGCCGACGAACGGCAGAAACCACGGCTTGCCGAAATGGCCGGGAATCGCGGGCCAGTCGAAGCTTTTCCATGGATTGAGATCGGCGCGTCCGTCCATGATCTCCGCCATCAGCGTGCCCATCAGCGTCGCCATGTGCGTGCCGTGGCCGCTATAGCCCATCGAGTAATACACGCCGTCGCGCTGGCCCGCGCGCGGCAGGCGGTTGGCCGTCATGTCGACCATCCCGCCCCAGCAATAGTCGATGCGCACGGCAGCCAGTTCGGGAAACACGGCAGACATCTGCTGTCGCAGGATCAGCCCGCTCTTTTCGTCCGAACGCGGGTTGGACGTCGCGAACCGCGCGCGCCCGCCGAACAGCATCCGGTTGTCGGGCGTGACGCGAAAGAAATTAACGAAGTTCTTGGTGTCGGTGACCATCCGGCGGGTCGGCAGCAACCGGTCGAGCAGTTCGCGCGGCAACGGCTCGGTAACGATGATGAACGCGCCGACCGGCACGATCCTGCGCCGGATCCAGCCGAACGGGCCGATCTGCGAAATGCCGCTCGCGAGCAGCACCTGGCGCGTACGGATCTCGCCGAGCGGCGTTCGCACCGCGTAGGCGCCGCCCGCCTCCCGCGTCATGCCGAGCACCGGCGCATGCTCGAGAATGTGCGCGCCGCGCGCTTGCGCGGCGTTCGCCAGGCCGCGCACATAGCGGCCGACGTGCATCCCGGCACTCTTCTCGAAGATCAGCCCGCCGTGATAGCGGTTCGAACCGATCTCATCGTGCAGCTCCGCCTTCGTCACCAGGCGCGTGTCCGGGTCGACGCTTGCCGCGAGCAGCGCCTGGCTTCGCACGAGCTTGTCGTAGTGCTCGGGCTTCGCTGCGAGCTTGAGCTTGCCGCGGCGCGCGAAGTCGCAATCGATCGCCTCCTCCCTGACCAGCCGCTCGACCGTATCGACGCCCGCGTCGAATGCGAGATACAACCGGTTCGCCAGTTCCGTGCCGATGCGCTGCGACAGGAACGCGTAATCCTGCGCGAAGCCGTTGTTGCACATGCCGCCGTTGCGTCCCGACGCCGCCTGTCCCACGGTGCCCGCTTCGCAGACAACCACGCGCGCGCCCTTCTTCGCCAGCGCGAGCGCCGCCGCCGAACCCGTGATCCCGCCGCCCACCACCACCACGTCGCAACTTCCGTCAGGCCGCTCGGTCGAGCGGCTCATGAACGGCTCGGACGTATCGAGCCAGTAGGATCCGAAACGCATCACGCACTCCAATGTCGGCAGCACCAGGCTACACAGCGCGGCGAGCATTCACCACACCGATCCGGCCGCTCGCGCGCCGTCCGGATCGAAACGCATCGTCCCGAGGCCGCCACCGTCGTTCCAGTGACGACCGCGAACTAGAAGTCGGCAACCTTGCCCCAGGCGGAATCGCCGAACCGGCTCGGCCGATACGGCACCGGGTCCACGATCGGTTGCGCACCCGTGGCGAGATCCGCGATCAAGTGACCAGCGCCGGGGCCGATGCCGAAGCCGTGCCCGGAAAAGCCTGCCGCCAGGATCAATCCCGGCACGCCCGGCACTTCGCCGATACCCGGCACGCCGTCCGGCGTGCTGTCGACGAACCCGGCCCATGCGTGCGTGATCGTCGACTCGCGAAGTTCAGGAAGCAGTTCGACGGCACGTCGATACGTTTCGGCGACCGTCGGCATGTCTGGCTTCGGATCCAGGATGCGCACCGCCTCCATCGGCGTCGGCGCATCGAGCCGCCACCGCTTCAGCGTTTCGTGTCCGCCGCGCATGCCTTCGAGGCCGCCCGGAAGAAGATTGCGCCAGCGCTTCGCGAACATCGGCACGAACTGCGGCGCGAAGCGCAGGAACTGCGGCGTGAGGTCCACGCGTGCGCGGCCGCTGATCGCCAGTGCGTAGCGTCCGTCGCTGCGGCGGGTGATGGACACGCCGGACGTATACAGCGCATCCGGCAGCGGATGCTCGACAGGCGACACGCTCAGGATCGACTGACGGATCGACGCCTGCGGAAAACGAATCCCCAACTGTCGGCAGAACGACGACGCCCACGCGCCGCCGGAGAGCACGACCGTCCTGGTCTTGATGACGCCCGCCTCGGTAACGACGCCGCTGACGCGCCCGCCCTCCAGCTCGATGCCGCGCGCCGCGCAGTGCTGGTTGATGCTGCCACCGAGCTTCATGACCGCGGCCGCTACGGCCGGCGCGGCCTTCCCCGGGTCGGCCGTGCCGTCGCTCGGCGAGAACACGCCGCCCTTCCACGACCGCCCGGTCGCGTGCCCGCGCTCGCCGGCCTGCTTGCTGTCGAGCATGTACGTCGTTACGCCCGCGGTCTTCGCGAAATCGCCCCAGCTGGCCCACCGCGACAGCTCGGCCTCGTCGTTGCTCAGGTACAGCAGCCCGCAGCGGTGAAAGCCCGTGTCTTCGCCGGATTCGGCGGCGAATCGCTCCCACAGATCGATGCTCTTGCTCGCCATCGGCAATTCGCGTTCGTCGCGGTTCTGCTGCCGGCACCAGCCCCAGTTGCGGCTCGACTGCTCGGCCCCGATTCGGCCCTTCTCGACCAGCGCGACCGACACGCCGCGCCGGGCCAGGTAGTAGGCAGTGAAGACGCCGATGATGCCGCCGCCGATCACGACGACATCGGCCGAAGCCGGCGGCGTGGACGGCGTTTCGATTTGGCGCAACGGAGGGGACATGTTCAGTCTCGTTCGGTTGATACGTGGATGTTTTGCACGACGTAGAATTTCGCCACGCGTTCGCTGCTTTCCCATCCGATCGATGCGCCGCGCGGCACGAAGAGCGCGTCGCCGGCGCCGAGCGACAGCACGCTGCCGTCGGGTGCGGCGAACCGTACGCTGCCGGCGAGCAGGAGCATGAACTCGTTCACGCGATGCGGGCGAACGATCCGGTGATAGGGCGTCGAATCCCACGTGCCCGCGCAGTACTCGGCGCCGTCGTCAATGAACACGTTGTCGCTACGGCATTGCGGTGCGGGGCCGAGCAGCACCTCTGCCGGCAGCGATGCGGACGGCTTGAAGTCGGCGTCGGCACACAGCGGGAACAGGCCGCGCTTCGTCGGTTGCGCGCATGCAGCCGCGCAGAACGTGACGAGCACGCGCGATTCCGCGGTGACGCGAAGCGCCGTGCCGCCGCCGATCACTGCCCCCTCCCCCGGCCCGAGCACCAACGGTGCGGCGCCCGCCGCTTCCAGCGTCAGCTCGCCTTCGACGACGACGAGGGTCTCGATGTGCGGATAACGCGTGACATCGAGCTCGCCGACGAAACGGATACGCCCGGCGGCCATCGAATCGGGCCCTTCCCACGCGATCTCACGATGTCGCGCGAAAGGATCATGCTCACCGAATGCCTCCTTGCGGAAAGCTGTTGTATTGGCCGTGCCGTCGGCACGATGCAACACGAAAACTGCGGTCATTTCTGCTCCTGCCTGTGCGCGGCGATGTTGTCGAGAACCCGTCGCGCGGTATCGGAAATCGTTGTTCGCGGGCGTCGCCCGCGCCGCGCCTACGCGGCGTGACACGACGCTTCGCTGCGTTCGGCATGCGTGCGCATCGACGACGTTCGCGCCGGGGCGTCACCCGCCCGGGCGACCACGTAATCGCGCGGCGTAATCCCGAGCACCCGCCGGAAATGCCGGCACAGATGGCTCTGATCGAAGAAGCCGACCTCGGTCGCGACGACCGACGGCGCCAGACCGGCGCGCAGCAAATCCTGTGCACGCCGCACACGCACGAGACACAGATACCGGTGCGGCGACAAGCCGACTTCGCTGCGAAAACGCGCCGTGAACCTCGACACGCTCAGTCCGGCCACCGCCGCGAGCGTGTCGAGGTTCAGCGGCTGCGCGAACGATGCATCGATCGTGCGCAGCACGTCGCCGATCGCCGGCGAGATGGGCTGCGGAATACGCAGTGCGCGCGGCGTCGCGCCTTCAGGCAAATCGTGGAACAGGGTGGCCATGCTCGCCGTCCTCATGCAATCGTCTCAACGGTCGCGCCTTGTGCGGCGAAATGCGCGATCGACCATCGCTCGATCATCGAGGCCATCGTGTCACCGACGCCCGTCCCGTCGCGGCGACGTTCTTCGGCGGCGAGCAGGCAAACGAATCGTGCGTTCATATCGAATCTTCCCGAGGCAGCCGCTTCAGTGCAGGAAATCCTGCATCCGGTAATACGCGCCGACGAACGGCAGGAACCACGCTTGCCCGAAATGGCCGGGCATCGCCGGCCAGTCGAGTTCGCGCCACGGATTCGACGCGGCCGCGCCGTACAGCACGTCGGCCATCACGCGGCCCATGTGCACGGACATCTGCACGCCGTGGCCGCTGTAGCCCATCGAGTAATAGAGCCCGTCGTGCTGACCCGCGCGCGGCAGCCGGTCGGCGGTGATGTCGACCAGCCCGCCCCAGCAGTAATCGAGCCGCACGTTCGCGAGTTCCGGAAAATAGCCGGCCATGCCGGCGCGCAGGATCTCGCCGCTTTTTGCGTCGGAGCGCGGGCTCGACATCGCGAAGCGCGCGCGGCCGCCGAACAGCAGCCGGTTGTCGGGCGTCACGCGGAAGTAGTTGCCGATCTGGCGCGACGTCACGTATGCGCGGCGATGCGGGAACAGCCGGTTCAACTGCGCGTCGGGCAGCGGCTCGGTGACGACGATGAAACTGCCGACCGGCGCGATGCGCCGCCGGAACCACGCGAACGGGCCATGCTGCGACGCGCCGGTCGCGACCAGCACGCGATCGGCGACGAGCGTGCCGCGCGTGCTGGTGATCGTGTGGCGCTCGCCGTCGATCCGATCGAGTCGCGTGACGGCCGCGTGCTCGTAGATGCGTGCGCCGGCTCGCACGGCCGCCTGCGCCAACCCGACGCCGAACTTGCCCATGTGCATCTGCACGCCATTGCGTTGCAACAGCCCGCCGTGGAAACCGTCGGACGCGATTTCATCGCGGATTCGCGACGGCTCGATCAGTTCGATATCCGGATCGACGTCGCGCCGCAATGCGTCGAACGTCTTCGCGAGTCCCGCGAAATGCTGCGGTTTCGCCGCGAGCTTCAGCTTGCCCGCCCGCCGGAAGTCGCACTCGATCGCATGCTCGGCGACGATCGTCTCGACGCTCTTCACCGCACTTTCGTAGGCGCGATAGAACTGCTTCGCCGGCTCGGCGCCGATGCGTGCGGCCAGCGATGCGTAGTCCTGCGCGACACCCGTATTGCACTGGCCACCGTTGCGGCCGGACGCTTCGCCCGCGATCTGCGCGGCTTCCAGCACGACCACCGATACGCCGCGCTGTGCCAGCGCAAGCGCCGCCGACAGGCCGGTGAAGCCGCCGCCGATCACGGCCACGTCGGCGCGCCCTTCCACGGGCCCTTCGCAGCCGGCACGAAACGCGGGGCGGGTATCCAGCCAGTACGATTCGAATTTCATCGGATCCTTGTCGAGCATTCCGGCGACAGCGATTGGCGATCGCCCGTTGAAAGTCATTTAATCACCGTCAAAAAGCGCAGTTGCCGCGTATTCGCGCACGGCGCGCGCACGATCCACCGTTTTGCACGACCGCCGCAGCACACTATGCGGAAGGCCGCGCGGCGCGCTACAGACGCACCGGCTGCACCGGCGCGACGCCCGCCGCCGGCTCGGCCTGGAAGCGCGCGAGGTCTTCCTCGCTGCGATGGCACAGCACCTGCGCGCCGTTCTCGAGCGTGCGCAGCGCGGGCGCGGTGCGGTTGCACACGCCGTCCACCCGCATCGCGCAGCGCGACAGGAACGGACACAGCTCGACATCGTCGGCGCTCGCGCCGATCGGCACCAGCGGCCGGTGGCAGCGCTCGGCCGCAACGTCGAGCCAGCCCGCGCGCAACTCCGGTGCCGACGACACGAGCAGGTGCGAATACGGGTGGTAGGGCGGCGCGCACAGCGCATCGCGGCTACCGGTTTCGACGCGGCGGCCCGCGTACAGCACGACGATGTCGTCGCTGATCGCGCGCACCTTCGCGATATCGTGCGTGATGAACACGTACGACACGCCGAGCTTCGCCTGCAGGTCGCGCAGCAAGTCCATGATCGCGGCGCCGACCACGGTGTCGAGTGCCGACGTGACCTCGTCGCACAGGATCAGGTCGGGCTCGGCCGCCAGCGCGCGCGCGAGGTTCACGCGCTGCTTCTGCCCGCCGGACAGCTCGCCGGTACGCCGCGCGGCGACCGCCTGCGGCAGCCGCACGAGTTCCAGCAGTTCCGCGACGCGCTGCCGTGCACGCGCGCCCTTGATCCCGTGATAGAACGCGAGCGGCCGCGCCAGCGTGCGCTCGACGGTATGCACGGGGTTGAGCGCGGTATCGGCGTTCTGGAACACGATCTGCACGCGGCGGTGCTGCTCCTTGGTGCGCTTGCCGATGTCGAGCGCGAGCGGCTCGCCGTCGAGCAGGATCTGCCCGGCCGTCGCCGGCACGAGGCCCGCGATCACCTTGGCGAGCGTCGTCTTGCCCGAGCCCGATTCGCCGATCACGCCGACCGTCTGCCCGCGCCCGATGCGCAGGTCCACTTCGTGAAGGATCACCTTCGCGGGAAAGCCTTTCGCGGTACGGCCGCCGTAGCCGGCGACCGCGCCGCGCACGTCGAGCAGCGGCGCCGGCGCGGCGCTCGCCGCGAGCGCATCACGTTCGGCATCGCTCGGCGTGACCGCCGCGATCAGGCTCTGCGTGTACGGATGCGTCGGCGCATGCAGGATCTGTTCGGTGTCGCCCGATTCGCGGATCACGCCATCGCTCAGCACGACGATCCGGTCGGCCATTTGCGCGACCACCGCCAGATCGTGCGACACGTACACCGCGCTCATCCCGCAGCGCCGGATCACGCTCTTGAACGCCTGCAGCACGTCGATCTGCGTGGTGACGTCGAGCGCCGTGGTCGGCTCGTCGAGGATCACCAGCTCCGGATCGGTGATCAGCGCCATCGCGGCCATCAGCCGCTGCAGCTGGCCACCCGACACCTGGTGCGGATAGCGCCTGCCGATCGTCTCCGGCTCGGGCAGCGCGAGCGCGCGGAACAGCTCGACCGCCTTCGCCTGCGCATCGCGCTTCGTCATCGTCTTGTGGATCAGCGCGCTCTCGATCACCTGGTCGAGAATCGTGCGCGACGGGTTGAACGCGGCGGCCGCGCTCTGCGCGATATACGCGACCTTGCGCCCGCGCAGCGCGGCCAGCGCCGGCGCCGGCAACGTGCAGACGTCCACACCGCCGAGCTTCACCGACCCGCCGGCGATCCGGCAGCCGGCACGCGCATGGCCCATCAGCGACAGCGCGATCGTCGTCTTGCCCGAGCCGGACTCGCCGATCAGCGCGAGCACCTCGCCGCGCCCGATCTCGAAGTCGACGCCGTGGACGATCGTCGTTTCCTCGCCGCCCGGCCGGCCGCCGACGACGCGCAGCCCGCGCACCTCGACGAGCGGAGTCGATTCATCTCGCATCAGTGTTCTCCCGCGGCAGCGGCCGCGCCCTTGCGGCGGCCGCGATGCGGCAGGCCGTCGATCAACAGGTTGACGCCCACCGTCAGGATCGCGATCGCGACCGCGGGCATGATCGCGACGGCCGAGCCGTCGCCGAGGCTCGCGATGTTCTCGCGCACCAGCGAGCCGAGGTCCGCGTACGGCGGCTGCACGCCGAGCCCGAGAAAGCTCAGGCCGCTAAGCAGCAGCACGACGAACGTGAAGCGCAGCCCGGTATCGGCCAGCATCGGGTGGATCATGTTCGGCAGCATCTCGACGCACGCGATGTACAGCGCGCTCTCGCCGCGGGCCCGCGCGACCTGCACGAACTCGAGCGTGCTGATGTTGACCGCCAGCGCCCGTGCGATCCGGTACGAGCCCGGCATGTAGCTGACCGCGGCGGTCAGGACCAGGAGCGGCAGCGACGAGCCGAACGCGGCGACGAACATCAGCGCGAACATCTTCGACGGAATCGACGTGAGCGCATCGAGCAGCCGGCTCATCGTCTCGTCGACCGCGCGGCCCGAGACGGTCGCGAGCAGCCCGAGCGTCGTGCCGGTCAGCGCGGCGAGCAACACCGCCGCGAGCGCGAGCAGCACGGTCAGGCGCGTGCCGTACAGGATCCGGCTCAGCATGTCCCGGCCGAGGAAGTCGGAGCCGAACGGCAGCTTCGCGCTGAACGGCGCGAACACGTCGGGCGTGACGATCGCGCCGACGTCGTGCGGCGCGAGCAGCGGCGCGAACGCCGCGATGAACAGCATCAGACCGACCATCGACAGGCCGACGCGGCCGCCGGTCGTCAGTTTCACGCGCGCGGCGCGGCGCTTGCGCGGCTGGTCGGGGGCGGGCGCGGCTGGCGGCGTCGCGCCGCTCCACGGCGGAGGCTGATCGCCGGACGGCGGCAGCGCGCTGCTGCGTTGAACGGGTTCGGTCGGGTGCATGGGCGGCATCTCGGAAGGAGGACGGGACGCTCAGGTCCGCAGTCTCGGGTTCGACACGATCGAGCACAGGTCGGCGAACAGCACGAGCGTCAGATAGGCGACGCAAAAGATCAGCGTGCACGCCTGGACCAGCGGGAAATCGCGGTTGCCGACGGCATCGACCATCAGGCTCGCGAGCCCCGGATAGTTGAAGATGGTCTCGACGACGATCACGCCGCCGAGCAGATACGACAGGCTCAGCGCGACCGCATTGGCGATCGGGCCGATCGCGTTCGGCAGCGCATGGCGCAGCACGACACGCGCGGGGCTCGCGCCCTTGAGCACGGCCATCTCGACGTACGACGCGCTCAGTTGCTCGATCACCGCGGCGCGCGTCATCCGTGCCATCTGCGCGATCACGACCGCGCACAGCGTCAGCACCGGCATCGCATACGCGCGCAGGAAATCGTGCAGGCTTTCGATCGGGCCGCTGTACGACAGCGCAGACAGCCAGTGCAGCTTCACGGCCAGCACGAGCACGGCGACCGTCGCGATCAGGAATTCCGGCGTTGCGACGAGCGACAGCGTGCCGAGGCTGATCACGCGATCGACCACCGACTCGCGCTTGACCGCCGCCAGGATCCCGAGCAGCAGCGCGATCGGCACCGACACGGCGGTCGTGATCGCCGCGAGCGCGAGCGACTTCGGCAGGCGTGTGCCGATCATCTCCGACACCGGCATGTCGCCCGAAAGCGAGCGGCCGAAATCGCCGTGCAGCAGCCCCGCGAGCCAGTGGAGGTAGCGCACGTGGGCCGGCATGTCGAGGCCGAACTGCTGACGCAGCGCGGCGACCGTCTCCGGCGTCGCGGACTGGCCGAGCGCGGCCTGCGCGGCGTCGCCCGGCAGCAGGTTCGTGATCGTGAAGATGATCGCGGACACGATCAGCAGCGTCAGCGCAGTAACCGCGATGCGCCGGCCGATCAGCCCGAGCAGGATTCGATTCATGAAGCGGCACTCCGGAAAAATTCGCGCGCGACCAGGGCGAGGGCCCGCACTGGTCGCGCGGCGGCGGCACGCGTCGTGCTCAGGCGTTCCACCACACGTGCTCGGCGAACATGAAGCCCATCATTCCGCCAGTCGGAATCGAGCCGAGACCGGCGAGCCGCTTGTCGTAGCCGTCGAGGAAGCTGATGAAGGCCGGAATGCCGACCCGGCACTGCTGCGCGACGAGCACCTGCATGTCGCCGTACATCTGCTTGCGCTTCGCGTCGTCGGTTTCCGATCGCGCGGCGAGCAGCAACTGGTCGAACTTCGCGTTCTTCCAGCCCGACTCGTTCCACGGCGCGTCCGACTTGAAGAACTGCGTGAACAACACGTCGGCGCTCGAGCGCGGATTGATGTTGCCGAAGCCGAGCGGATGCTTCATCCAGTGGTTCGACCAGTAGCCGTCGGGCGACACGCGGTTCACCTGCAGGTTCAGCCCGATCTTCTGGCCGGCCTGCTGCAGCAGCACGGCCATTTCGATCGACCCGTTCGCGTCGGACGTCGCATAGATCGGCGGCAGCGTGGCGCCCAGTGCGCCCGCCTTCTGGAACAGGAACTTCGCCTTGTCCGGATCGTGCGGCCGCTGCGGCAGCGATGCGTTGAAGTAGCGATGCCCCGGCGGGATCGGCTGGTCGTTGCCGATCACCGCGTAGCCGCGAAACACCGCCGAGCGGATCTGCTCGCGATCGAACAGGTACTTCATCCCTTCGACGAAATCCGGGTTCGCGGTGATCGGGTTGTCGCTACGCACGATCAGGTCGGTATAGAGCCCCGACTTGGTTTCCTGCAGCGCATAGCCCGGCGTCGACGCGACCCGCTGCGTCGAGCGCGGATCGATCGCGTTGATCAGGTGCACGTCGCCCGACAGCAGCGCGTTCAGGCGCGCGGCGCTGTCGCTGATGCCGATCAGCTCGATCTCGTCGAGATACGGCATCCCCGGCTTGAAGTAGCTGTCGTTGCGCACGCCGACGGTCGACACGCCCGGCTTGAACGATTTCAGCTTGTACGGGCCGCAGCCGATGCCGGTGCTGAAGTCGGTCGTGCCGTCCTTGACGATCACGAGCTGCGGCGTCGCGAGGATCACCGGCAGATCGGCGTTCGCGCTGGCGAGCGTGAGCGTGACCTCGTCCGGGCCGCTCGCCTTCGCATCGGCGAACTGATCGGCGAGCGGCTTGACCTTCGAGGCGGTGGCCGCGTTCTTGTGGCGCATCAGCGAGAACACCACGTCGGCCGGCCCGACCGGTTTCCCGTCGTGGAACGTGACGCCCTTGCGCAGCTTGATGACCCACGTTTTCGCGTCGGTCGTCTGCAACGACTGGGCGAGATTCATCTGCGGCGTCAGGCTCGCATCGAGCTGCGTGAGGCCGCTGTAGAACATGAAGAATCGAATGTAGTCGGCGCCCGTCGAGCCCTTGGCCGGGTCGAGCGTATCGGCCGTCGAACTCGATTCGTTCGCGACCCGGATCTTGCCGCCGCGCTTCGGCGCGGGCGCGGCGAACGCGGATTGCATGCCGGTCAGCAGGCCGCCGCCACCGACGGCCATCATGCCGCTCGCCGCCATGACCCGCATCATGTCGCGGCGCGTGATGCCGCCCTTGCCGCCGTTGTCGATATCGTCGCTCATCCGAACTGCTCCTGACTGTGGAAAGTGGGGTCCTGGGATCCAGCGTGGTTCGAGAAAACCCGCCGCGCCTGCCTGCTGGTGGCGAACACGACGTCGTGCGCATTGAGTTCATTTAAGCATCGCCAAAATGCGGGTTGTCGCGATTCGGGGCGGCTGCACGACACGATTCGACCGTTTTGGGCCACCTGCGCAGCATGATTTGCTGCGTGACCACGCGCGCCGCCGTTTGCTCGATGCCACGTCGCGACGGCTGCGCTGCGCGTGCGCGACGAAGGAAATCGTAAAGTGATGCACGCGGCAGATTGCGCCGACAAAATTGGCCGTTCGGCATCCGAAGCGCGTTCGGCTCCCTCAAACAGCATGTTTGCGTGGAATGCGCACTCGCGGCCCGCAGTGCCCGAAACGACCGGAACGCCGCGCGCACATGCGACAGCGGGTGCCGGCCGTGAGGACGCCTTGAGCCTGAAAGATCGGGAGATTGCGGCGACTTCGAGGCGGCTTTGCCGGATAACGGGAAGACGGCCGGGTTGCCCGACGCCGGGAACGAACCCGTGACGGGCCACCAGGCCGTGATTCCCTGCCGCGATGCGGTCGATGCGGTCGATGCGGTCGATGCCGGCGTGGCGTGAGGGAGACGCGATGATGTCGTTGCCGGCAGATGCCGGCACGCGGCCGTCAGGCAGCCAGCCTGAACACCGATACGGCGGCCCGCAAGCGTGCCGCCTGTTCATCCAGCGAGGACGCGGCGGCGGCAGCCTGCTCCACCAGCGCGGCATTCTGCTGGGTCACTTCGTCCATTTGCGCGACCGCCAGGCCGACCTGCTCGATGCCGGTGCTTTGCTCGGCGGATGCCGCTGAAATCTCGCCCATGATGTCGGCCACCCGGTCGATCGACCGCACGATCTCCGTCATGCGCGCGCCCGCTGTCTCGACGAGCCGGCTGCCGCTGCCGACCCGCTCGACCGACGCCTCGATCAATCCCTTGATGTCTTTCGCGGCCGCCGCGCTGCGTTGCGCGAGCGAGCGGACCTCCGAGGCCACGACCGCGAACCCGCGCCCTTCCTCGCCGGCCCGCGCGGCCTCGACCGCGGCGTTGAGCGCGAGAATGTTCGTCTGGAACGCGATGCTTTCGATCACGACGGTAATGTCGGCGATCCGCACCGATCCGTCCGAAATCTGCCGCATCGTTTCGACGACTTCGCGCACCGCGGCGCCGCCGAGTTCGGTCGCCTCCTTCGCGTGGGTCACGAGCGCATTCGCCTGACGTGCATTGTCGGCATTCTGTTTGACCGTCGACGTGATCTGCTCCATGCTGGCGGCCGTTTGCTGCAGCGACGCGGCCTGTTCCTCCGTGCGCTGCGACAAGTCCAGATTGCCTTGCGCGATCTCGCCGGTGCCGACGGCAATCGAGTGGGTCGTGGTCTGGATTTCGGCGATGGTCTCGGTCAGTCGGGCCTTCATGTCGGCGAGCGCGACGAGCAGGCTGCCCGGCGCGGCGTTCGCCGTATCGAACTGCACGTCCAGTTCGCCGGCGGCGATGCGGGCCGCAATGTGCGTCGCATGCGCCGGCTCGCCGCCGAGCGTGCGCCGGACGCTGCGCAACACCCCCCACGCGATCGCCGCGAGCGCCGCGGCGATGACGAGCGTGATGGCGCCCAGCACCTGCGCGAGCCGCGTAAACGCGGCATTGATGTCGTCGTAAAAGAATCCCGTGCCGATCCACCAGTCCCACTCCGGAATGGCGACCACGCCCTGGAGTTTCGGTTCCACGTCCGCGTCCGGGCTGCGCTTGATCAGCACGTCGACGAGCGCGAAATGCGCCTGGGCCATTCCGGCGCGGTACGCCTCGCTGTCGGTCATGCCGCTGGTCGTGCGGTTGCCCTTGGCGCGGGTGCCGATGAACTTCGCGTTCGGATGCACGAGGTTGACGCCGTCGGACGTCGTCACCCAGTAGTAGCTTTTCGAATTCGCATTGAGCGCGGACAACGCGGCCTTGGCCTGCTGCTGGGCCTGATCTGGCGTGAGCGTGCCGTTCGCCTGCATCGCGCGATACGCGTCGACCAGATGCTCGGCTTTGGTCAGAAGAATGACGATCTCTTCACGACGGCTGTCGATCAGCGCGTCGCGCAGCGTATACAGCGACATCGCGGCAAGCAATGCAACGCCGAGCAGCGCCGCGGCGACGAGCATCAGCAGTTTCGTGGACAACTTCATGCGGAGGGCCTCGATATATTAACCGTTCGGTACATATATCGGCCCGGGCGGCCCTGCCTTGAATGGCTCTGTATCGGTAATTACCCTCGTTTCGTGCGGTGATCGCACGCGCAAGGCGGAACGGCCGTCGCGCCACCCGGTCGATCGGGATGGGCACGGCCGCGCGCGCAGGGCACGCGGCCCCACGCCGGCGCGGCGTCGCTTACAGCCCGAGCTGTGTCGCGAGATGGCCGATGTCCGACACCTCGTAGTAGTTGTAGAACGGCGTGCCCGGCTCGTGGCCGCGGTTCACGAATGCCTTGTGCTTGATGCCGAGGTCCTCGGCCGTCATCAGGTCGTAGCGCAGGCTCGACGACACGTGCAGCACGTGCTCCGGCTTGCAGCCGAGCTTGCCGAACATGTATTCGAAGCCCTGCATCCGCGGCTTGTACGACTGCGCCTGCTGCGCGGTGAACACCGCATGGAACGGCGCGCCGAGCTTGTCGACGTTGCTCATGATCTGGTCGTCCGACGCGTTGGACAGGATCACCAGCTTGTACTTCGTGGCCAGCCGCGAAAGCCCGGCCGGCACGTCCGGATGCGGACCCCACGTCGGCACCGCATGATAGAAACGCTCGGCCTCGGCCTCGTCGAACTGCACGCCGATGCGCGCGCAGGTGCGCCGGATCGCATTGACGACGACGTCGCGGTACGGTTTCCACGCCCCGAGCACCTCGTCGAGCCGATAGGCGGCGAACGCGCGCACGAATTCCTCCATCGCGACCGGCGACAGCCGGTCCGCGTAGACCTCGCGCGCCATTTCCGCCATCCGGAAGCGGGTCAGCGTGCCGTAGCAGTCGAACGTGATGAACTTCGGTTCAAATTGGATCATGGTGACGTCCTGTCGGTGTGAAGCCCCGGCAGGGCCGGGGACGGGCTGGGTTGTACGAAATTGAATCAGGGCAAAAAGTCCTTCGCGCATCGTTCGACGCCGGTCAAAACGCAGAATCACCGCGTGTTGGGCGCGCTGCACGGCACGATCTGCGGTGCGATTCCGGGCGGTGCGCTCGGGCCGGCCGACGGGTCTCGCAAAACCGCGACGCGCGTGCCCGGCGTAGCCGCCACGCGGTTCGGCGCGGCAGCGAGCGGCGCGCCACCCCGCTTCCATCGTACTGGCGTTCATGCAGCAGAAGCTGCCGGGAAGACGGTCCGAGGCGGCACGATCCGCGCGTTCGCGCACGCCGATCGAGCGGGTTTGCGTCGATCTCTCTCGCGCGCTCGTCGCCGCCGGAAAACAGGCGAATCGTCCTATCCGCGCCGAGGTGGCGCTGGCACAGTCGACATGTCATTCCTACCCATCCGGAGTCCGGCGTGGCCGACCTCAATTCTTCCAGCACGCTTACCTATCGTCCTTTCGCCGAGACCGACCTGCCTGCCGCGCTGCGGCTGTCGGAAGCAGTCAAGTGGCCGCACCGGCTCGACGACTGGCGCTTCGCATTCCAGCTCGGCAGCGGCTTCGTCGCCGAAGACGAATCCGGCATCGTCGGCACCGCGCTCGGCTGGCGCTTCGGCGAGTCGCACGCATCGCTCGGCATGGTGATCGTGTCGCCCGAGCGCCAAGGTCGCGGCATCGGCCGCGAACTGTTTGCGCGCGTCGTCGACAGCCTCGGCACGCGCACGATCCTCCTGCACGCGACACCGTCCGGCGAACCGCTCTACGTGAAGTTCGGCTTCGCGGCGATCGGCACGATCGACCAGCACCAGGGCGCCGCGTTCCAGCCGCCGCTGATCTCCCTGCCGCCGGGCGAGCGGCTGCGCCCGCTCGGCACCAACGACGGTCCGCGCCTCGCCGCGCTCGCATCGCGCGCGGCCGGCTACCCGCGCGATGCGGTGATCGAAGCGCTGCTCGGCGTCGCCAACGGGATCGCACTCGACCGCGACGGCGAACTGCTCGGCTTCGCGCTCTTTCGCCGTTTCGGTCGCGGCCACGTGATCGGCCCCGTGATCGCACCGGACGCGCTGCGCGCGCAGGCGCTGATCAGCCACTGGCTCGCGCTGCACGAAGGCATGTTCGTGCGCGTCGACGTGCCGGGCGACAGCGGGCTGTCGGACTGGCTGCAGGGGCTCGGCCTGCCGCGCGTCGACACCGTCGTCGCGATGGCGCGCGGCGCGGCGCCTGCCCGCGATCCGGCACTGCGCGCGTTCGCGATCGTCAACCAGGCGCTCGGCTGAACCGCACGCACGATGAGCTTTCTCTACAAGGCCGACCCGGTGCGCGGCGCGCAATGGGCGCAGCGCTTCGCGCAACAGGCGCCCGACCTCGCGTTCCGGATCTGGCCGGACATCGGCGATCCCGAAGCCGTGCGCTATCTCGCCGCGTGGCAGCCGCCCGACGATCCGTTAGCGCTGCTGCCGAATCTGGAGATCGTGTTTTCGGTCGGCGCCGGCATCGACCAGTTCGACCTGTCGTGCGTGCCCGCGCACATCCCGGTCGTGCGGATGATCGAGCCGGGCATCGTCGAAGGGATGGTCGAATACGTGACGCAGGCCGTGCTGACGATCCATCGCGACCTGTTCGACTATGCGGCGCAGCAGCGCGAGCACGTGTGGCGCGAGAAGCCGGTGCGCACCGCCGCGTCGCGACGCGTCGGCGTGCTCGGGCTCGGCACGCTCGGGCAGGCCGTGCTCGACACGCTGCTGCGCTTCGGCTTCCCGTGCGCCGGCTGGAGCCGCACGCCGCGCACGCTCGACGGCATCGACTGCTACGCGGGCGACGCGGCGCTCGACGCGTTCCTGGCCCGCACCGACATCCTGATCTGCCTGCTGCCGCTCACCGACGACACGCGCGGCCTGCTCGGCGCGCGCGTGTTCGACGCGCTGCCGGCCGGCGCATCGCTCGTGCAGGTCGGGCGCGGCCCGCAGCTCGATGCGACCGCGCTGCTCGCCGCGCTCGGCAGCGGCCGCCTCGACAGCGCGATCCTCGACGTGACGGACCCGGAACCTTTGCCGGCCGACCACCCGTTCTGGACGCATCCGCGCATTCGCATCACACCGCACATCGCCAGCGCGACGCGGCCCGACACCGCAGCCGACGCCGTGCTCGCAAACCTCGCGCGCCATCGCGCGGGGCAGCCGATGATCGGCGTCGTCGATCGCGCGCGCGGCTACTGACGCGCGCGCCCGGCCCCGCGGGGCGCGCAGCAGAAAATGCCGAAGCGTCCCGTGCAAACACCGCTTTCCTACGTTTCAGACCGCAAATTGAAGACGCATGCGGATTTCTCGCCCGGTAGCATGACCTCACGCTGACACCCGACGAGAGTCCCGCCCTGCCATGAACCAAGCCGCGCTGATCGAAGCCGATCGTCAACACCTGATCCACCCTGTCGTCAACTATCGTGCGCACGAGGCGCGCGGCGTCACCGTGCTCGAATCCGCCGAAGGCGTGTTCCTGCGCGACGCCGACGGCCACACGTTGCTCGATGCATTCTCGGGCCTGTGGTGCGTGAACGTCGGCTACGGCCGCGACAGCATCGTGAAGGCCGCCGCCGAACAAATGGCGAAGCTGCCCTACGCGACCGGCTATTTCCATTTCGGCTCACGACCCGCGATCGAGCTGGCCGAACGCCTCGCGGCGCTCGCGCCGCCGTCGCTGAATCGCGTGTACTTCACGCTCGGCGGCTCGGATGCGATCGACTCCGCGGTGCGTTTCATCACGCACTATTTCAACGCAACCGGCCGCCCGACGAAAAAGCACATGATCGCGCTCGAGCGCGGCTATCACGGCTCGTCGTCGATCGGCGCCGGCCTCACCGCGCTGCCCGCGTTCCACCGTCACTTCGACCTGCCGCGCGCGGACCAGCACCACATCCCGTCGCCCTACCCGTATCGCCACCCGCTCGGCAACGATTCGCAGGCGCTGATCGCCGCGTCGGTCGCCGCGCTCGAAGCGAAAGTCGCCGAACTCGGCGCGGACAACGTCGCGGCCTTCTTCTGCGAGCCCGTGCAGGGTTCCGGCGGCGTGATCGTGCCGCCGGCCGGCTGGCTGAAGGCGATGCGCGACGCGTGCCGGCGCCTCGGCATCCTGTTCGTCGCCGACGAGGTGATCACCGGCTTCGGCCGCACGGGCCCCTTGTTCGCGTGCGAGACCGAGCAGGTCGACCCGGACCTGATGACCGTCGCGAAGGGGCTGACCGCTGGCTATGCGCCGATGGGGGCCGTGCTGATGTCCGACGAAATCTACGAAGGGATCGCGGGCAGCCGCGCCGATTCGCCCGCGGTCGGCCACGGCCATACGTATTCCGCGCACCCGGTCAGCGCGGCGATCGGCCTCGAGGTGCTGAAGCTCTATCACGAAGGCGGGCTGCTCGCGAACGGCCAAGCCATGGCGCCGCGTTTCGCCGCGGGGCTCGATGCGCTGCGCGCGCATCCGCTCGTCGGCGACGCCCGTTCGGTCGGGCTGCTCGGCGCGCTCGAGCTGGTCACCGACAAGGCACGCAAGACGCGCTTCGACCCTGCGCTGAACGTGCCCGACAGGATTGCCGCCGCCGCGTACGCGAACGGCGTGGTGTTTCGCGCATTCGGCGACGGCGTGCTCGGTTTCGCGCCGGCGCTGAGCTTCAGCGCGGGCGAGTTCGATCTGATGTTCGAACGCGTGCGCAAGACGCTCGACGACGTGCTGGCCGACGCGGGCGTGCAGCGCGCGCTCGACACCGCGCACGCGCAGCCGGCCTGACCGGCCAAGGGAAAGCCGGGCTTGTGGCGGCCATCGTTCGACTCTAAAGTAACCGGACATTCCATTTTTTCCCTCTCACGTGAACATGACGGACAGCAAGCTGGATCGCATCGACCTGCGCATCCTCTCCCAGTTGCAAAAGCGCGGCCGCATGACCAACGTCGAACTGGCCGATGCGGTCGGGCTGTCGCCCAGTCCTTGCCTGATCCGCGTGAAGCGGCTCGAGAAGGCCGGCTACATCGGCGGCTACGGCGCGCACATCCAGCTCGAGAAACTCGGCGACGTGCAGGTCGTGTTTACCGAAGTCACGCTGGCCGACCACCGGCGCGAGGACTTCGATCGTTTCGTCGCGGCGATCCGCAACGTCGACGAGATCGTCGAGTGCCACCTCGCGAGCGGCGGCTACGACTATCTGCTGAAGTTCATCACGCGCAGCGTGAGCCATTACCAGACGATCGTCGAAGGGCTGCTCGAGCAGAACATCGGCATCGAGAAGTATTTCAGTTACGTCATCATCAAGTCGCCGTTCGTCAAACGGCACTACCCGCTCGAATCGCTGTTCGGCGAGCGTCACTGACGGACAGCGCGCGGCATCCACGAACGCGGCGGCTAGCCGTCCGTGCGGGGTAGTCGCGCGCCCGCGCCGCTGCCGTCGTCACCGAATCGCCCCATCCAAGGATCTGTCATGCCGCTTACGCTGTCCCGAACCGAACTCGTTCGCACCGCCAACCTGATCGACGGCACCTGGCGCGATGCGCTCGACGGCCGCCGCTTCGACGTCACCGATCCCGCGACGCTCGAGATCGTTGCCCACGCACCCGACAGCGGCGCCGCCGACGCGCGCGCCGCGACCGACGCGGCAGCGCGCGCGCTGCCCGGATGGCGCGCAACGCCCGCTCGCGAACGGGCCGCCATCCTGCGCGCCTGGCATGCGGCGATCGTCGCGCACACCGACGATCTCGCTGCGCTGATGTCGCGCGAACAAGGCAAGCCGCTCGCCGAAGCGCGCGGCGAAGTCGCGTACGGTGCGTCGTACGTGCTGTGGTTCGCCGAGGAAGCGACGCGCACCTATGGCGACCTGATTCCGCAGCAGCAGCGCGGCAAGCGGCTGAGTGCGATCAAGGAGCCGATCGGCATCGTCGCCGCGGTCACGCCGTGGAATTTTCCGCTCGCGATGATCGCGCGCAAGATCGCACCCGCGCTCGCGGCCGGCTGCACGGTCGTTGCGAAACCGGCGGAAGACACGCCGCTCACGGCGCTCGCGCTGGCCTTCCTCGCACAGGAAGCCGGCGTGCCGCCCGGCGTGCTCAACATGATCGCCGCGTCGCGTGACCGCGGCATCGACGCGGTGGCCGACTGGCTCGCCGACGCTCGCGTGCGCAAGATCACGTTCACCGGATCGACGCCCGTCGGCAAGCTGCTCGCGCGCGAATCGGCCGCGACGCTGAAGAAGCTGTCGCTGGAGCTCGGCGGCAATGCACCGTTCATCGTGTTCGACGATGCCGAGCTCGACGCGGCGGTCGACGGGCTGATGGCCGCCAAGTTCCGCAACGGTGGCCAGACCTGCGTGTCGCCGAATCGCGTGTACGTGCAGGCCGGCGTCTACGACGCCTTCGCCGCGAAACTCGCCGCGCGCGTCGCCGCGCTGAAGGTCGCGCCGGCGACCGACCCGGCCGCGCAGATCGGCCCGATGATCAACGCGCGCGCGATCGACAAGATCGCGCGCCACGTCGGCGACGCGATCGAGCGCGGCGCACGCGTGCTCACGGGCGGCAAGCGCCTGCCCGAACTCGGGCCGAACTATTACGCGCCGACGGTGCTCGCCGACGCCACCGCCGACATGCAGCTGACCTGCGAGGAAACCTTCGGCCCCGTCGCCGCGCTGTTTCGGTTCGCCACCGAGGACGAAGCCGTCGACGCCGCGAACGACACGCCGTTCGGGCTTGCCGCATATTTCTACACGCAGGACGTGCGCCGCATCGCGCGCGTGTCGGCGCGGCTCGAAACAGGCATCGTCGGCATCAACGAGGGCGCGCTTGCGAGCGAAGCCGCGCCGTTCGGCGGCGTGAAGGAATCGGGCTACGGCCGTGAAGGCTCGCGCTACGGCCTCGACGATTACCTGTCGATCAAGTATCTGTGCCAGGGCGGGCTCGACTGATCCCGCGCGGCCGCTCGCATCCGCGGCCGTTGCGTTCCGTTGCGCGGCGCGCCGCGACCGGCGCGCTCCGGCCGCACACGTTTGCGGCACCCATGCAGTCATCGCTTCGCATGCCGGCCTCGATTTCCGGTTAACGGTGCCGTTAACCCGGATTTGACCCGCGCCGCTGCGGTCGCAGCCGGCTCCCCGCACGAACGCGAGCAATGCCTGCATTCACTTCGATCGAGAAAATTGCCGACTGGGCCGGCCGCCACCACCTGATCGTCGGTGTGCTGGGCACGCTGATGTCGCTCGCGGCGTTCGGCATCAGCGCAGCGACGCTGTGGGCCGCGCGAAGCGAAGTCGTCGAGCATGCGCACGAGACGTCGCGCAATGTCGCGGCCGTCCTGGTCAGCGAGATCGCGCGCACCGTCGAAACGTCCAACAATGCGCTCGTCGCGCTGGCCATCGATCTCGGCAATCCCGCCGTCGCACGCATGGACGCCGGGCTGCGTCACGACGTGCTGTTCGAGCGCACGGCCGCGCAATACGTGACCGGCATGGGCGTGACGGACCGCTACGGCCGTTTGATCGACGGCTGTTGCAGCCCGACCCACAACTGGGACTTCAGCGATCGCGACTACTTCAAGGTCCATCGCGATGCGGACAACGTCGGCCTCTACGTGTCCGAGGCGTATCGGGCGCGTTCGCGCGGCGACACGGAATCGATCGCGCTGTCGCGGCGCATCGAGCGGGCGGATCACACGTTCGACGGGATCGCGGTGGTCGCCATCGACCTCGCCTACTTCGATCGCCTCCTGTCCCGCCTGAACGTCGGGCCGCACGGCGTCAGCGCAATCCTGCGCGCGGACGGCACGATCCTCGCGCGCAACCCGCCGTTGAGCGATCACCAGATGGTCCGCCTGCGCCGCTCGAAGTCGTTCGAACGGATGGTGAACCGCGAATCGGGTTTCTATGTGGCGCGCTCGAGCATCGATGGCACCGTGCGGCTTTATACGTTCCAGCGTGTGCCCGGAACGCCGCTGATCGCCGTGGTCGCGCCGGCCGAGCGCGACGTGCTGGCCGGCACCACGCACCTCGCGTGGACGGTCGGTGTGTCTGCGTCCGTCATCGGTGCGCTGTTCTGCGCGGTGGTGTGGCTGCTCGCGTTCGCGCTGCGGGACAACCTGCGCAAGCAGACGCTGCTCACCGACCTTACGCGCACCGATCCGCTCACGGGCCTGCACAACCGTCGCGCGCTCGATGCCGCGCTCGCCGACGAATGGGAGCGGCTGCAGCGCGGCAGTGACGGCAGCCTGTCGGTGCTGTTCATCGACGCCGACCACTTCAAGCAGTACAACGACCGGTACGGCCATGCGCAAGGCGACGTCGCGCTGCGCTTTCTCGCCGAGTGCATCCGTGCGCATACCCGGCGGCGCGGCGATCTCGCCGCGCGCTACGGCGGCGAGGAATTCGTCGCCGTGTTGCCCGATACGGACGAAGGCGGCGCCGCGCAGGTCGCCGAGGCGATTCGCCGCGCCGTGGAGCGCAACGGGCTCGACGGGTTCGACGCGACGATTCCGGCTTTCACGGTCAGCATCGGCTGCGCGACCGGGCACCGCGCGCACCCGAGGTCCGTGCACGCGTTGTCGCATCAGGCGGACCTCGCCCTCTATGCGGCGAAGCGCCAGGGCAGAAACCGCGTGTGCCACGCCGACGCGAAGTCGTTGGCTCAACCGGCTTGACCGTGCCGGTTCCGCTCTCCTTCAAGCACCCGCGCGAGCACCGCCTGCCCGTATCCGCACGCTGCAGAACATCGGCCGACGGCAGAATCGATCGGGCCGCAAACGTTCAGCATCACGAATTCACCACATAGTGAACATTCGGGCGCATCGTCCGCGACCCGAAACAAATCCTTAACGGCTGCGTCACGATCGCCCACGACAATCCGCCATCTTCAACACTCAGGATGGAGTCTTGCATGTTTGCGTCACGAAGCCGTTTCCCGCTGCACGTCGCAGCGCTGTCGAGTGCGATCGTTCTCGCCGCATGCGGCGGCGGCGACGATGTCGCGTCGACCACCGCGACCAGCGCGGCCATGCCGGCACCGCCGGCCGACCCCGGTTTCGTCGACAGCGCGCCCGTGCCGAGCGTGCCGGCCTTCGTCGACAACATCGCGACCAACCAGCGCGGCGACGCGCGCTATGCAACGCTGTCGACCAACGCCGCCGTGCGCGTGGTGAGCCGCTTCCTCGACCTGTGGCAGCCTGCGACGATGCTGGTCGATGCCGGCGTGAGCGCGCCCGCCAACGGCGCGTTTCCGGCGATCTCGCCGTCGACCTGCTCGGGCCTGCCCGGCAGCGGCACGCCTTGCGGCACGATCCTGAACGACACGGTGCTCAACGCCAATGTCCAGTACGTGATCAACGCAACCACCGCCCGCACGCAGCAACAGGCCGACGCCGCCTACTTCGACGACCGGCGCGGCAAGGGCTACAGCGTGACCGACGGCATGGGGCCGCTCACCGACGCATGGCGCACCGCGGCCCAGCAGACGACCAGCATCACCAGCGTGCCCGCCGACGCGACGACGGTGCTGTACAACGATTCCGGCAACAACGTCGGTGTCGGCAGCAGCACGAACACGAACTTCGGCAAGGTCGTCGACCTGCTCAACGAGATGGGCAACAACGCGTCGACCGAGCCGTCGAAGCGCTTCTACAAGTATGCGCGGCCGTACCGCTGGAGCACGAGCGTGGTCGTCGCGCCGACGCTCGTGCCGGCGGAAAGCACGGCGCCCGCCACCGACGGCGGCTTCATCAGCGGCCACACGGCCGAAGCGGTGCGCGACGCGATGACGATGGCGTGGCTCGTGCCGGAGCGCTTCCAGGAGATGGTCAGCCGCGGCCTCGAACTCGGCGAAAACCGGATCCTCGCCGGCATGCACTCGCCGCTCGACGTGATCGGCGGCCGCATGCTCGCGCTCGCGATCAGCGCGGCGAACCTGACCGCGTACGCGAGCGACGCGCAGGCCGCGTATGCGCAGGCCCATCAGACGCTGCAGCAGCTCACGGGAACGACCGATACGACGTTCGCCGCCTTAGCGCACTCGGGCACGCCGACCACCGACCGGTTTGCCGATTACGCGACGAACAAGACGGCCTTCGCGCGCCGCATGACGTTCGGCTTCGGCACGATCGAATCGACCGGCGCGCCGCCCGTGGTGCCGAAGGGCGCGGAAATTCTGCTGCAGACGCGCTTCCCGTATCTGAGCGCAGATCAGCGGCGCGTCGTGCTGAAGACCACCGAAGTGCAGTCCGGCTATCCGGTGATGGACGACGCGGAAGGCTGGGGCCGCCTGAACCTGTTCGCCGCGGCCGACGGTTACGGCGCGTTCAGCGGCAACGTCGTCGTGTCGATGGATGCATCCCAGGGCGGGCTCAATGCGGCCGACCAGTGGCGCAACGACATCGGCGGCGCCGGCAAGCTGACGCTGCAAGGCACCGGCACGCTGACGCTCGCCGGCAACAACAGCTATACGGGCGGCACGCAGGTGAGCGGCGGCACGCTCGCCGCTGCATCGGCGAGCGCATTCGGCACCGGTGACGTCTATGTCGGCTCGGGCGGCAGCGTACGGATCGCGGCCGCGTCGCCCGTGACGGTCGCGACACGCTACACGCAGCTCGACAACACGACGCTCGAACTCGATATCGACGGCAACGGCGGCGGACGGCTGCGCGTCGGCGGCCCGCTCACCGTCGCGGGCGGCACGCTGCACGTGAAGTTCGTGAACGGCTATGCGCCGAAGGCCGGCGACACGATCGCGCTGATCGACGGCGCGGCGGCTTCAGCGAAGTTCTCGACCGTGACGGTCGACGGGTTCAAGGCGACGCCGGTTTATACGGCGACGGGGGTGTCGGTCAGGCTGTCGGCATCGTGATCTCGTGCGCGGGCGCCATACGGCGCTCGCATCAACGCGGATCGAGACCGCTGCGCTGCAGGATCGCGGCGGCCGGCGCGCTCTTCAGAAACGCCACGAATGCACGTGAAGCGTCGGCTGCCTGAGCATGCGCGGCAATCGCGGACGAGATCATGCTCGACTTCTGCACGTCGGCCGGCAGCGGCCCCGCGAAGTCGATGCCGGGCGTCACCTTCAGTTCACTGATCTGCTGCAGTCCGAGTTCGGCGCCGCCACGCGCCAGCACGGTGCCAACAAGCTCCTTGCCGCGAACGAGCACGCTCTTCGACTTCATCTGCTCGGCGATCCCGAGTGTCTCGAACAGCGTGCCGACGATGTAGGTGCCGCTCGCGCCTTCGGAGAACGCAACCGATTTCGCGTTCAGCAGTGCGCGGCGCAATGCGTCGACCGTGCCGACATCCGGCACGGCCACGCCGTGGCGCACGGCAACGCCGATGCCGCTCGCCGCGATGTCTTCGAGCGTTGCACGGTCGAACCGGCCGGCGTCGACTTCGCGCTCCAGCGCGGGTTTGATCATGAAGCACACGTCGACGGCTTCACCGTTGCGCAAGCGCATCGGCAATGCCTCGGGCGACGTGCCGTACGACGGCCCCCATGCGATGTCGAGACGATGTCCGGACGATTGCTCGAACGCGGGTGCCAGTCGTTCGAATGCGCCATGCAGCGCGCCCGTCGCCAGCACATGGATGTCATCCGCGTGCGCGCCCGCCGGGACGGCGCCGAATACGACCCACGCGACGGCCAGCCATGCGCGCCGCTTTGTCCTGTCCTTCATGTGTGCTCCCTCTCGTTGACGTCAAAGCAGCGCGTACCGCGCGGTTCCGGCGAGCGACGGACCGTGGACACGGATCCGCGCTCGCGCTTTGACAAAGACTCGATGAACCTGTATCTATGCCGCAGCGGCAGCGCCGTCAGGCGCACGAACCGCACGACCGTTTCGTCCGCCTTTACCCCTGCATCCGACTGCCCCATGCCAGACTCCGCTCCTCCTCGTTCATCGGGCACCGCCAAACGCGGCCCGTCGTCGACGGTCTCGAACCGCTCGCTCGAACGCGGGCTCGACGTGCTGCGCGCGTTCGGCTCCGGCGCGACGCTGCTCGGCAACGGCGACCTCGTCGAACTCACGGGCCTGCCGAAGGCCACCGTCACCCGGCTCGCCCGCACGCTCGTCGAAGCCGGCTATCTCGAACACGATCCCGTGCATCGCGGCTACCGGCTCGGATTGCCGGTGCTCGGCCTCGCGCATGCGCTCAGGAGCGGTTCGACGGTGCTGCAGGCGGCCGCGCCGCGGCTGCGCGAGACGGCCCAGGCGCTGCACATCAACGTCGGCATCGCCGGCCCCGACCGCGACGACATGGTCTACCTCGAATCGATCCGCTACAGCCCGCGTGCGTCGCTTCGCACCGTCGTCAGCGGCCAGCGCGTGCCGATGGCGCTGACGTCGCTCGGCCGCGCGTTTCTTGCGTCGCTGCCGGGCGCCGATTACGCGCGTCAACTCGCCGAACTCGAACCGCATCGCGCATCGTGGCCGCGCATCCGTGCCGAGATCGACGACGCCGTCGCAGCGGTGCACGCGCAAGGATTCTGCGTCGCGAGCTGGCAGCCGGAAGTCGTCGCGCTCGCGACGCCGCTCGAGATTGCGGGCCACCGCACGCTCGCGCTCAACTTCAGCGTGCGCACGCTCGATGCCCCGTCAGCCGTCGCCGCCCGCCTGTCGGCGGCATTGCTGGCATTGCGCGACGACATCGTCGCCGCGACGCTGCGCCTCGACAGCTGACGCGACGATCGGCTCCCCCGTGCATCAGCGTTCGCGAATCGCGCGAGCCGGGATGCCGAGCACGACGGCGAGCCCGCCGAGCACCGACACGATCGCGACCATGTAGAGGCCGATCGCGCTGCTGCCGAATTGGGTCGACGTGTAGCCGATCACAGACGGTGCCGCAATGCCGCCGAACTGGCCCAGACTGCTGATCAGGCCAATCCCGCTCGCGGCCGCGGTGCTCGACAGATACGCGGGCGGAATCGTCCAGAACAGCGACAGCATCCCGAGATAGCCGGCCGTCGCGATGCAGAGCAGCACGATGAGCGCAGCCGGCTGCGCGGCCGCGGCCGGCAGCAGCGCGACGCCGAGCGCAGCCATGACGGCACTGCCCATGAAATGCCAGCGCCGTTCGAGCTTGCGGTCGGAATGCCGGCCGAGCAGATACATCGCGACCGCGCCGAACACGTAGGGGATCGCCGACAGCAGCCCGATGTGCCAGAAGTTCGTGATGCCGCTCTTGCGAATCACGCTCGGCGCCCAAACGTGCACGACGATGCTCGCCCACGGCACGCTGAAATACGCGAACGTCAGGAAATAGAATTTCGGCTCCTTCAGTGCATCCCAGATCGAGCCGTGCGCGTGCGATGCCTTCAGCGCCGCATCGTGTTCGAGTTCGCGCAGCAGCAGCGCCTTCTCGTCCGCGCTCAGCCATGTCGCCTGCTCGGGACGATCGGTCAAATACAGGTACGCGAACAAGCCGGCCACGACCGACGGCAACCCCTCGATCACGAAGAGCCACTGCCAGCCCTTCAGGTGAAGCGCGCCCGACAGGTTGTTCAGGATGAAACCCGACACCGGGCCGCTGACGATGCCCGATACGCAGATCGCCGTCATGAACAGCGCAGTGACGCGTGCGCGGCGCGCCGACGGGAACCAGTACGTGAAATACAGGATGATGCCGGGGAAGAAGCCGGCCTCCGCGACGCCGAGCAGCACGCGCGCGATGTAGAACTGCGTGGGCGTCTGCACGAACGCGGTCCCCGCCGATACAAGCCCCCACAGCGCCATGATCCGCATCAGCGTCTTGCGCACGCCGACCCGCGCAAGCCACAGGTTGCTCGGCACCTCGAACAGCATGTAACCGACGTAGAACAGGCCGACGCCGAAGCCGAACGCCGCTTCGGTCAGCCCGATGTCCCGCGAGAATTGCAGATGGGCGAAGCCGATGTTGGCGCGATCGATATACGCAAACACGTAGCAGACGAACAGGAACGGCAGCAGCCGTTTCGTGACCTTCGCATATACGGCGTCGAGTGCCGGCCGATCGGCGCCGCTTCGCTCGAGCGGTTCCGTTGCAATGGCGTGTTGCATCTTGTCTCCAGTCTTGTTGAATGCCCCGCGACACCGAATCGGTATTTTCATCCGGTCGCGGTGAAATCGATTATCGGCGGCTGGCGGCGAGCCGCAACCGCGCTGTTTCACTGGATGAAACAACCACGGATCACCTGACAGTTTCATTCAGTGAAACCAGGCCGATGGCAGCCGCATGGCGCCGCGCTACGCTTGCAGCACCCGGATCGGCCATGTGCCCCGCACCGCCGGTTCTTCGCACCGCTCGTTTTCGACGCAGGAAGAAACCATGCAAACCATCGACGTCACGATTCAATCGAACATCGCGACCCTTACCCTGAATCGCCCCGACAAGCGCAACGCCGTCAGCGACGCGATGCGCACCGAGCTCATCGAAGCGCTCGATTCGCTCGCCCGCGCACCGGAAGTTCGCGCCGTCATCGTCACCGGCAGCGGCAAGGGCTTCTGCGCGGGCGGCGACATCACCGGCATGGCGCAGCGCATGGACGCGCCGGCCGACGAGGTCGCGTTCAACGGCTGGTCTCGCCAGCAGCGCGTCCACCATGCGGTCACGCTGCTGCATGCGATGCCGAAGCCGACGATCGCGGCCGTCAATGGTGCCGCGGCCGGGCTCGGTGCCGACATGGCGCTGTCGTGCGATTTCGTGATCGCTTCGGAAGCGGCGACGTTCGTGTGGAGCTACATCAAGCGCGGACTGATTCCCGACGGCGGCGGCCTGTATTTCCTGCCGCGGCGGGTCGGGCTCGCGGCCGCCAAGGACCTGATTTTCAGCGGTCGCAAGGTCGACGCACGCGAGGCGCACGCGCTGGGCATCGCCGACCGGATCAGCGCGCCCGACACGCTGCTCGCCGACGCCACCGCGTGGGCGAGCGAGCTGATCCAGGGCTCGCCCACCGCGCTCGCGCTCGGCAAGGCGATCCTGAACCAGAGCTACGAACTGTCGGCCGCGCAGGTGCTGTCGCAAGGCAGCCAGGCGCAAGCGATCTGCTACACGAGCCGCGAGCACCGCGATGCCGTGCGCGCATTCCTCGACAACGTGCGCTGAGCGCCGACAGGAGCCTCCGATGAACGCCATCGAAAAATTGATGCGGCCGGCCCGCGTCGCCGTCATCGGCGCGTCCGCCGATCCCGCGAAGACCGCCGGCCGACCCATCGCCTACTTGCAAAAACACGGGTTCGGGGGAGACATCTACCCGGTCAATCCGCGCTATCCGTCGATTGCCGGCCTGCGCTGCTACGAGGACGTCGAAGCGCTGCCGCACGCACCCGACGTCGGCATCGTGCTGCTCGGCGCCGAGCGCGCGCACGTCGCGGTCGAGGCGCTTGCGAAACGCGGGACCGCCGCCGCGATCGTGCTCGCGAGCGGCTACGCCGAAACCGGCGAAGCCGGCGCACGCCGCCAGGCACAACTGAAAGAGGCGGCCGGCTCGATGCGCGTGCTCGGGCCGAACACGATCGGCGTCGTCAACCTCACGGATCGCGTCACGTTGTCCGCGAGCGGCGCGCTGGACACCGACGGCTTCGCCGTCGGCGGCGTGAGCGTCGTGTCGCAGAGCGGCGGCATTCTGGGTGCGCTGCTGTCGCGCGCCGCCGATCGCGGCATCGGCCTGTCGAAGCTCGTGTCGACCAGCAACGAAGTCGATCTCGACGTGAGCGACTTCATCGATTACTTCATCGACGACGATGCAACCTCCGTGATCGCGCTGTACCTCGAAGGGCTGCGCGATCCCGCGCGGTTTCGCGCGGCCGCGCGCCACGCGGCGCGTGCGGGCAAGCCGATCGTCGTGTACAAGATCGGACGATCGGAGTCCGGCGCGCGCTCGGCCGTCTCGCACACCGGCGCGCTCGCCGGCGAGGACCGGATGTACGACGCGCTGTTCCGCGACGCGGGCGTGATTCGCGCGCAGACGTTCGGCGATCTGCTCGACATGCCGAACGCCTTCGCGGCCGGCCGCACGCTGCGCGGCACGCGCGTCGCGATTCTCACGTCGACCGGCGGCGCGGGCACGCTCGTCGCGGACAACCTGGGGCTGGCCGGCTTCGACACGCCGGCGCCCGATGCGGACACGGCTGCCGCGCTACGCGCGCTGCAGTCCGGCGATCACGCGGTGCTCGACCGCAATCCGATCGACGTGACGCTCGCCGGCCTGCAGCCCGAGCTGCTGCGCCGCGCGATCGAGACGCTCGCGGCCAGCCCTTCATACGACGCAGTTGCCGTGATCGCCGGTTCATCGAGCATCGGCATGCCCGAGCTGATGGCCGGCGCCGTGCGCGATGCGTTGCCCGGCACCGACAAGCCGGTGGTCGCGTTCGTGAGCCCGCATGCGCCGGCCGTCACGCATGCGATGAACCGGCTCGGCGTGCCGGCGTTCGTGTCGCCCGAGAGCGTCGCGAGCGCGATGGTCGCGATGCGGGACGCCGGCCTCTGGCGCGCGCGGGCGGCCGCGCCCACGCTCGATGCGGTTGGCGCGGCAACCGGCATCGACGTGCCGGACCTGCCGCGCGGGCCGCTCGACGAAGCGCAGGCGAAGGCGCTGTTCGCACGCTTCGGCGTGACGCCCGTGCGCGAGCGCGTCGTGCGCAATGCCGAGGATGCCGAGCAGGCGGCACGGCATCTCGGCGATCGCGTGGTGCTGAAACTGCTGTCGAACCGCGTCACGCACAAGAGCGACATTGGCGGCGTCGCGGTTGGCGTGCATGCCGATGCGATCGGCGAACGGCTCGGACGCATGCGTGCCGACGTCGAGACCGGCGCGGGGTTCGTGCCGGACGCGTTCCTCGTGCAGGAAATGATTGCGGGCGGCGTCGAGATGATCGTCGGCCTGCATCGCGACCCGCTCGGCATCGCGATCCTGCTCGGGATGGGCGGCGTGACCGCGGAGATATTCAACGACACGGTGTTGCGGATGCTGCCGGAGGACGCGCCGCTGTCGCGCGACGATGCGCTCGACATGATCCGCGCGCTTCGCACGTGGCCGTTGCTCGACGGATATCGCGGCCGTCCGAAGGCGGACGTCGACGCGCTCGCCGACGCGCTCGTCGCGTTCTCGCGGATGGCGCGCCAGCTCGGCGCGCGGCTCGTCGAAGCCGAAATCAATCCGTTGTTCGTGCTCGATGCCGGCCACGGCGTGCGGGCAGCCGACGGCGTCGCCGTGCTGGCCTGACGGCGAGCGCGCCGCGGCGGCACAAGGCGGCCCGCCGGTGCCGCCGCGCGCGGGGCCGGCGGCAACGCATCGATTTCGCTCGCCACCGGCGCGAACGGCCGAGCGGCCACCGGAGCAATGCGCGTGCCGTGCGCGGGAACGTGCATTGCTCATCGCGACGGTATCCACTGGACTGCGAGCATCGATGCGGCCGCCGGACAAGACGGCCCGCCCCGCGACAGCAGCCCGCGCGATGAACTCGAACCGCAAGGAGAAGAACGATGACCCTGCTTATCTACCTGGCCGGATGGATCATTTTCATCGGCGGCGTGGCCTGGGGACTGACGACGCTGCATGTGTCGCAGCACATCATCGAGATCGTGGCCGTCATTCTGCTCGGCATCGCCGTGATCACGGGGGCGACACGCGCGCGCAACCGCGACCGGTCGTAGCGCGCTCGCGCCGCCCCGGCATCGCCAATATAATCGGCTTTCCCGACGCATCGATGATCGGAAAAGTAGCGCTTCCCGCATACACGCAACCGCATCTGGAGACGCGATGTCCCTCCCCGCCGTTCCGTTTGCCGAATCGTTCGACCTCGAGGCTGCTTTCGCGGATGTGTCCGAATACTGGTCACCCAAGGTCGTCGCGCAGGTCAACGATCAGTACGTGAAAGTCGCAAAGGTCCGTGGCCAGCTCGTGTGGCACGACCATGCGCTCGAAGACGAGCTGTTCTTCGTCGTGCGCGGGCACCTCAGGATCGAGTATGAAGGCGGGCGCGCCGTCGACTTGCCCGCCGGCTCGATGCATGTCGTACCGCGCGGCAAACGGCACAACCCCGTCGCCGACGACGAATGCTGGATCGTGCTGATCGAGCCCGTGCAGACGAAGCACACCGGCGATGTCCAGTCACCGCTGACCCGGACGATCGACGAACAGTTGGGTCAGGCGCGCTGAGTCACGCGCCAGCCTCAACCGCGAACGGACGCGACACCGTCGAGTTCGCGCACGGCGTCCTCCGGCAACACCAACCCACCGGCGGCGAGATTCTCGCGCAGATGCGCGACGGACGACGTCCCCGGAATCAGCAGGATGTTCGGCGCGCGCTGCAGCAGCCACGCGAGCGCGGTCTGCATCGGCGTCGCACCGAGCCGGGCCGCGATCGCGTCGAGCGTGGACGACTGCAGCGGATTGAAGCCGCCGAGCGGAAAGTACGGGACGTAGGCGATGCCGTCGCCCGCGAGCGCATCGACGAGATCGTCGTCGTCCCGGTGCGCCAGGTTGTAATGGTTCTGCACGCAGACGATGTCGCAGATCCGGCGCCCTTCGGCGATCTGCGCGGCCGTGACGTTGCTCAGCCCGATGTGCCGCACGAGGCCCTGCCGCTGCAGTTCGGCCAGTGCGGACAGCGGCGCCTCGATCGAGCCTTCTGCCGGGCCGTGCGTGTCGAACATGATCCGCAGGTTGACCACGTCGAGCACGTCGAGACCGAGGTTGCGCAGGTTGTCTTGCACGGCTGCGGCGAGCGCTTCACCGGAAAACGCCGGCAGCCAGGAACCGTCGTCGCCGCGCCTCGCGCCGACCTTGGTCACGATCAGCAGGTCGTCGCGATACGGATGCAACGCTTCGCGAATCAGCTGGTTCGTCACATGCGGGCCGTAAAAGTCGCTCGTGTCGATGTGGTCGACGCCCGATGCGACGGCTTCACGCAAGACGGCGAGCGCCGCGTCGCGGTCCTTCGGCGGACCGAACACGCCGGGGCCGGCCAGTTGCATCGCGCCATAGCCGATGCGGTGAACGCGTCGGCCCGCGACGGAATACGTGCCGGACTGAACAAAGGGGGACATGATCGTGCTCCTGTATCGAATGCGTGGCCGCAGGTTACGCCGTGTCGCGCTGCGCGATAACCGGTCATAATCCGCACGACCTGTACGAAAAGGCGAACAATGCAAGTCGATCTGGGCGATCTGAACGCGTTCGTGGCGGTGGCACGGGCGAAGGGCTTTCGCGAAGGTGCGCGCATGGTCGGCGCGAGCGCATCCGGTCTCAGCGAAGCCGTGCGCCGGCTGGAGGCGCAACTCGGCGTGCGGCTGCTGCACCGCACGACGCGCAGCGTGTCGCCGACCGAAGCCGGGGAGCGCCTGCTCGCGCGGCTCGCGCCGGCACTGAGCGAGGTGGAGGCGGCGCTCGACGTGGTGAACACGTTCCGCGAGCGACCGGTCGGCACGCTGAAGCTCAATGTGCCGATGAGCGCGGCGCGGCTCGTGCTGCCGTCCATCGTTCCGCGCTTTCTCGACGCGTATCCGGAGATCCGGCTCGAGGTCGTGGCCGACGAAAACTTCGTCGATATCCTCGCGGCCGGCTGCGACGCGGGCATCCGTTACGACGAGCGCCTCGAACAGGACATGATCGCCGTGCCCATCGGCCCGCGTACGCAACGCTTCGCCACCGCCGCGGCGCCCGCCTATCTCGCGCGGCGCGGCCGTCCGGCGCATCCACGCGATCTGCTCGACCACGCGTGCCTGCGCGGCCGGTTCGCGAGCGGCGCGATGCCGGCGTGGGAGTACGAGCGCGACGGCGAAGTGGTCCGGGTGGAGCCGTCGGGCCCGCTCGTCGTGCAGATCGGCGGCGCCGTCGATCTCGTCGTGGACGCCGCCTGCGCCGGGGTCGGCATCGTGCATCTTTTCGAAGACTGGCTGCGTCCGCACCTCGCGAGCGGCGCGCTCGAGCCTGTGCTCGGCGAATGGTGGCGACCGTTCTCGGGCCCGTATCTGTATTACCCGGGGCGGCGTTTCGTACCGGCTCCGCTGCGCGCGTTCGTCGATTTCGTCAAGGCGGATGCCGGGTAGAACGGCGGGCGCCGCCGCCCGGCGCCTGCGCAAGCGGCGATCGCGCCCGCACCGCCCGTCACCGCCGGTTCGAACGCGACACCACGTCGATCCACACCGCCAGCACCAACACCCCGCCCTTGACGATCATCTGCCAGTACGCGTCGACGTCGAGCATCGACATCCCGTTGTCGAGGCTCGCCATCACGAGCGCGCCGATCAGCGCGCCATAGACGGTGCCTGACCCGCCGCGCATCGACGTGCCGCCGATGAAGCACGCGGCGATCGCGTCGAGCTCGCCCATCGTGCCGGCCGACGGCGAGCCGGCCGCGAGCCGCGCGGTGTTGACGATGCCCGCGAACGCGCACATCAGCCCCATCAGCGCGAAGATCGCAAGCTTCACACGATCGGTGTCGACGCCCGACAACCGCGTCGCTTCCAGGTTCGAACCCACTGCATAGATGCGCCGGCCGAACACGGTCTGCGTCGCGATCCACGAGAACGCACCGAGCAGCGCGAGCAGCAGCAGCACGGGCACGGGAATGCCGCCGTAACGATCGAGCGTCGCGACGAACGCGAACAGCACGGCCCCAGCGCCGACGACTTTCGCGACGTCCTGCCACAGCGGCACGACCGCAAGCCGGTAACGGTGCCGCGTACCGCGCTGCCGGATCACCAGCAGCGCGACGAGCGCGAACAGCAGGACCGCGAGCCCGTCGCCGGCCGCGCGCGGCAGATAGCCCTGCCCGATGAACACGAAGCCGTCGGACACCGGCGCGATCGTCGAGCCGCCCGTCACGCCGAGCAGGATGCCGCGGAACGCGAGCATCCCGCCCAGCCCGACGATGAACGACGGCACGCGCCGGTAGGTCGACCACCAGCCGTTGAACAATCCGACCAGCACGCCGAGCGCGAGCACGGCCGGCACCGTCGCGGCCACGGGCCAGTGGCGATTGACGTCGAGGATCGCCGCGACACCGCCGAGCAGCCCGAGCAGCGATCCGACCGACAGGTCGATCTCGCCCGCGATGATCACGAACACCATGCCGCACGCGAGCATCCCGGTGATCGACATCTGCCGCAGCAGGTTCGACACGTTGCGCGGCGTGACGAACGCACCGTCGGTCAGCACCGAGAAAAACACCCAGATTGCCGCGACCGCGAACAGCAGCGCGAGCACCTTGTAGCGCACGAAGATCTGGCGCAGCGGATGGCCGTGTGTGCGACGCGCGTCGGCGTCCGGCGGCACGGCGGTGGAGGAAGACAGTTCGGTATTCATGGGGCACTCGCTGCAATGGGTTCGGCCGGCTGCCGCGCGGATTTCAGCGCGGCGCCGAGGATCTGTTCCTGCGTGAGACCGTCATTGACGAAATCGCCGCGCAGCTCGCCTTCGCCGATCACGAGCACACGATCGGCGAGCCCGAGCACTTCCGGCAGCTCGGACGACACGACGATCAGCGCGACGCCGCGTTTCGCGAGCGCAAAGATCAGCCGGTAGATTTCCGCCTTCGCGCCGACGTCGACGCCGCGCGTCGGCTCGTCGAGGATCAGCACCTGCGGATCGGCCAGCAGCATCCTGGCGAGCACGGCCTTCTGCTGGTTGCCGCCGGACAGGCTCGCGATCGGCAGGAACGGATGCGCGGCGCGCACCGACAGACGCTGCATCTCGGTGCGGATCGCGTCGAGTTCGGCGGCCGCATCGATCCGCCCGTGGGCGGCGAAACGGCGCAGCACCGACAACGTGATGTTGTGGCCGACGCCAAGCTGCGGCACGATCCCGTGACGCTTGCGGTCCTCGGGCACCATCGCGATGCCCGCGCGAATCGCATCGGCCGGCGAGCGGATCGCGAGCGGCCGGCCGTTCATCCGCACGGTCGCCGTGCTCGCGCCCGGATACGCGCCGAAGATCGCCTGCATCAGCTCGGTGCGGCCGGCGCCGACAAGCCCGGCGATGCCGAGGATCTCGCCGCGCCGCACGCTGAACGACACGTCGTCGACGCGCTTGCGGCGCGGGTTCGCCACGTCGTGACAGGTCACGTTGCGCGCGTCCAGCACGACGTCGCCGATCTCGTGCGGCTCGCGCGGATACAGGTTGCGGATCTCGCGGCCAACCATCATCGCGATGATCCGGTCGGTGGTCATTCCGCGCATCGGCTCGGTCGCGACGTGGCGGCCGTCGCGGATCACGGTCACGGTGTCGCACACCGCGTCGACTTCGTCGAGCTTGTGCGAGATGTACACGCACGCGACGCCGCGGCGCTTCAGGTCGCGCACGATGTCGAGCAGGATGCGCGTCTCGGCGGCGCTCAGCGACGACGACGGCTCGTCGAGGATCAGCAGCTTCGCGCGCTTGTTCAGCGCCTTCGCGATCTCGATCAGCTGCTGGTGGCCGCCGCCGTAGTTCATCACCGGCTGCGCGACGTTGATCGCGTCGATCCGCAGCTCGCGCAGCAGCGCCTCGGAACGCCGCACCATCTCCGCGTAGTGCATGCGCCCGCCGGGCAGCGTGATCTCGTTGCCGAGGAAGATGTTCTCGGCGACCGACAGCTCGGGCACCAGCATCAGTTCCTGGTGGATGATCACGATGCCCGCGCGTTCGGTGTCGCGCACGCCGGACGCGACGAGCGGCGCGCCTTCCCAGCGGATCTCGCCATCCCACGTGCCGTGCGGGTAGACGCCCGACAGTACCTTCATCAGCGTCGACTTGCCGGCGCCGTTCTCGCCGCACAGCCCGACGCACTCGCCGGGGCGCACGGTCAGATCGATTCCGTCGAGCGCCTTCACGCCGTCGAATGCCTTGACGATGCCGCGCATCGTCAGCAAGGGTTCCGTCATACGTTGATTGCCTCACAGTGAGCACGCGGCCGGCCGCACCTGGCCGGCCACATGCATCCTGCCCGTCGTGCCGTTATTGGCTCGCGAGCTGGGCCTGGGTATAGAAGCCGTCCTTCACGACGACGTCGACGTTGCGCTTGGTCAGCAGCGTGGGCTGCAGCAGCACCGTGTCGACCTTCTTCTTCCCGTTGTCGTACTGCGCGTTGAACGCGGGCTTCGTGCCCTTCGCGAGATCGACCGCAAGCTTCGCGGCTTCGCTCGCGATCAGCTTCAGCGGCTTGTAGACGGTCATCGTCTGCGTGCCGGCGATCACGCGCCTGACCGCCGCGAGGTCCGCATCCTGCCCGGACACCGGCACCTTGCCGGCCAGGTGCTGCGCGGCGAGCGCCTGGATCGCGCCGCCCGCGGTGCCGTCGTTCGACGCGACGATCGCGTCGATCCGGTTGTTGTTCGCGGTGAGCGCATCCTCGACGATGCGCAGTGCGGTCGATGCGCTCCATTCGGGCACCCACTGCTGGCCGACGACCTTGATGTCGCCGCGATCGATCGCCGGCTTCAGCACCTTCAACTGGCCCTCGCGCAGCATCTTCGCGTTGTTGTCGGTCGGCGCGCCGCCGAGCAGGAAATAGTTACCCTTCGGCTTCGCGTCGAACACGCCCTTCGCCTGCAGTTCGCCGACCTTCTCGTTGTCGAACGAGATGTACGCGTCGACGTCCGCATCGAGGATCAGACGGTCGTACGACACGACCTTGATGCCGGCCTTCCTCGCTTCGGCGACGACGTTGCCAAGCGTCTTCGAATTGAACGGCACGATCACGATCACGTCGACGCCGCGCGAAATCAGGTTCTCTATCTGGGAAATCTGTCGCTCCTCGCTCGCGTCGGCCGACTGCACCGACACCTTCGCGCCGAGCTTCGTCGCGGCCGCGACGAAATAATCGCGATCGCGCGACCAGCGCTCGACGCGCAGGTCGTCGATGCAGAAGCCGATCTCGGGCTTGTCCTTGCTCGCATGTGCGAGCGGAGCGCCGAGCGCGAAGAGCGCCAGCGCTGCTGCGCCGGCAAGGGAACTCAATACGGTACGGCGCGTCACGGATTTCATGTCTCCACTCCTTGTTATTGGACAACCTCACGAACACCGGGCGGCCGCGGGAATGCGCCGCCCGCATCGAGTCACTGCACAGCACGGGATCGCACCGGCGAAGCGCCGCTCACGCGCCCGTTGCAAACACAGGTTCGAGCGCGCGGTAAAGCGCGCGAAACGTCGGCCGCCGCGCATCGCGATACCACGCGTGTCGCGCGGGATCGGGCTCGCGCACCGCGACGATCGGCGGCTGCGGGCACACATCGTCGAGCGACGCATCCGGTTCGAGCGCGAGATGCGCGAGCCGTGCGGCACCGAGCGCCGGGCCGACCTCGCCGCCCGCGCGCAGCGTCAGTGCGCGTCCGCTCACGTCGGCGAGCATCTGCGTCCAGTACGCGCTGCGCGAGCCGCCGCCGATCACCGTGATGCCGTCGGGCGCCAGTCCGGCCGCATGCAGCGCATCGATGCCGTCGAGCAACGCGAAGCCGACGCCTTCGAGCGTTGCGTTCGCGAGATCCGCGCGCTGCGTATCGGGCGTGAGCCCGTAGAACACGCCCTTCGCATTCACGTCGTTGTGCGGCGTGCGCTCGCCGCTCAGGTAAGGCAGGAACCACGGGCGGCTGGCGCGCGCGTTCGCCTCGGCATCGGCGAGCAGCGCCGCGACGCCGTCGTAACCGGCCAGTTGCGCGGTGAAGTCGATGCAGCCGGCCGCGTTCAGCATCACCGACATCAGATGCCATGTATCGGGCAGCGCGTGGCAAAAGCTGTGCACCGCCGATTCGGGGTTCGCGCGAAACCCGTCCGACACCGCGAAATAGACACCCGACGTACCGAGCGACAGCAACGCGTCGCCAGGCCGCACGATCCCGACGCCCACCGCGCCGGCCGCGTTGTCGCCGCCGCCGGCCACCACCGGAATCTCGCGCAGCCCGAGCGCGCGCGCGACGCTCGGCAGCAGCGTGCCCGTTACGCGGTTGCCCTCGAACACGGCCGGCATCTGCGTGCGCGACAGCCCGCACGCGGCGAGCAGCGTGTCGTCGTAGTCGCGCTTCGCGACGTCGAGCCAGAGCGTACCGGCGGCATCCGACGGATCGGTCGCGAACGCGCCGGTCAGCCGGTAGCGCAGGTAATCCTTCGGCAGCAGCACGTGTGCAATGCGCGCGAACACGTCGGGCTCGTGGCGGCGCACCCACAGCAGCTTCGGCGCGGTGAAGCCCGGCATCGCGACGTTGCCCGTCACCGCGCGCAGCGCGGGTGCGAGCCGCTCGAGTTCCGCGCACTCCGCATCCGCGCGGCCGTCGTTCCACAGGATCGCGGGACGCAGCACGTCGCCCTGCGCATCGAGCAGCGTCGCGCCGTGCATCTGCCCGGTCAGTCCCAGCGCGTCGATGGCGCGCGGATCGATGCCGCCCGCGCGTGCCTCATCGACGAGCGCGGCCAGTGCGCCGCACGCGGCGTCCCACCAGTCGCGCGGCGCCTGTTCGGACCAGCGCGGCCGCGGCCGGCTCACCGTCAGCGGGCGACTCGCGCTCGCCCGCACCGTGCCGTCGCGGTCGAGCAACACCGCTTTCACGCCCGACGTACCGAGATCGAGTCCGATATACATGGCGTCAGCGCAGGCCGTAGATCGCCTGGTTCACGATGTTCTCCAGCCGCTCCTGCGCGCCGCTCGCATGCCGCGGGTCCACGCCGCGCGCGAGCGCGTCATCCGCGAGCGACTGCAGCGTATAGCCGCCCGACAGGATCTTGCGGCCGAACGCGTCGTCCCACTGCGCGTAGCGCTGCCGGCGCAGCGCATCGAGCCGGTCGTTCTCGACCAGCACGGCCGCACGTTCGAGCGCGAGCGCGAGCACGTCGATCGCGCCGACGTGGCCGTAGAACAGGTCTTCCGCATCGATGCTCTGGCGCCGCACCTTCGCGTCGAAGTTCATCCCGCCGGTCGTGAAGCCGCCGTGGCGCAGTATCTCGTAGAACGCAAGCGTCAGTTCCTCGACGCTGTTCGGGAACTGGTCGGTGTCCCAGCCGTTCTGCTGATCGCCGCGGTTCGCGTCGACGCTGCCGAACACGCCGAGTGCGAACGCGTTCGCGATCTCGTGGTGGAACGAGTGGCCGGCGAGCGTCGCATGGTTCGCCTCGATGTTCACGCGAATCTCGTTCTGCAGTCCGTACTGCACCAGAAATCCGTGCACGGTCGCGACGTCGTAGTCGTACTGGTGCTTGGTCGGCTCCTGAGGTTTCGGCTCGATCAGCAGCGCACCCTTGAAGCCGATCCGGTGCTTGTGCTCGACGACCATCGACAGAAAACGCGCGAACTGCTCGCGCTCGCGCTTCAGGTCGGTATTGAGCAGCGTCTCGTACCCTTCGCGGCCGCCCCACAGCACGTAGTTCTCGCCACCGAGCCGGTGTGTCGCGTCGAGCGCGTGGCACACCTGGGTCGCGGCCCACGCGAACACGTCGGGGTTCGGATTCGTCGCGGCGCCCGCCGCGAAGCGCGGGTGCGAGAACAGGTTCGCCGTGCCCCACAGCAGCCGCACGCCGCTCGCCTGCTGGCGCTCGCCGAGATAGTCGACCATCCGCGCGAAATTGGCTGCGTACTCGCGCAGGCTGTCGCCCTCCGGTGCGACGTCGGTGTCGTGGAACGTATAGAAAGGCGTGCCGAGCTTCGTGAAGAACTCGAATGCCGCGTCGGCCTTCATTCGCGCACGTTCGAGCGCGTCGCCAGGCTGCTGCCACGGCCGCTGGAATGCGCCCTGCCCGAAGATGTCGTGTCCCGGCCATACGAACGTGTGCCAGTAGCAGACGGCAATCCGCAGATGCTCGGCGAGTGTCTTGCCGAGCACGCGCTTCTCGGGGTCGTAATAGTGGTACGCCAGCGGGTTGTCCGACTGCGGACCTTCGTAGCGAATCGCGGGAATGTGTTCGAAATACGACATGGCGTCTCCGTGCTGGGTCTTGGTGCAGCGCAACGCGCGTCGCGACGACGACGCACGCGGCCGAATCCGGTTGGCTGGATCGTGCCCGCGCGCCTGCCGGCCGGCAATTGCGAAATTGCGCAGCACGCTTAACGTTTCTTGCCAGCCGCTGCGCGCGGCGTGCGTTCCGTCCTACAATCGCCGGACACCAGAGAACCGCGCGGCACCGCCCGCGCGCCCCGGAGACAATGGCGCGACGCCCGAGCGGCGCCCGCCCCGAGACCGACATGACCCGTGCCTCTTCCGCCCAGACACCGCACCGCATCGCGCTGCTGTTCAACGCGAACAAGGTCTACGACCGCGAGATCATCAGCGGCATCGGCCAGTACCTGCACACGACGCGCGTCGTGTGGGACCTGTTCCTCGAAGACGACTTCCGCTGCCGGCTCGCCGGCATCGAACGCTTCGACGGCGACGGCATCATCGCGGACTTCGACGATCCGGCCGTCGCCGACGCGCTTGCCGGCTCGCCGCTGCCGATCGTCGCGGTCGGCTCGTCGTACGAGGATCCGGCGCAGTACCCGGACGGTGTCCCATATATTGCGACGGACAACCCGAAGCTCGTGTCGCTCGCCTACACGCACCTGATCGGCGCGGGGCTCGCGCATTTCGCGATGTACAGCCTGCCGGTCGCGCAGGAGAACCGCTGGGCGCAGCAGCGTGAGCTCGCGTTCGACCGGCTCGCGCGCGCGGACGGGCTCGACGCGCCGATCTACCGCGGCGTGTCGACGAGCGCATCGGGCTGGAATCACGCGATCGAGCAACTGATCGGCTGGCTGCATGCCCTGCCGAAGCCCGTCGGCGTGATCGCGGTCACGGATGCGCGCGCGCGGCATCTGCTGCAGGCGTGCCTGCTCGCCGGCATCGCGGTGCCGGAACAGGTCGCGATCATCGGCATCGACAACGATCCGCTCACGCGCACGCTGACGCGCATTCCGTTGTCGTCGGTGATCCAGGGCACCGAGGAAATGGGCCGCACCGCCGCGCACCTGCTGCACCGGATGCTGCGCGGCGCCAGGTTTCCCGGGCAGCGCATCCTCGTGCCGCCGGTCGGCATCAACGTGCTCGAATCGACGCGCCACCAGCCGCTCGCGAGCCCGCACGTGATGCGCGCGCGGCACTTCATCCGGCAGTACGCATGCCAGGGGATCAAGACCGAACAGGTCGCCGACTATGTCGGCGTGTCGCGCTCGCTGCTCGAAGAGCACTTCCGGCGCGAACTGCAGCGCACCGTGCACCAGGAAATCCTGCGTCACAAGCTCGAGGCCGCGCAGGCGCTGCTCGCGGGCCGCAATGCGTCTAGCGCGGAAGTCGCGATCCGTTGCGGCTTCACGTCGTTGCAATACATGTACGCGGTGTTCCGCCGCGAACTCGGCTGCACCCCGCGCGAATACCAGGAACGCGCGGCGGCCGCTCACTGAATTCACCGCCCACGAGCGAACCCACTCATGCATATCGATACCGACTCTTCCCGCCCGTCAGCCGATGTCGGCCGCATTCCGTCCGAGCCGTGGGGCGCGCTGCCCGGCGGCGATCCGGTGCGGCGCTACACGCTGCGCAACGCGCACGGCATGCGCGTCGTCATCAGCGATCTCGGCGCGACCGTCGTGTCGTGGCTCGCCCCCGACCGCACCGGGCGCTTCGCCGATATCGTGCTGGCGCACGACACGCCGGCCGAGTATGTCGAATCGGGTGCGTACCTCGGCGCGACGGTCGGCCGGTGGGCGAACCGGATCGCGGATGCGCGCTTCTCGCTCGACGGCATCGACTATACGCTCGACCGCAACGAGAACGGCAACCTGCTGCACGGCGGCGCGAGCGGCTTTCACCGCGCGCGCTGGGACGTGGTCGACGACCGCGGCGGACTGACGCTGCGGCTCGATTCGCCGGAAGGCGATGCGGGCTTCCCCGGCAACGTGAGCGTGCAGGTGCGCTACACGCTCGACGACGACGGCACGCTGACGATCGACTATGTGGGTGTGACCGACGCGCCGACGCCGCTGAACCTGACGAATCACAGCTACTTCAACCTGAGCGGACGCGCGGGCAGCGACGTGCGCGGCCACCTGCTGCAGATCCACGCCGACGCGTTCGTCGAAGTGGACGATGCGCTGATCCCGACCGGCACCGCCGACGTGACGGGCAGCGCGTTCGATTTCCGGCAGAGCGCGCCGATCGGCGCTCGCCTCGACTGGCCACATGCGCAGCTCACGCGCGGGCGCGGGTTCGACCACTGCTACGTGCTGCGCGACCATGAGCGCTACGTGCGGCCCGTCGCGTCGATCTACGATCCGGAAAGCGGTCGGGAACTTGCCGTGTCGACGGATCAGCGCGGGCTGCAGCTCTATACGGGCAATTATCTGGATGGCGTGCGCGTGGCCGGCGGCACGCCGTGCGTGCGACATGCGGCGCTGTGCGTCGAAGCCGGGTTCTATCCGAACCAGGTCAACATGGATGCGCTGCGCGACGAAACCATCCTTCATCCGGGCAACACCTATCGCCAGACGACCCGATATCGGGTCGGGGTGCGCGGGTAGCGGACATGCCGGTCGCCAGATAGTAGGCAACGCACGCGTTCTTTGCATCGGCATCGGCGGCTGCGCTACGCTCGATCCGGCCTCGCATCGAGGCTGAAATTTAAGCGCTTAAACCGACGAAGCCCGCGATCCTGCGATCGATCGACCGGGCCCGATACTGGAGGATGACGATGAACAGACGATCGATGTTGCGCTGGAGTGTCTCGACCGCGGCGCTCGCATGCGTCGACCTGGCCGGCGCGCTGCCGGCCGTCGCGCAAGGCGTCGCGCGCGCGGCGGGTGGCATCCCGTTCGCGATGGGCGCCGACGTGTCGACGCTGCCGGAGCTCGAGGCGCACGGCGCGCGGTACTTCGACCACGGCCGCCCGACCGACTGCCTGAAGGTCCTGCACGCGCACGGCGTCGACTCGATCCGCATCAAGGTATGGAACGATCCCGGCAATCCGGCATTCTTCCCGGCCAACCAGAGTGATGCGGCCGGCTACAACAACGCGGCCCATGTCGTCGCACTCGCGAAACGCGCGGCCGCGCTCGGGATGCGTATCCTGATCGATTTCCACTACAGCGACTGGTGGGCCGACCCCGGCAAGCAATACCCGCCGCATGCGTGGGCCGGCAAGAATCTCGCCGAAACGTGTGCGTTGCTGTCGGCCTATACGACCGACGTGCTGCGCCAACTGCAGCGCGCCGGCGTGCGGCCGGAGTGGGTGCAGATCGGCAACGAGATCACGGGCGGCATGCTGTGGCCGCTCGGCCGCTACGACCAGTGGGACAACCTCGCGCAGCTGCTGAAGACGGGCCGCGATGCGGTGAAGGCCGTCGATCCGCGCATCAAGGTGATGCTGCACATCGACAGCGGCGGCGACAACGCGAAAAGCCGCTGGTGGTTCGACAGCGCGACGCAGCGCGGTGTCGCGTTCGACGTGATCGGCCTGTCGTACTACCCGCAGTGGCAAGGCTCGCTCGACGACCTGCGCAACAACGCGAATGACCTCGCGGTGCGATACGACAAGGAACTGATCGTCGTCGAGACCGCGTATCCATGGACCACCAGCGACGGCGACTCGGAACCGAACGCGATGACGAACACCGGCTCGACCGCGTTCCCGCCGTCGCCGGCCGGCCAGGCGCAGTTCCTCGCGGCGGTCGTCGATATCGTGAAGGGCGTGCCGGGCAATCGCGGCAAGGGCGTGTTCTGGTGGGAACCGGAATGGATCCCGACGCCGGGTGTCGGCTGGAAGCTCGGTGCCGGCGATCAATGGGACAACAACACGTTGTTCGACTTCCACGGCAACGCGCTGTCGTCGCTCGACGCGTATCGCCAACGCTGACGCATTCGCGTCGTCACCGCATCACCGCACCGACGCATCCCGCGTCAGTGCGGTGCATCGAAGCGGCCTCCGGCAGATGCCGTGGTGCCGCCTGCGCCACTCGCACCGCCCCGCTCGCCGTGCGCGTCCCGGGCGAGCAGCGCGAATGCGACGAGCGCGAGCACGCAGCACCCCGCGCACGTCGCGCGATAACCGAACAGGTCGACGCACGCGCCCGACAGCACGCCCGATGCGATCGAGCCGACGCGCGCGGTGCTGAAGAACATCGCGGTCGCGGTGCCGGGACGCGTCGGCATCAGGTCGCACACGCGCGTCATGCCGAGGCACGACGTAATCGCGACCACGCAAGCGCTTAGCAGTTGTAGCGGCAGGATCATGTCCACCCGCGTCACCGCCGCGAGTCCGATGAAATACGCCGCATGCACGGCCGCGCACGCTGTCAGCCAGCGCGCCTTGTCGAGCCGCGTCGACCGGATGCCGAGCCAAAGCATCATCGGGATCTCGAGCAACGCGGCGAGACCCAGCGCGGCCGACACGTTGCCCGGCGATCCGCCGAGCCCGCGCACGATGTACAGCGGCAGCACGATCATCGTCGCGTTCGCCGCGAGCCCCATCAGCGTGAGCGCGACGAGGGTGCGCCGCACGCTTGCGCGCGGTGCGACGACGATCTCCGCCGGTGCCTCGGCGGACAGCGGCGCAGCATGGTCCACTGCGCGTACATGAGCCGCCGCCGGCCGCCGCGCGGGCTCCGGAATCCGCGCGATGATCGCCGCGCATGCGACGAAGCCCGCTGAAGCAGCGAGAAAAAGCCCGACGAAACCCGTCTGCGCGAGGATCAGCGCGCCGAGCGCGGGACCGAACACCCACGCAACCGACAGCATCGTGCGCAGCGCCGCCGACGCGAGATCGCGCTGCGCATCGTCGTCGACCGGCAGCACCGCGCGCGCGAACGCGAAGATCTGCGACAGCGACACCGCCCCTGCACCGAGCAGGATCGTGCCGGCCGCGATCACCGGCCCGTGCGCGCGCAGCACGCACAGCAGCGCGAAACCGAGCGCGGCCGCCGCAAGCGACACGACGAGCAACGGCCTGTGCCGGTCGCGGCGGTCCGACCAGCGCCCGGCCCACGTGCTCGCGACGACACCGCTCGCCGCGATCAGCGTCATGAAGATGCCCGCGAGAAACGGCGACATCCCCGCCGCCTCCACGCCGAACAGCGACAGGTACGGAGCCGTAAAGGACATCGCGACGCCGAGCATCAGCGCGGCGGCGGACAGCGGCAAGAAATGCGCGATCCCGGCGAGGCGCGCGAAATGCGACCGTAGCGACCGCGGCGATTGCATCGCGTCAGTCCGGCTCGACCCACGCGGCGACGTCGACCGCGCCGAGTTCGGGGCCGCCGAGCACGAAACGCGCACGGTCCGGCGCCGGCAGCGTGCATGGCGCGTCGCCATAATTGAGTGCGAACACGAGACGCCCGCGCCGGCGCAAGCGCACGCCATCCGGCAACGCGCGGACCGGCAGTCCGGCGTCGCGCGCGCAGCGGGCGACGATCGCACGCAACAGCGCGTGGTCGAAGCAGGCGGTCGCCATCGTCACGCGGCCGCGCCGCACGAGCGCGGGCACGCCGTCGTCGCAGGCAGCAAGCACGTCGATGCCGGTCGCCGATTCCATATCGACGTGATCGCGCCATTTCAGCGCATGGCCATCGATGCCGTCGAACGCGACGCGCGGTGTGAGCGACGGCCGCAGCGACTCGACCTGGCCGATTCGCACCGGCAGCACGTCGCGCAGCTTGCCGGGTGCGAGGCCCGGCGCGATTGCGAATTCCGCCGTGCGCGAGCCCGTGCGCGGCCCGAACAGCCAGTGCGCGTCTCCGCACGCCGCCTGCTCGACGACACGGTCCGGCACAACCGGCAGCGTCGGCGCGACGACGAGTGCATAACGCGACACGTCGGCGTCGGCCGCGACGATGTCGACGTCGAGCCCCAGTTCGCGCAACGCGCGATACCAGTCGAACGCGTGCTGCTGGTAGTCGAAGTCGGCGCCGTGCGGCTGGATCCGGATCATCCAGTCGGCCGCGTAATCGAACAGCAGCGCGACGCGTGCAGGCTCATGCGGGCCGGTGACGAGCCCGATATCCAGCGCGGCCAGTTCGCGTGCGACGCGCGCCACTTCGTGGCCGCCCGGCGACAGCCGGTCGTCCGGCGCATTCAGCCCCGAGTGCAGTTGCTCCTGCGCATGCGGATACTGTCGCCAGCGGAAATACGACACGAGTTCCGCGCCGTGCGCGAACGCTTCCCACGTCCACAGCCGCACCGCGCCGGCATGCGGCACCGGGTTGTACGGCCCCCAGTTCACGGGCCCCGCCTGTTGCTCCATCACCCACATCCGCCCGTTGCCGACGCCGCGATACAGGTCGTGCGAGAACGCCGACACGTCCGGGTGGCCAGTACGTGCCCAGCGTCGCTTGTCCGCTTCGTCGAGCGGCAGCACTTCGGTGCGCGGCACCGGGTAGCTGTCCCACGCGGCGACGTCGAGGCCGCCATGCGCGAACGCATAGTGATCGAACTCGGTAAAAAAGCCCATGAAGTTGTGCAGCACGTCGCGGCCCGGCGCGTGCGGACGGATCGCATCGACCTGCACGGCGTGGAACCGCGCGACCTCGTCCGACTGATAGCGACGGAAGTCGAGCAGATGCGCGGGATTCGCATCGGTCGGCGTATGGCGCGGCAGTTCGATCTCGTCGAAACCGCGATACTCCATGCTCCAGAATACGTTGCCCCACGCGCGGTTCAGCGCACCGATGTCGCCGTAGCGCACCGCGAGCCACGCGCGAAAGCCTTCGAGCGCCGCGCGCGTATAGCTCGGCAGCGTGTTGTGACAGCCGAGCTCGTTGTCGGTCTGCCATGCGATGACCGCCGGATGCGCACCGTAGCGTCGTGCCATCGCGTCCGCGATGCGCACGCAGTGCTCGCGATACACGGGGCTCGCGATGTCGTAATGGCGGCGCGAACCGAACTGCCACACCGCGCCGTCCGCGCCGACGGGCAGGATCTCCGGATGGCGATCGACGAGCCACTTCGGCGGCGCGGCGGTCGGCGTGCCGAGCACGATCTTCAGCTGCTGGCTGGCGAGCGTGTCGATCGCTTCGTCGAGCCACGCCCAGTCGTAGCGGCCCGGCTCCGGCTCCATCCGGCTCCACGCGAATTCGGCGATCCGCACGCGGGTCAGGCCCAGTTCGGCCATCCGCCGCGCATCGCGGGCCCATTGTTCGCGCGGCCAGTGTTCGGGGTAATAGCAAACGCCGAGGTGCATCGTGGGTTCCTTGCAGAAGAAAATGGATGTGACGGATCAGCCTTTCGTCGCGCCGAACGTGAGCCCCGCGACGAAGTGCTTCTGCATCGCGAAGAACATCAGCACCGACGGCAGCGCGGCGAGCACCGAGCCGGCCGACACGATGTTCCAGGCGGTCGTCCACTGCCCCTTGAGCGCGGCGACGCCGACCGTGATCGGCGCCGCGTCGTCGCCTTGCGTGAGGCACAGCGCCCAGAAGTAGTCGTTCCACACGAACGTGAACACGAGGATCGCGAGGGCGGCGAGCGCCGGCCGCACGAGCGGCAGCACGACGCGCCAGTAGATCGCCCACTCGGACGCGCCTTCGACGCGCGCGGCCTCGATCAGCTCGAACGGCAGCTCGCGGATGAAGTTGCGCAGGAACAGCGTGCAGAAGCCGGTCTGGAACGCGGTATGAAACAGCACGAGCGCCCACACGGTGTTGTAGAGGCCGACGCCGAGCATGATCTGCCGCACCGGGATCATCAGGATCTGGATCGGCACGAAGTTGCCGGCGACGAACAGCCCGAGCAGCACGAGATTGCCGCGGAACCGGTAGTTCGCGAGCGCGTGCCCCGCGAGCGACGCGAGCAGGATCGATGCGGCGACGGACGGCACCGTGATCAGGATGCTGTTCGAGAAGTAATGCAGCATCGGCGTCTGCGTGAGCGCGGTGCCGTAGTTGTCGAGCAGCGCGAACTGCTTCGGCCAGTCCCAGTAATGACCGGCCATGATCTCGTCGGTCGAGCGGACCGACGTGACGAGCACCGCGAGCAGCGGCACGAGCCACAGCGCGAGCGCGCACGGCAGCGACAGCCGGTACAACCAGCGGGCGGGACGTCCCCAGCGGGACACGGGTATCGGATACATTTTCGTGATCCTTATGATTCGACGCGCACCAGCTTGCGTAGCTGCCACACGATATAGACGAGCATGATCGCGAACAGCACGACCGCGATCGCGGCCGAATAGCCTTCGCGGTAGTACTTGATCGCCTGGTCGACCATGAAGTAAGCGAGCACGGTGGAACTGTCGAACGGGCCGCCGCCCGTCATCACGGAGATCAGGTCGAAGCTGCGCAGCGCGCCGATCACGGTCAGCACCACTGCCATGAAGGTCGCGGGCCGCAACTGCGGCAGGATCACGTGCCACAGCAGCGTGAAGCCGCGCGCGCCCTCCATGCGCGCCGCCTCGACGATCTCGCCGTTGATGCCCGTGAGCCCGGTCAGGTAGAGGATCATGCAGAACGGAATCTGCGGCCACAGCGCGGCGGCGATCACGCCGAAGGTCGCATAACGCGGATCGCCGAGCACCGGGATCCCGTGCCCGACGATCAGCTTCAGCAGCCCGAACGTCGGGTCGTAGAACCACGAGAACACCAGGCCGACGACGACGCCCGGCAACACGAACGGCGCGAAGAACAGCGACTTCACGAGCCGGATCCCGAACACGTTCTGGTTCAGGTACAGCGCGAGCGCAAGGCCGAGTGGCGGTGCGGCGAGGAACAGCACGAGCCACAGCACGTTGTTCTTCAGCGCGACGTAGAACGTGTCGGACTGCAGCAGCTCGCGGTAGTTGTCGAGCCCCGCGTACGTCATCGGCGTCATCCCGTCCCAGTGATGGAAGCTCAGCCAGATGCTGCTGACGATCGGATACAGCACGAACACGGTGAAGAGCGCGAAACCCGGCAGCACGAACAGCAGGGCCGCGCGGTTGCGGCGGCGCGCCAGCGACGCACGCGCATGCCGCCGCGGGCCGGCTGCGCGGCGCGCGGTGCTTTCGGACAGGCTGGTTGACATGAGATTACCTTCGACGAGACGGACGTAACTGACGAAACGGACGCGACGGCGGCAACGACGCACCGGGCCGGCGTGGCCGGCCCGGCCGCGCGGCGCGTTACTTCCGGTAGATGCGCTTGCGGGTCTGCTCGAGGCGCTGCAGGATCGCATCGAGCTGCGTCGGGTCGGACAGGAACTGCTGCATCGCCTTCATCCCCTCGTCCGCCATTTCCTTCGTCATGTCGCGGTCGTAGAACTGCGCGATGCCGCCCGGCGTGGTCGCGAGCGTGCGGAAGCCGATCTTCGAGATCGGGTCCTGCGGCTCGGGCGCCTTGTTGTTCGACGGCAGTTGCCCCATCCCCTTCGCGAACTCACCGTTGACCGCCGGTTGCCCCATGAACGCGAGCAGGCGACGCGCATCCGCCTTGTTGCGCGCCTTTGCCGGCACGATCATCACGTTGACCGGGCCGTCCTCGGCAAGCGGCACCGACGCGTCGATCACCGGGAAGCGGAAGAAACTGATCGGGTTGCGCGTCGCGCTCGAGAGACCCGCCGAATACCAGGTGCCCATCAGCGTCATCGCGGCCTGGCCGTTGACGATCAGCGGGCTCAGCGAATCGACGTCGTAGGACAGGGCGTTGTCGATGAAATACTTGTCGTCGATCAGCTTCTTCCATGCCGCGTACACGGCCCGCACGCGCGGATCGGTATAGGCGACGTCGCCGGCCATCAGCTTCTGGTGGAATGCGTAGCCGTTGATCCGCAGGTCGAGGTAGTCGAACCACGCGGCCAGCGTCCACGCATCGCGCGCGGCCACCGCGATCGGCGCGATACCGGCCGCCTTCAGCTTGCGGCACGCATCCAGAAACTGAGCCCAATCGGCCGGCTCACCGTGAATGCCGGCCTTCTCGAACAGGTCCTTGCGGTAGAAGAGGCCATACGCGTCATAGCCGAGCGGCAAACTGTAAAGCTTGCCGCCGTAGGTCGACGACTGCTTGACGGCCGCATACGTGTCGTTCCAGCCGTTCTTCTGCCAGTCCGCGCTCAGGTCATCGATCAGCCCGCGCTTCGCGAAATACGCGAGCCGCTCGCCGTTGTTCCAGCTCAACACGTCGGGCGGATCGGTCGCGAGCCAGCCGGACATCTGCACCTTGTACGCCTCCTCGCCGACGTAGCTGACCTTCAGGTCGACGTCGGGATTCGCCTTGTGGAACTGGTCGAACACGGCTTGCCACGTCGCGCGCTGGTTGCCGCGCGCGGCGACGTTCACCTTGAGCGTGCCCGCGTCGGCCGTCCCCGCCGCGAGCGCGGCGGCAGTCGTCAGGGCAAGCAGCAGTCGGCTCGCACGAAGTTTCATCGTTGTCTCCTGGTATTGGTGTGATAGGTGCCGCGTCGCGCGCGGCGGGTCGGCATTGCGCCGCTATGCGAACGCCGCTTCGGCGTGGATGGCCGGCAACGCGATGCCGGCCTCGTCGAACAGGTGACAGCGCGACGGCGGCACGTGGAACGCATGCCGCTCGCCGCGCCGCATCGCGGCCTGGCCGGGCAGTTTCGCGAGCAGCGGCACGCCGCCGGGCTGGTCGAGATGCACGTAGGCGGCTTCGCCGAGTTGCTCGACGAGCGCGATGTCGCGGACGATCGTGGGCGGGTCGGCATCGCCCGACGCAGCGATCGTCAGATGCTCGGGACGAATCCCGAGCGTCACGCGCGCGCCGCTGCCGATGTGGCGCGGCAGCGGGCGATCGCGCAGCGTCAGTGTTTCGCCGGTGCCCTCGAGCCGCAGCCGGCAGCCATGCGCATCGGCCGCGTCGACGACCGCCGGCAGGAAGTTCATCCGCGGCGAGCCGATAAAGCCCGCGACGAAACGGTTGGCCGGCCGGTGATACAGCTCGAGCGGCGCGCCGGCCTGCGCGATGCTGCCGAAGCGTGCGACGTCGTCGCCCGCGTGCAGCAGCACGATCCGGTCGGCAAGCGTCATCGCCTCGATCTGGTCATGCGTCACGTAGACGGAACTCGATTGCGTGAAGCGTGCATGCAGGCGGGCGATTTCGACGCGCGTCTGGCCGCGCAGCGTCGCGTCGAGATTCGACAGCGGCTCGTCGAACAGGAACACGCGCGGCTCGCGCACGATCGCGCGGCCGATCGCGACGCGCTGCCGCTGGCCGCCCGACAACGCCTTCGGCTTGCGATCGAGCAGCGCATCGAGTTGCAGAACACGCGCGGCCTCGGTCACGCGGCGCCGGATCTCGTCCTTCGGCGTGCCGGCGATGCGCAGGCCGAAACCGATGTTGTCGAACACGGTCATGTGCGGAAACAGCGCATAGCTCTGGAACACCATCGCGACACCGCGCTCGGCGGGCGGCGTGTCGTTCATGCGCGCGCCGCCGATCCGCAACTCGCCTTCGGTCACGTCCTCGAGCCCGGCGATCATCCGCAACAGCGTGGACTTGCCACAACCCGACGGACCGAGAAACACGCAGAACTCGTGCGACGCGATCTCGAGGTTCACGTCGCGCAGCACCGGCGCATGGTCGCCGTAGCGCTTCGAGACGTCCTTCAATGAAATGGCGGTCATCGCGCTCTCCTCTCCTGGTCAGGCGCTTCGGGACGAGAAATTTAACCGCTTAAATTCCGATGGTGCAATTCGCCCTGTTCGCCGTACCATGTCGTCTCCTTGATCTGATGTGTCGAGAAATTAGCGTATCGCCTGTCCTTGTGCAACTTGTGGGACGCACTCCCAGAATATGAGCAGACACTCCCTCGCTTCCCTTCCCTCGTGCAGCATTGCCCGCCCGGCCCGAGGCCGCGCATGGTGACGCTCGCGCAAGTCGCGCGGCGCGCGAACGTCACCGCGGCGACCGTCTCGAACGTGCTGCGCAATCCGCAGAAGGTGAAGCCGGCGACCGTCGAGCGCGTGATGGCGGCGATCCGCGAGCTCGGCTATCGGCCCAACCTGACCGCGCGGGCACTGGCCGAGGGCCGCACGTCCACGCTCGCGTTGATGCTGTCGAACATCACGAACCCGTTCTATCCGGAATTCGTGCTGGCAGCCGAGCGCGAGGCGCGCAAGCGCGGCCATTACCTGCTGGTGTCAAATACCGACGACGATCCTGCGATCACGCGCAACTACCTCGAGCGGATCGCCGGCACGCTTGCCGCCGGCGCAATCGTGATGAACACCGACCTCGCGGAAGCCGAACTCGCCGACATCGCACGCCACGGCGCGTCAATCGTGCTGTGCATGTGGGAGCACGTGCATGCGTCGCGCACGCTGCCGTGCGTCACCGTCGATTTCGCGGCGGCGGGCGCGCTGGCAGCCTCGCATCTGTCCGGGCTGCGGCATCGCGCGTTCGGCGCGCTCGTCGGCAAGGGCTCGGGCGGTCCGCAATCGGTGCGCTTGCGCGGGTTCGCGGACGAACTCGCGGCATGCGGCCATCCGGCGGAGGCGCTGACGACGGTGTCGGTTCACGATTCGATCGAAGGTGGCTACGAAGCGGCCGCCGCGCTGCTGCGGGCGAAGCCGGGCCTCACCGCGCTGTTCGCCACCAATGACCTGATGGCGATCGGCGCGATGCAGGCAGCCGCCGATCTTGGGCTGCGCGTGCCTGCCGATCTGTCGGTGGTCGGCATGACCGATATCCAGCTCGCCCACCAGTTCCGCCCCGCGCTGACGACGGTGCGGTTTCCGACGTCGCAGATCGCCGCGCGGGCGATCGCGCTGACGCTCGACATGATCGACGGCGTCGAGCCGGCTGCCGCCGTGCATACGATCGGGGCGCCGGAGCTCGTGGTGCGGGAATCGACGGGGGTGGCGCGGAGTTGACGCACGGAGCGCGCCACGTCGACGTCGCGCTCCGGCCGGCCGTTCACGCATTCGCGTGTCAGCGCAAATGGCCGCCCCTCCCCGCTCAGAACTTCCACGACAGATTGCCGTACAGCGCATGGTCGCTGACATCGCCGGGATCCACCGATTGGGCGAGCGGGTGACGCCAAGCCGGCCGCCCGTCCCGCATTCGCGCCCGATCCAGTCGGAACTCATGCCGAATCCCCGCATGCACCATCAGCTGCTTCGACGTCGACGGCAGACCAGCTGCCCCGGCACATATCCCCGGTCGAGCGACGAGCCGAGCGAACTCGGTATCGTCATGCGCCGCACCAGCACTCTGAGCGGCGCCGCGCGCTGCTTCATCGACCGCCTGCTGCAAGTGATCCGGCGGCATGCGCGGTCGGCGCGCAACGAGGATCTTGCGCTGTTCCGCACGCTCACGCTGCTGATCTGACGGTGTGCCCGGCAGCGATTCCGTATACCTCCGCGCCACATTGCTCTATACTGCCCCCCAGTATCCGGAAACCCACAGATCCCATGCCGCATTCCCCCGAAGAAAAGAAACGCGTCCTGACCCGCGTGCGCCGTGTTCGCGGGCAACTGAATGCGCTCGAGCAAGCGCTTGAGGAGGGCGCGGACTGTGGCCCGATACTTCAGCAACTGGCTGCCATTCGCGGCGCGATCAACGGCGTGATGGCCGGCGTGCTCGAAAGCCATTTGCGCGAGGAATTCACCCAGCTCGCGGACGCATCGCGCCCCGCTTCCGGGTCGATCGACGATATCGTGACCCTCGTTCGGTCCTACTTGCGCTGACCGGTGCGGAATCGTCGACCTTTCGATCCATTCGATGATTTTTTAAAGGATTGCCATGAAATCACGTGCTGCAGTTGCGTTCGAGGCGGGTAAGCCGCTCCAGATCGTCGAAATCGACGTCGAACCGCCCCGCAAGGGCGAAGTGCTCATCAAGATCACCCATACCGGAGTCTGTCACACCGATGCCTTCACGTTGTCGGGCGACGATCCGGAAGGCATCTTTCCGGCCGTGCTGGGCCATGAAGGCGCCGGCATCGTTGTGGAAGTCGGCGAAGGCGTGACGAGCGTGAAACCCGGCGACCACGTCATTCCGCTATACACCGCCGAATGCGGCGAGTGCCTGTTCTGCAAGAGCGGCAAGACCAATCTGTGCGTGTCGGTGCGCGCCACCCAGGGCAAGGGCGTGATGCCCGACGGCACCACGCGTTTCAGCTACAACGGCCAGCCGATCTATCACTACATGGGCTGCTCGACGTTCAGCGAATACACGGTCGTCGCCGAAGTCTCCCTCGCGAAGATCAACCCGGACGCCAACCCGGAGCAGGTCTGCCTGCTGGGCTGCGGCGTCACGACCGGCCTCGGCGCGGTCAAGAACACCGCGAAGGTGCAGGAAGGCGATACGGTGGCCGTATTCGGTCTCGGCGGCATCGGCCTCGCAGTGATTCAGGGCGCCAAGCTCGCGAAGGCCGGCCGCATCATCGCGATCGACACCAACCCCGGCAAGTTCGACCTTGCGCGCGTGTTCGGCGCAACCGACTGCGTCAATCCGAAGGATCACGAAAAGCCCATCCAGCAAGTTATCGTCGAAATGACCGGCTGGGGCGTCGACCACAGCTTCGAGTGCATCGGCAACGTCAACGTGATGCGCGCCGCGCTCGAATGCGCGCACCGCGGCTGGGGCCAGTCCGTCATCATCGGCGTCGCGGGCGCCGGCCAGGAAATCTCCACGCGCCCGTTCCAGCTCGTCACCGGTCGCCGCTGGCTGGGTACGGCATTCGGCGGCGTGAAGGGCCGCTCCGAACTGCCGGGCATGGTCGAGGAAGCGATGGCCGGCACGATCCAGTTGGCACCGTTCGTCACGCACACGAAGCCGCTCACCGGCATCAACGAGGCATTCGACTTGATGCACAACGGCGAGTCCATCCGGACCGTCGTGCATTTCTGAAATACGCGCAACGAGATCGGCTGCAGTAACCGGTCTCGTTGCGCGATACCGCCGGCAAGCCGCGATGCTTGCCGGCGCGACGCATTCTCCGAACCATCGCTTATCAGACCGGCAACGGTCGACGTCTCATGACGCCGTGCCCGGCGCGCAAGGCGGCTCTGATGCTGCGCCCGACGCTTCCTGCAGCGATCCGACGACGCGCGAGCGTCAATCCTGGCGACCGTCCGCACGCGGCGACATCAGGAACGGCGCGTAGTGAACCGCGTACGCCGCGAATGCGACGATCCAGCACGCGCCCGACGCATCGAGCCAGACCGTGTACGGCACACCCGGCAAGAGCGGACCAAACACGCGAATGACTGCCGCACCGATCACCAGCCAGTAACACAGCTGCTCCCACGGGCCCGCGACGAGCATGCGTCCCGTGTGGCCGAGCGCCGTGCGCGTGATCATCGCGATGATCGCGCCGCCGATCGCGCCGACGGTCAACGCATGCACGGCGAGCGAGTGCGCGACCGCGCCAGCGAACGACAGCGCGAGCAGCACGAAGCCGACCGGAATCCACAGACAGGACACGTGCAGGATCCACACGATAGGCCGCTTGCCGACGCGCCATGAATGCCATCCGGCAAGGCGCCACGCATGCAGCGCGGCGGTCGCGAGCGCAGCGACGACCAACAGCGTATCGGGTGCGCCGAGCGCGTCCGCGAACAACGTCAGCGCGACCGCGGGGGCCGCGAGCGCGTCCACGATCCTGAAGCGGTGAATCTTGAAGCCGGGAATCGCATTCATCGTGAACATCGGCACGATGCGTCCGGTGATCACCGCGACGAAGAACACGACCAGCCCCGTCGCCGCGTAGGCCGCACGCAACGCGAGATCGGCCCGCCCCGTCGTCACCGATACATGGAACAGCGCATTCAGCGCGCCGAACAGCAGCAGCGCGACCGGCAGGAACACGTTGTGACGGTTCTTCGCCGAAATGAGCACGCGCAACAACACGATGGCCGTCACCGGCAAGAACAACGAATCGACGACGGCCGCGAGCATCGGCGGCCCCGACCAGACGAGCACGCGTCCGGCCAGCCAAAGCAGCCACAGCGCCGCGAGCGCCGGGCCGCGCAGCGTCTCGCGCGAAGTCCAGGCCCGCGTGGCGGTCAGCAAGAAGCCGACGACGATCGCGGCGACGAAGCCGAAGATCATCTCGTGCACATGCCACATGAGCCCGGTCATCGGACCGGCGCGCCCGGCGACAGGCACGCCGTGCCAGGCCGCAAGCCACAAGACGATGGCGACGCTCGCGAACAGCGCGCCGGTCAGATAGAACGGCCGCAGGCCAAGCTGCAGCAGCGGTGACGTATCGGGCGCCGACGGGGCTCGCATCGGCTCGCTGATTTTCATGTGCGTCTCCGGCAATCGAGGATGACGTCATTCATCCTAGCGCGGTGAGACGCGAGACGGGAGCGTGCCCCTACGCGGCGCAGTGGCATCGCCCGCGTTCATGACATGCGTCAAGCGCGCGCTTCACGCGTGTGCCAGACTTTAAAAAGTGAGCCTGCGTTGTGGCTGCCCTCCCGTCAGCACCGCGCACGCCGCATCCGGAGCGTGGCCGACGGCGATTCCCCGAACGCGCGCTTGTAGTCGATCGCGAACCGCCCGAGGTGCGCGAAGCCCCATTTCAGCGCGACGTCCGTCACCGATGCGAGCCCCGGTGTCGCGTCGTCGAGCAGTTCGTCGCGCACATGTTGCAGCCGCAACTGGCGCACGAATCCCATCGGCGTGATGCCGTGGCGATTGCGGAATCCGGCGAACAGCGTGCTCGGGCTGACGCCCGCGAGTTCGGCCAGCCGTTCGATCGTCAACGGCTCGTCGAGATGCGCACGGATGTATTCCTCGACGCGCCGCACATAGAACGGCGCGAGCGGCGCCGGCGCGGGGCGTGTGCCGTTGCGTGCGCTGTTCGGGTGGCCGTACAGCAACAGGTTGAGCAGCGTCGATTCGAGTTGCTCGAATGCGAGCGGATGGCGCAGCGGATGCCCGTCCGTCGCGATCGCGTCGGCCAGCATCGGCAGCATTTGCGCGAGACACGCGCCCTGTTGCGACGACAGGCTGAATTCCGGCTCGAACTCCACAGGCACGCGCCGGTCATCGCCGCAATGCCGCTGCGCATGCCGCTCCATCACCTCGCGCTCGATGCGCAGGATCACTTGCGGGCACGCCTCGCCCCACCGCATCCGGAGCGGCAGCGTCGGCGACAGCAGCGACGCGGTGTCGGGCGACGACACGAAGCGCGTCGCGCCGCACTCGATTTCGGCGTCGCCGCGCAGCGGAATCTGCAACAGATAGAAGTGCTCGAGCGGCCCCGGTTCGATCGACACTTCGCCGCCGTAGTCGAGCAGATTCAGCGACAGATTGCCCCAGCGCGCATGATGCATGCGGCCGTGCAGCGCGCGCGAATCGCCGGTCAGCGTAAGCCGATGCGGTTTGAACACGTCCGCAACCCGCGCGCGCACCTCGTCGACGTCATCTGACTGCAGCAGCAGCGTGTCGTGGTTGAAACAGGCAGCGTCACCCAGCCAGCCCGCTCCGCAAAATTGCCCCATCGAAGTTCTCCCGTCGTGCTCGATTGCACCTGCGCCGTGCACGCGTTCCCGATTCCGGGGAACCCCGTCGCACGATCCGGATAGCGTCCGGAGTATCCGGACAGTCCGCCTCGTTACACTACGCAAGCCCTGCGCACATCACGCAAGAAGTGGACCGTTCGCGCATCGTAGAAAACTGTGCGGACCTTCCGCATCCGCACATACCCGCAGTGCGCCGCGTTCCGTCCCCGACGCGGCGGGCCGATCCGCAGGTTTCCGGAATTCGCGGATACCGGCCGAAGAAAGCGGATAGAAGCGCGCGTTTCGTCCGCCAATACTGGGCCCATGCCAGTCACGAACAGAACGGAGGGACACATGAAAGGACGACACATCGACATCCCGTCGCCGGACGGCGGGACGTTTCGCGCATACATGAGCACGCCGGCCGGCGGCACGGGGCCGGGTATCGTGCTGTGTCACGAGATCTTCGGCGCGAACGCGACGATGCGCGACGTGGCCGATTACTACGCCGAGGAAGGCTACACGGTGCTCGTGCCCGACCTGTTCTGGCGCCAGGCGCCCGCCATCGAACTCGGTTACACGGCGGCCGACTTCGAGCGCGCGATGGCGTTGTACCGCGAGTACGACGAAAACAAGGGCGTCGAGGACATCGCCGCCGCGCTGGCCGTGCTGATGCAACGGCCAGAATGCACGGGCCAGGCCGGCGTGCTTGGCTACTGCCTGGGCGGCAAGCTCGCGTATCTCGCCGCGTGCCGGCTGCCGGACGTGGCCGCCGCCGTCAGCTATTACGGCGTGGGGATCGAGCACGCGCTCGACGAAGCCGCCCATCTGCGCGGCCGGCTCGTGCTGCAGATCGCCGCCCAGGACCGCTTCTGCCCGCCCGACGCGCAGCAGCGCATCGCCGCTGCATTGGCCGGCCGCGACGGCGTCGAAGTGTACGTCTACCCGGGTGTCGATCATGCGTTCGCGCGCGTCGGCGGCGATCATTTCGACAAGGCCGCCGCGGTCATGGCGCACCAGCGCGCGATCGCCGCGTTTCGCGCGGCGCTCGGCCCGCACTACGATCTGTCCGCCCTGTGGGAAGAACACCTCCGGCACGAGTTCGACACGCGCAACGTCGACGCGACGATGGCCACGATGGTCGCGCAGCCTTACGTGAACCATATTCCGACGCTGACGGGCGGCGTGGGCTACGACGAGCTCAAGCGCTTCTACACGCATCACTTCGTGCATGCGAACCCGCCGGACACGACGATCACGCCGATCTCGCGCACGGTCGGCGCGAGCCAGATCGTCGACGAACTGCTGTTCTGCTTCACGCACACGACCGAGATCGACTGGATGCTGCCCGGCGTCGCGCCGACCGGCAAGCGTGTCGAGATTCCGCTCGTCGCGATCGTCAAGTTCCGCGGCGACAAGCTGTATCACGAACACATTTACTGGGACCAGGCGAGCGTGCTCGTGCAGATCGGCCTGCTGGACGCGGCCGGGCTGCCCGTTGCCGGTGTCGAAACGGCGCGCAAGCTGCTCGACGAAACCGTGCCGTCGAACAGGCTGATGCAGCGCTGGCACGACAGCGCGTGATCGACGGATACGCATGCGGCGCGCGCAACGCGCGCCGCCTTCACTCAATCATTCCAGGAGACACACCATGACTGCCCTTGCTGGCAAAGTCGCGATCGTCACCGGCGGCGCGACGCTGATCGGCGCCGCCGTCGCGCAGGACCTCGGCCGCGCCGGCGCGTGCGTCGCGATCCTCGATCTCGATGCGGAAAACGGCGCGCGCGTCGCCGACACGCTCGGCGAACGCGGGATGTTCATCGCGGCCGACATCACCGACGACCGCGCGATCGACCGAGCGGTGTCGGCGGTCGCCGAACGCTTCGGCGCGATCGACCTGCTGATCAACCTGGCCTGCAGCTACGTCGACAACGGGATCCAGGCCACGCGCAACGACTGGCTGGCGGCGATGGACGTCAACGTCGTGTCGGCCGCGATGCTGGTCAAGGCCGTTCATCCGTTCCTGAAGCGGCGCGGCGGCGCGATCGTCAACTTCAGTTCCATCTCCGCGCAATGTGCACAGACCGGCCGCTGGCTCTATCCGACCTCGAAGGCCGCGATGCGCCAGCTCACCCGCAGCATGGCGATGGATCTCGCTGGCGACCGGATTCGCGTCAACTCGGTGTCGCCGGGATGGACGTGGTCTCGCGTGATGGACGAGCTCACGCACGGCGACCGCGCGAAAACCGATCGCGTGGCCGCGCCGTTTCATCTGCTTGGGCGCGTGGGCGATCCGTCGGAAGTCGCGCAGGTCGTCACGTTCCTGTGCAGCGACGCGGCGAGCTTCGTGACGGGCGCCGACTACGCGGTGGACGGCGGCTACTCCGCGATGGGTCCCGAGCAGGCGGTGCCGGCGATTCCGCGGCTGGCCGAATAACCGGCAGCCGCTTCTCCCGCCCATACTTCGCCTCATGCAATTCGTTCTACCAAGGATTTCATCATGAAACGCATCGCTATCGTCGGCGCCGGCCAGGCCGGCCTGCAACTCGCCTTCACGCTGCTCGACCAGGGCTATCACGTCACGCTCGCGACCAACCGCGACGCGGAACAGATCCGCGCCGGCAAGGTCATGTCGAGCCAGTGCATGTTCCATACCGCACTGCAGATCGAACGCGATCTCGGCCTGAACACCTGGGAAGAAGCGTGCCCGTCCGTCGAAGGCATCGGCATCGCGGTGCCGCATCCGGAAGGCAACGGCCGCAAGGCGATCGACTGGTCGTCGCGGCTGACCCGCTACGCACAATCGGTCGACCAGCGCGTGAAGATGGCCGACTGGCTCGACGCGATCCGGCGCCGCGGCGCGGACGTGCGCATCTGCGACGTCGGCGTGCCGGAACTCGAGGACCTCGCGCTCAGCCACGATCTCGTGCTGCTCGCGGCCGGAAAGGGCGAAATCGTGCACCTGCTGGGCCGCGACGACGCACGCAGCGCATTCGAGCGCCCGCAACGCGCGCTTGCGCTCACCTACGTGAAAGGCATGACGCCGAGCCAGCCGTATTCGCGCGTGCGCTTCAACCTCCTGCCCGGCATCGGCGAATACTTCGTTTTTCCCGCGCTGACGACGACGGGCCCGTGCGAAATCATGGTGTTCGAAGGAATCCCCGGCGGCCCGCTCGACTGCTGGGCCGACGTCAAGACGCCCGAGCAGCATCTCGACCGCAGCCTGTCGTTCCTGCAGCAGTATGTGCCGTGGGAATTCGAGCGCTGCCGCGACGTCGAGCTCACCGATCCGAACGGCACGCTGTCCGGCCGCTTCACGCCGACCGTGCGCAAGCCCTTCTTCCGCCTGCCGTCTGGCCGAACCGTATTCGGCATGGCCGATGCGGTGGTCGTCAACGATCCGATCACCGGCCAGGGTTCGAACAATGCGGCGAAATGCGCGAAGGTATACGGCGACGCCATCCTCGCACGCGAAGCCCAGCCGTTCGACGAAGGCTGGATGCACGACACGTTCGAACGCTACTGGTCCTATGCGCAGCACGTCGTGCGCTGGACCAACTCGCTGCTCACCCCGCCGCCGCCGCACATCCTCGAGCTGCTCGGTGCCGCTGGCCAGTTGCCGTCGCTGGCCGCGACGCTCGTCAATGGCTTCGACGATCCGCGCCAGTTCGCGCCGTGGTGGTTCGAACCGTCGGCCTGTGCGGCGCTGATCCGCGACCACGCCGCACGTTCGGAGTAAGCGACATGGACACCACCGCGACCTGCATTTCGGGCCTCGACCCGCAGCAACTGCGCGCCGCGTTCGGGCAGTTTCCGACCGGCGTCACCGTGATCACGACGCGTTCGGCGGACGGGCGCAAGGTCGGCCTCACCGCCAATTCGTTCTCGTCTCTGTCGCTCGACCCGCCGCTCGTGCTGTGGAGCCTGCGCAAGGTCGCGCCGAGCCGCCCGGACTTCGTCGCGGCCACGCACTTCGCGATCAATATCCTCGCGCACGACCAGATCGAGCTGTCGCGCCGTTTCGCGACACCGAGCGCCGACAAGTTCGACGGCGTGTCCCACGTGGAAGCCGATGCGGGCGGCGTACCTTGTCTCGACGGCGCGAGCGCGCGTTTCGTGTGCCGCAACGTGGGCCATTACGAAGGCGGCGACCATCTTCTGTTCATCGGACAGATCGAACAGTTCGATGCGTTCGGAAAGGCGCCGCTAGTGTTCCATGCGGGCCAGTATCGCGCAATCTCCGCACATCCCGATCTTTCTCGCGTCGTTTGATTAGTTATACAAATAAATATTCAGGAGGTGGTGATGATGAAATGCGGCTCTCGCCTGCTTGCGATCGCAGGTCTCGGGTTAGTCGGCCTGGCCGGCCCCGCGCCGGCGCATGCGACCGACCTGCCGTCGGTCAACCTGGGGATGACCAGCTTCCTCGACGGGATGCCGCCGGCCGGCTCCGGCTGGTACGGCACGCAGTATCTGACGTACTACACCGCCGGACGCGTCAACGACAACGCCGGCAACAAGGTCGGGCTGCCGAAGCAGGACATCGACCTGTTCGCGGGGCTGAGCCAGCTCGTCTACCAGTCGCCGCTGACGTTCGGCGGCATGCATCCGGGGCTCGACGTGATCCTGCCGTGGGTGGCCTCCGTGCATACGAACGACGGAATCGGCAACGTCGCGCTGAATTCGCGTGCCGGATTCGGCGACCTGCTGGTCGGACCGTTCATCCAGTTCGATCCGGTGATGGGCGCGCAGGGGCCGCGCTTCGCGCAGCGGCTGGAGTTCCAGTTCATTGCGCCGACCGGTGCATACGATCCGGCGCGCGCGATCAATCCCGGCAGCCATTTCTGGTCGTTCGATCCGTACTGGGCCGCGACGTTCTGGATCACGCCGAAGTGGACCGTGTCGTGGCGTCTGCACTATTTGTGGAATGCGACCAATCACGAGCCGGCGACCGCGCTCGGGCCGGACGTGACGTCGACGCAGGCCGGCCAGGCCGTTCATGCGAACTTTGCGACCGAGTATGAAGTGCGGCCCGGGCTGCGGCTGGGTCTCAACGGCTACTGGCTGCGCCAGACCACCGACACGAAGGTGAACGGTCAGGACGTGTCCGGCACGCGGGAAGCCGTGCTGGCGATCGGACCCGGTGCAATGTACAGCTTCTCGCCCCAGGATCACCTGATGTTCAACGCGTACTTCGAAGTCCATGCCCGTAACCGCCCGCAGGGTTCGCGGATGGTGCTGCGGTACGTGCATCACTTTCAGTAGGCGAAACACCGACGCGTGACGCCGCACCGCGGGTACGTATGACGGATGGCAACTTCTACTACCCCGGTTTCTCTCGCGCATCGCTCATCAGCCGGCGCATCACATGACCGTGGCTCCACCGGCCGAGGCGATCCGCGCGTATCGTCATGGGCGAGCCCGGCAAGGCCGCGGATGCGGCGCGCGAGAGGCGCCGTGGCGGTCCGGCGCGTAACCCGCGCGCAACCTATTTGGCCGCCTGCGCCACCGGCGTGAAACTGCACTTCGGATCGTCCTTGCCGCGCGCCGAACAGCATTCGAGCAGGTCGCTCACCGACTTCGCGTTCGCCGCATTCCATTCATACAGGCTCTTGTTGTTGTCGATCGGCATCCAGTGCGTCATCGGATACCGGCTCGCACGCGCGTTGCTTCCCTTCGGCGGCGGCAGCAAACCGGCCGCGAGCGGCACGTAGATCTTGCAGCTGTTCTGATCGCCGATCCGGTGACAGCCGATGCAGGTATTGCCCGGCGTGCTGATCGCGTGCGACGTCCACGACGCGAAGTCAGCGCCGAGATTCACGTACTTGCCCCACGGATCGGTCGGCACCTTGCTCCAGACCTGGCCGATCCACGGGCTGTACATGACCGGGCTCGCGTCGTGACACGACACGCAGCGCTTCGTCGCAGTCGCGGCCGGCTTCCACCAGAACTCCGCCGCGGACGGATGGCCGGGCGGCGGCGTCGTCTCGTTCGGCGGCGGCACGCGCGCCGCGTTCATGCCGGCGGTGCCGCCCTGCTCCGCATGAAACCAGCAGGTCTTGCCGTTGCCCGCATGATGCAGCACGATGTCGACTTCGTCGTAATACGGGCTCCGATTCGCGCGGATCTGCTTGCGGCGGCAAAACGCCGAGATCTGCGTGTCGCCATGCGACAGGTCGAGGATCTTCGAATACGGTGTGCACTGTCCGGACGTCGGCGCGTCATAGGGCAATAGCGCCGGGCGATCGCACGTCATGTGTGCTGCGTAGCGCACGGGCACGCGGCCGTTGACGGTGATCGGCACATCGGTGCCGTCATTGCAGTCGAACGCGGGAATCTCGCCGATTTCGTCGGTGCACCGCTGCGCATACTCGTGCAACGACGTATCGCCGTTTGCCGCCGCGAGCGCAACCGGCACGACCGATGCAACCTGTGCGGCCAGCATCGTCGCCAGCGCGACGACGCAGTTTCTCATCGTCATGCCGCCCCCTTCGTGTAGCGTATCGCCACCTTGCGAATGGCCTCGATGTACTTCACGTAACCGGTGCAACGACAGATGTTGCCGCCCACCCAGGTTTCGATCATCGCGTCCAGATCGCGCTCGTGCACCGGCTGCGCGCGCAGATGATCGAGCATCGCGGTCGCGGCCATCAGGAAACCCGACACGCAGTAGCCGCACTGGAACGCGAACGACTCGAGAAAACTCTGCTGCAGCGGCGACAGCGCGCCACCCTGCGCGAGCCCCTCGACCGTGTACACGTGCATGTCCGCCATCGCGCTGACCGGGGTCGAGCACGACAGCGTCTTTTCCATCGGCGCATCGGGCGCATTGCGCACGCCGACCGTGCACGCGCGGCACACGCCGATGCCGCAGCACAGCTTGGTGCCCGTCAGGTCCTGCCGCTCGTGCAGGAAGTCGATGAGGTTCATGTCCGCGTCGGCCGCGTCCGCTTCGACGGGCTTGCCGTTGATGATCATCCGGACCGGATTGCTCATTGCAGTGCCTCCCGAATCTTCTCCGGCGTCACGGGCGTCACCCGGAACCGCCGCCCCGTCGCCATCGCGAGCGCATTGAGCAGCGCCGGCGCGATCGGACACATCACCGCTTCCGCGATGCCGCGTGCATTCGCGGGATCGCCGCCGGGCGGCGGTAAGGCGATCAGCTCCTGCACGGGGATGTCCGGCAGCCGCGTGACCTCGTAGCGATCCAGATTCCATCGGCCGCCGCCCGGCCCGTCCGGCCCCAGCGGACACGTTTCGGTCAGCACGTTGCCGATACCCATCGCGACCGCGCCCTGTGACTGCCCTTCGACGAGCTCCGGCGACAACTGCCGGCCGACGCTCACCGCCGTCACCACGCGTTCGACCTTCACGCGCCCGGTCGCCGAATCGACGGACACCGCGACGAGCGTCGCCGACGGCGCATAGGTCGTGCGCCCGTAAAGTGTCGTGTTGATCGGCGGCGGCTGCAGCACGCGCTTCAACGGCGTCAGGTGATACGGATCGAGGCCGACCGCCACGTAGTCGTAGTCGATCTGCGCACTGCCGGACGCGAACGGATAGGTTCCCTTCCAGAAATACCCGGCATAACTCGCATGCACGGCTGCGGTCGTCTGCAGGCCGAGCTTCCTGATCGTGCCGAGCAGCGTCGCCCACGGAATCGGTGCGAGGCCGTTCGCGGCGAGTGCGCGATCGGTCCAGTGCACGTCCTCCGCACGCACGGGTACGCCCCACCATGCGCGCGCGGCCGGCAGCACGCTCTGCAGAAACAGCACCTGCGCGGCGCCCTTGACCGCGTGGTACTGATGAAATGCGCCGAGACAGGCGCTCGACGAGCCGTACGTGTAGCACACGTACTTGCTGTCGTCTGGCGGATTGCTCGAACGTTGCAACCCGAGCGAGTTGAACGGTCCGATCTCGCTCATCGCAATCGTTTGCGCGTTTTGCCCGAGAAACTCGGCCGGCGCGAGACCGAGCGTCGTGGCCGCGCCGTTGCCCATGTCGGTGTACGGCGTGACCACGCGCAGGTTGCCGTCGGGCAGGATCTGCACCATGCCGAACATGCCGTCGCCGGAGGTGCCGTACGCTTCGTTCGCCATCGCGAGGCCGACACCGTAGCGGAGGCTGCGCGCGCTGCGCTCGGCACGAATCTGCTCACGCTCGAGCCATAACGGATGACGTTCGAGTCGGTCGAGCAGCGCGTCCAGCTGCAGGTCGAACAGGATCGGCGCGCCCGTGATCGCGCGGCCCTTGCCGAGAGCGGGCGCCTTGCCGAGCAGATTGGCGCGCCGGATCTCGAACGGCGACATCCCTAGCCGGCGTGCAGCCTCGTCCATCAGCGTCTCGATCGCCATGAACGCCTGCGGCCCGCCGAAGCCGCGCTGCGAACCGCCGAAGACTTCCCGCGTGTAGGTCGACGCGGCCTGCGCGCGTGCCCGCGGAATCTCGTAGCAGCTCATCGCGCTCAACGCGGCAAGCTGCGCGACGTACGGCGACAGGTTCTTCTTCCCGCCGCCGTTCATCAGGAAATCGCAGGTGATCGCTTCGAGCTTGCCGCGGCGGTCGAACCACAGCGATTCGGAGAACTGCGTCTCGCAGCGTTTCAGGCCAACCTGGAATTGCTCGTAGCGTGACTGCTGCCAACGCAGCGCGCCCTTCGCGAACGGCGCCGCAAGAGCCAGATACAGCGGGAAATAGGACTTGTCGCGTCCGCCGAAACCACCGCCCGGGTAGCACGCGATGACCTGGGCCTCCTTGACCGGGACGTTGCTGCCGTCGAACAGCGCACACGCACCGATCGCATCGTCGTTCGCCGACTGCGTGCCGAGAACGAGGCTCATCTTCGAGGCGGACGCGTCGTACCATGCGAGTCCCGCTTCGGGCTCCATAAACATCGGATCCATCGCCGGCGTCTCGAACCCGTCGTCGCCCGTCGCCCGAATGCCGATCCACGTGCCGGCGGCCGCGTGGTGGGCAATCGTCGCATCGATGTTGGCGACCGCCGCCTCGCGTTCCTCCAGATACTTCGCGGTCGGCTTGCCGGTGCTGTCGGCCTCGTAGTTGTCGACGTAGTTGAACCGCCGTGCGTCGTCGCGCACGTAGACGGTCACGGGCGAATACGGCACGACCGGTGCGGCCTGGCCGGCGCCGACCGGCGCGCCGTAGCGGATCACGCCGCGATTGAAATCGAGCAGCTTCCTCGCGCGACGATAGATATCGAAGTTCTCGAAGATCAACAGCGCGGCCGGTTGCCCGTAGCAGTCCGCCGGATGACCCACCCGCGCGAGCCAGTAGATGTCCTGGTTCGCGATCGGATCGGGCCGCGGTGCAAGATTGATCCTGCGCGCGCTCAGCAACGCGTTGTCGACAATGGCGATCGGCTGCAGTTCGTGCGGCAGCACGCCGAGATCGTAGCCCTGGTACACCGCGTCGACCCGGTCGCAGCGCAGCGCATAAAGCCAGTTCTCCTGCTGCGGCCAGCCGACGAAGTCGCGGGACTTGAAGTCGCGCGCGTAGATCTTCTGGCCCATTACCTTCGGCACGCCATCGATGCGCCAGCGCGCCTTTCCGGGCACCGGTGCCCAGCTCGGGCCGTCCGCATCGGCCTGCGTCTCGCCTGCGGCGAGTACGAGTGCCGGCAAATGCGTAACCGAAACGGCGACAACGGCGCCGCTGCCGGCGAGCTTCAGAAAAGTCCGGCGTGTCACTGGCACACGGATGGCCATGCTGCGTCCCTCGTTCGAATTGTTATGTCGGTCGTCGAGTGCGCGACGTGCGTCGCCACGCCGGCCGCGAGCGGCCCGATACGCGTGTGCGTCGGTGCACAGGATGTCGGTGAGAAAGCGGTGTTCCGGGCGCGGTTGCGCGCGCCGGCTGTCAGTAATCGGGAGGGAGACGACGCGCGCCGTAGCCCGGCGGCATCGCGGGTTCGGTCCACGCGGGTGGTCGCCTGCTCGATGAGGCGTCAGGCGGCGTGCATCGCGCTGCGTGTTCGTTCATGATTCCCCCGGCCCCGATCGTGCTTGACTGGCCTGTTGCCCGTATCGTCGGGCAACCGCTTCAATTTCAGGCGTTGTGTTCGTTCTTTCCGCGACGCGGGGCGATCGTCCCGTTCGCAGCTCCATTCAAGCCTGATTTTGAATAATCGTAGGAATTCGAATCGACGATTTCAAGGAGATTTTCGGGCACGATGACGCGCATCGGCAGCGGCATCTGTGGATACGTGCCGCGTCATCGGCTGGCGCATGCCACCGCTGGCGGCCCGAGGGCGCTGCGGCCGCGCGGCGACTGCCTGCGCCGGCCGGCAATTCGGTAAACAATCGCTCGCGTTATCGACACGGATGGATTCAGCCGTGCAGATCGGACCTGTCGGATCCGCTTTCAGTCCGGTCGGCGCGCCGCCGCGACTGCGTTCGAGGTTAGTCGTAGGGGGCCACCCGCGCGGGCAGTGGACTACGGCTGTCTCCATGGTCGACCATGGGTCCGGGTTGCATTGACGCCGCTATGATCGACCTGTGTCGCGGCGCCGCCCGGGGGGAGAAGGAGCCTCCCATGAAGACGGTGACCGTGCCGGCCCGGCAATGCCCGGTCGGCACGTACATCCGGTTCGCGCGGCAGTCCCGCGCCGCTGCTTACTGCCCGATACTGGTGAAGGTCGGCAGCAGCACGCGATACACATGAATCATCGCCGGCCCGAGCAATACGCACATCAGCGCCGGGAAGATGCAGAAGATCAGCGGGAACAGCAGCTTCAGCGCGATCTTCGCGGCGCGCTCCTCGGCGCGCATCCGCCGTCGCGTGCGCAGCATGTCGGACAACACGCGCAGCGATTCGGCGATGCTGGTGCCGAAGCGATCGGCCTGGATCAGCATCGCGCAGAACGATTCGATATCCTCGACGCCGGTCCGCAGTGCCAGATTGCGCAGCGCGGTTTCCTTCGTGAACCCGGAACGCATCTCGAGCAGCAGCAAGTCGAGTTCACCCGCGACCACTTCGCTGCGAAAGCGCAGTTCCTCGCTCACCCGCATCAGCGCCGCGTCGAGCCCGAGCCCTGCTTCGACGCATACGGTCATCAAGTCGAGCGCATCCGGGAAGTCCTCGAAAATCACTCGCTGACGCGTCGCAATCCGCCGCCTGAGGATCACGTTCGGCACGTAGTAGCCGATCCCGGCGAGCGCGACGAGGATGAACGACAGCAGCATGCGTTGACCCGCGAGCCGGGTCGTGGCGAGCGCCAGCAGCGCGACGCCCGGCAGCGCCAGCGCGAGTACCGTCTTCGCCGCGAAGTAAAGCGCGCCCGCGTTCGGATCGCGCCAGCCGGCGTTCATCAGCCGGATGCGCAGCGGTGAATTCTCCCAGCCCTCCTGCGGCACCGACAGCCGGGAAATCGGTTGCGACAGCTCGACGAGCTTCGCGACCCAGCGCGATGGCTGCCCGCCGCCATCGCCGGCGCCGGCGCCGATGCCTACACTTGCTCCGCTCGCCTGCTGGATCCGGCGCTCCATGTTGCGCGGCGCAAACAGCAGCATCGCGACCAGCACGCCGCCGGCGACGAAGATGAACAAGCCGGCCAGCATCACGGTATGTACTACGCTCAGGTTTTGCATGACAGCCTCGAATCGGTTCGTGAAGCCTGAGACACGCGTCAGACGCGAATCCGGATGATGCGTCGGATCCACAGCATGCCGAATGCCATCGACCCCAGCATCACTCCGACCATCTTGATGCCGGCCGGATCCTGCCAGAGCACCGAAAGAAACTCCCGGTTCAACACCGCCATCATGCCCGCCGTGCCGAATGGCAGCAGCCCGAGGATCCAGGCCGACAGCCGCCCTTCCGCCGACAGCACGCGGACCTTGTCGAACAGCTTGAAGCGCTCGCGAACCAGCGATGCGATGCTGTCGAGAAGCTCGGCCAGGTTGCCACCGGTCTCGCGCTGGATCAGCACCGCGATCACGAAGTAGCGCAGGTCATGGGCCGGCACGCGTGTCGCGAGGTTCACCAGCGCATCGTGCAGCGATACGCCGTAATTGATCTCGTCGAACGTGATCCGGAATTCACCGCCCATCGGATCGGGAAACTCCTCGCCGACCATCCCGAGCGCGCTCGTAAAGGAGTGGCCGGAGCGCAGCGCGCGCGCGATCATGTCGCAGACATCCGGCAGTTGGCGCTCGAGCTTGAGCATCCGCCGGTTGCGATGCCGCATCACGTACATTGCCGGCATGCACGCGGTCAGCAGCGCAATCGGCAACATGGCGATCAGGGGCAACGGCGTGAACAGCAGGACGAGCATCGCCGTCACCGGCAACACCGCGGTGTACACGACGAGCTTCGCCACCGTCCAGTCGAGCCCCGATTGCTGCAGCAGCAAATCCACCGACTGCACGCGCGGCATACGCATCAACAGCCGGTCGAACGGTTTCGATTCGTCGAGCATCCGCTTCTTGAGAATCGACAGCCGCTCCTGCTGCACGCTGCCGCCGGCCGACATCGCGCGCAGGCGCGACTCGATCCGGCGTGCCGCGGCACCGTGGCGTGAGTTCCACCATTGATAGACGCCTTCGATCGCGAGCACCACCGCGACGAAGGTGAGAATCACAAAACCATAGAATATCGAGTCCATGAGACCTCCCCGGAATCAGACGACGGCGCGTCGTCACTTCGTCTCGTAACGCTGCGCCGGGTCGTAGAGTGAATCCGGCAGGTTGATGCCGAACGACTGCAGCCGCTCGGCGAACTTCGGCCGCACGCCGGTCGCGCAGAAGTGTCCGCGCACCGTCCCGTCGCGATCCATGCCGGTGCGCTTGAACGTGAAGATCTCCTGCATGTTGATGATGTCGCCTTCCATCCCGGTCAGCTCCTGGATGCTGACGATCTTGCGCTTGCCGTCGGTAAGCCGCGTCGCCTGGACCACCACCGAAATCGCCGACGCGATCTGCTGGCGCATCGTCTTCGGCGGCAGCGTCAGGCCGCCGACGCTGATCATGTTCTCGAGCCGCGTGAGCGCGTCGCGCGGCGTGTTTGCGTGGATCGTCGCGAGCGAGCCTTCGTGGCCGGTGTTCATCGCATTGAGCATGTCGAGCGCTTCCGCGCCGCGCACTTCGCCGAGAATGATCCGGTCCGGCCGCATCCGCAGCGCGTTGCGCACGAGCGTGCGCTGCGTGATCTCGCCCTTGCCCTCGATGTTCGGCGGCCGCGTTTCCAGCCGCAGCACGTGCGGCTGCTGCAGTTGCAGCTCCGCTGCGTCCTCGATCGTCACGATCCGCTCCGATCGCGGGATGAAGCCCGACAGGATGTTGAGCAGCGTCGTCTTGCCGCTGCCGGTCCCCCCCGACACGAGCACGTTCACTTTCGCCTTGGCCAGCGCATCGAGCAGTTCCGCCATCGGCGGCGTGAGGCTCTGGTAGCTCACGAGGTCGTCCATCTTCAGCGGGTTGACCGCGAAACGCCGGATCGACATCAGCGGCCCGTCGATCGCCGACGGCGGAATGATCGCGTTCACGCGCGAGCCGTCCGGCAAACGCGCATCTACCATCGGGGTCGATTCGTCGATGCGCCGCCCGACCCGCGACACGATCTTCTCGATCACCTTCATCAGGTGCGCGTCGTCGTAGAACGTCACGTCGGTCAGCTCGAGCTGGCCGGCGCGCTCGACATAGACCTGCCGGTACGTGTTCACGAGGATGTCGGAGATCCCGGGGTCGCGCAGCAGCGCCTCCAGCGGGCCGAAGCCGAACATTTCGTCGTACACGTCGATCACGAGCTGGCGCCGCTCGATGTCGTTCGCGAGCAGGCGCTCCTCGTCGAGGATGCGCGAGATCAGCGCCGAGATTTCCTGCCGCACCTGTTCCTGCGGCAGGCGTGACAGACGCTCCAGCTCGACCCGTTCAAGAACCGCCGAGTGAATTTCACGGCGCAGCCTCTGGTACGCGTCGCGTACCGACGAATGCGTCGCACCCGCCGGATCGGTGCTCGTCGCCTGGGGCTGCGTCCGGTACAAGGACATCTGTTCGCGCAATGACATGATGGTTTCCCCGAAAGATTCACATGGACTTGAGCTTCGGCGTGGCCTTGCGGCCGAACAGCCGGGACATCAACGGTTCGCTGCTGGACGCGTCGTGCCTGGTGCGCACGTCCCCTTCGACGATCTGCTTCGCACAGGCCTGCAACGCACGCGTAACCGCTGCGCTGCGTGCGACGCGCGAGACCGGATGCCCCAGGTCGAGCGCTTCGCGCACGGTATCGGCGTCGTCGGGTATCGTGCTGCTCGCATGCAGGCCGAGCACTTCCTCGAGCGCAGTGCGGGACCGTTCGCCCGCGCGTGTCATCCGGTTCACCACCAGCCGCATCTGGTCGGTCGGGTAGCCGAGCGACACGAGAATTTCGAGCAGCCGGCGGCCCGCGCGCACGTGCGGCATCGCGGGCTGCAGCACGAGCTGGATCTGGTCGCTGCGATCCAGCGCGATCATCGACAGCGGATTGATGCTCACGCCGATGTCGAAGATCACGAAGTCGTAGCGCGGCGCCGCGACGCCGAGGATCCATTCGAGCGCATCCTCGCGCATCTCCGCGGCCTTGACCGGGTCGCCCGCGCCCGCCAGCACGTGGAAGGTCGGCGTCACGTGCGCGACGCTCGCGTCGAGAAACGCGCCGTCGAGTCGCTCGATCTGCGCGCACAGCTGCGGCAGCGTCGACGGCGGCGTCTCGTCGCTGACGAGGAACGCGGCATCCGCGAACTGCTGGTTCAGATCGACCAGGAGCACGCGGCGCTTATATCCTTCAGCGATCTCGTACGCGACGTTGCTCGCGGCGAAGCTCGTGCCCGCGCCGCCCTTGCACGACATGAACGACACGAAGCGCGTATCTTCGGCGTCGCGTCGCGTGCTTTGCGCGGCGGCACGCTCGAGCGCACGGGCCAGCGCCGCGGGGTCGATCGGCCACTGCAGCACGTCGCGCGCGCCGGCGCGCATCGCGTCCAGCAGCACGTTCGGCGCCGCGTCGGCCGTCACCAGGATGCAGGTCAGGCCCGGGTGCAGCCGGCAGATGCGCTCGAGCGCCGACAGCTCGGTCGCATCGGTCGTCGCGCCGTCGATCAGCAGGATGTCGAATGAATCGAGTCCGTCCGTTCGATTCTCGATCTGCGACGATCGTCCATGCGCGCGTGTCACGCGATAGTGTCCGCTGTCGGTGACCAGGCGCGCGATCTGCGTGAGCCGGGCGGTATCGTCGGCAGCTACGAGGATATTGATCATGGCTGTGCCTCGTCGGTTCGATTATTGACAGGCGGTGCCGCCCGTGGATGAATTCAGGCTTTCACGCGACAGCGTCGTGGTGAACGGCGGCATCGTGATCGAGACGCTAGCGAGCGGAATCATCGTCTTGACCGTAAAGTTGGTCATGCTGACGGTCACGAACGAGCAGGAGCTCACGTCGCAGCCCGACGGCGTGTAGCTCACCGACACGTTCGCACTCGACACCATCGGCATCAGCGACTTCACGCGCTTCACGACGCCGGCGGCGTTCACGTCGCAGACGATCGCCGTGCGTGCGCCGAGCCGGATGGCCTCGGCCGCCGTGTTCCAGTAAAACAGCACGCGCCCGAATTCGAAGACGCCGATCAGCAGCATCATCAGGATCGATGCGATCAGCGCGAATTCGACGATCGTCGCGCCGCGTTGGGCGCGACGGCGCGACGGCAGACAGGAGCGCGGGTTCATGACACTTGCCTCATCACGGTGACGATGTTGCCGAAGGTGATCGACGACAGCCCCGGGTAGGCCGGAATCGGCTGGTACTTATAGCCCTTCACCTTCACCTCGACGACGTTGATGCTGCCGGTCGCCGTGCCGCTTGCCGCGTTGTTGGTCGCGTCGTAGGTCGGCAGGTTCGCGAACTGCGGTGGATCGGACGCGTCGGCGCAATCGCTCGAATGCGCGGCGTCGCACACGATCACCATCGATGTCGTGAGCCCCGGCACCAGCTCGGTGCCGGCAGACCCGCAGGTCGTGTTGCCGTAGACGACCAGGCACTGCGCCGCCGCGAGCGGATACGCGCTGTCGGCCGGCAGATAGACCGACAGGTAGCGCGCCGCGTCGCGCGTCGCCTTGGTGAGGGTCTCGTACTGATAGATCGCGCGGCCGAACTCGGCCACACCGGTCGCGAGCACGATCATCGGCATCAGCACGAGCGCGAACTCGACCGCGGCGACACCGCGCATGCGCGACCGGCGAATCGGGAGCCTTTTCATGATCGCGTCTCCTCTATTGAACGAGCATCGGCACTTTGAGGCCGACCGAGCTGCCGCTGCCCGGCAAACCGTGCGTCGCGCAAGGCGTGCTGCCGGACGACGCCGAGCCGAGGTATTCGAGATGCGCGACGACCCCGCCGGCGCCCGGGCTGAACGGCAGCGGATCCAGCATCAGCACGCAGTCCCACTGCGTGACGGTCAGCTGGTTGCTTGCGCCCTGCAGCGTCGAGCAGTCGCCCTCGGGGGCGAGCGCGACCCGGCGGTCGCCGCCGAACGTCTGATAGTTGCTTGCCGTGGCGGTTCCGTTGGTCGCGATGCCGCTGCCGGCGGGCGGTGCACCGTCGCCCTGGTAGGACTTGAAGCTCGCGCGATCGAGCACGAACTGCGTGTACGCGTCGCCGACGATGCCCGCGGTTCCCGGCGGCCCGTAGTTGGGGCCGACGTACGCGTAGCCGGTGAAGTCCGGCTGGCCGCTCGAGCCGTTGGCGCCGTTCGTATAGATGCCGAAGCGGGTATTCCACGCGCGCAGCGACGCGGACTTCAGGCCCGTCGAACCGAGGGTGGGCGGCGACGTGATGTTGCAGGTATTGCCGGACAGTTCGCTGGCGATCGTCGTTTCGTTGGTCGAACCGTCGAGCGCGGCCCAGCCGAAGTTGCCGGGCCCGTATGTCGACGACGAGCCGGAAGGCGACGAGATCCAGTCACCGACCTTGTACGGCGCGGTGGACGCCGCGCGGCACACGAACACCGGGATCGCACAGGTGGTCTGCCCGGCGCCCACCGTCGCGATCGCGCTCGCCGAGACCTGCGCCGCGTTCGCGACCTGCACACCGGGAATCGTGTTGAGCACCTCGATGAACCAGTGCGCGATGTTGGTCAGCTGCGCCGTGCACTTCACGTACTTGATGTTCGCCGGCGTGGCGACCGCCGTCTTCGTCAGGAACGGATTGGTCAGCGAATCGCTGAACGTGACGTTCGAATCCGTCTGCATCTGCACCGCGTTCTGCTGAAAGAAGGCGAAATTCGAGTGGCCGGCGGCGATGCCGTCCGCTTCCGCGACCTGCAGGCTGATGGCCGACGTGAGGTCGCGCGCAGCGGACAGCGCGCATGAGTCGGCGCTGTTCTGAAGTTCGCTGCGCGTGACGTACAGCTTGCCGAGGTCCAGCGCGAGACCGACGAATCCGATCATCACCGCCAGCGCGAGACCGACGATGATCGCGACGGCGCCTTGCTGGCGATGCAACCCTCGACGCGTGAGTTTCGGATGACGAGCTGCGCTGGACATGGCGTTCTCCCTGAGCGTGCCTGTGTTATTGGCCCGACGACTTGCCGATCCCGATCACGAATGCATTGGCTTTCGGCTCGGGCTGCCTGAACGACTTGTCGTAGTTGTCGAGCGCGGCCGCGGCGGCGCTGCCGTCGACCCCCGGGCGCGAGGCCGCGTGTTCGGCGGCATGCGGATCGATGATCTGGGCTTGCGTGACGGCGCGGACCGAGTCGCCGAAGCGACTGTCCCACACCGGCGTCGACGACATGCAGCCGGCAAGCGCGAACGCGAGCGGGACGGCGAGCGCCGCACGGCGCACGAATACGAGGTAGGCGGATTTCATGAGCTTCCCCTTGGATGGCTTCAACGATCGGTGGACGCGGGTTCCGCATTCGCCCGCGCGATCTGCGCGTGGGCGGCGGCCGGCAGACTGTTCTTCGAACGCGGCGCGGGTTTGGCCGGCGTATCGGAGCCAGCCGCCGCGAGACGCGCGGCAGCGGCTTCGATGCGCGCGATCCGTGCCGCGCTGGCCGCATCGGCCTGCGGTTGCGGTTTCGGCTGCGACTGCGCGGCATGCGCCGGCTCGGCGTTCACCGCTCCTGCCGCGGCGGCCGCTGCAGCCGCCGGCTTCTCAGGCTGCGCCGGCACAGGTGCCGGTGCATCGGCGGGCTGTGGCGCACGCGGAGCGGGCAGCGCGGCGGCCGGTGCGGCCGGTGCAGCCGATTGCGGCGCGGGAGCAGGTGCCGGCGTCTGCGGTGCATCCATCGCGCCGCTCGCCGGTTGCGCGCCCGCCTTGCGGACACCCTTGCGCCCTTCCATGTTGCCGGTCGCATACACGTCGGCTTCGTTGGGCTTCGAGAAGCTGTCGGTCGGCAGCGGCAGGTCGGCGGTCTGCAGCGGCCTCACCAGGTGCGGCGTGATCACGAAGATCAGCTCGGTGCGGTCCTGCTGGAACGACGTGCTGCGGAACAGCGCGCCGAGCACCGGCACCTCGCCGACGCCGGGAATCGCCTTCAGCGCGCCGCTCGCGTTGTCCTTGATCAAACCGCCGATCGCGAACGATTCGCCGTCGCCCATCTGGACCGTCGTCGACGCGCGCCGTGTCGTGATCAGCGGCAGGATCGAGGTGCCGCCGATGTTGGTCGCGCTCAGCGTGACGCCCGTCTGCGACAGCTCCGACACTTCCGGCGCAACCTTCAGGCTGATCCGGCCGTTCCCGAGCACCGTCGGCGTGAACTTCAGCGCGACACCGAACTCCTCTTCCTGCAGCGTGATCGACGACGTGCCCGTCCCGCTGCTCTGCGGCACCGGGATGAAGATCTTGCCGCCGGCAAGGAATGTCGCCTCCTGGCCGCTGATCGTCACGAGGTTCGGCTCCGCGAGGATCTTGACGAGGTTGTCGGTGTTCTGCGCATCGGCCGCGATGCTGAACGGCTTGTTGTTCGCCTTGTTGAAGATCCCGGCGCTCGCGACACCCGCGAGCAGGTTGCTGACGAGCGCGCCGCTCCACGAGCCGAATCCGCCCTGGATGTTGAATGCGCTGCCCATCTGGTTGATCAGCGTCTTCGACACTTCGGCGACCTTCACCTCGAGCATCACCTGCTGCGGCGACGTGACGGCCAGCATGTTCAGCACGCCGGCGCCCTTGCCGCCGCCGTCACCGGCGCTGTCGCCGTACGCATGAGCAATCTGCACCGCCTGCTGCGCGGCCAGCGAGTTCGACACCGTGCCGGCCAGCACGATCGTGCCGGCGGCGGTCGATACGTGAATGTCGCGCTCGTTCGGCATCAGCTGCATCAGCGACGCCTGCAGGCCGCCGGCGTCCGCGCCGACCGCCACGTCGATCACGCGGCATGCACCGCTGCGACCCTGCACGATCATGTTGGTCGTGCCGACCGACAGCCCGAGGATGTACAGCGTCTGCGGCGACACCATCGTCGCCTGCGCGACGGCCGGGTTGCCGATGGTCCGGTTGCGGACCGGCTCCGGCATCGGCACCAGCAGCGACTTGCCGAGCGGCACGCTGACGCTGGTCGACTCGCGCACCGCGCCCACGCAATTCGGTCCGCGCAGCGGGCCCGACGATGCGGCAGCCGCGGCGGCAGGCGCCGGCGCCATGCTGATCGTCATCTGCATCGGCCCCTTGGCGACGGCAGCCGGCGCGCTCGCGCCGCCCTTCATCAGCGCAGCCGATTCCGCGCCTTCCTGGGCCAGCGCGCTGTACACCGTCAGCCACCCCGTACACAGGATCGCGGCCATCATCGTGCCCCGTGCGATACGCGTGCGCACCGGGCCGGTACCTGAATATTGCGGATTGATCTTCATTTCGTCTGATCCCCCGAGTGACCGGCGAGCGGCCGGTTGTCGACTTCCAAGGCCGCCGTGCCCTGACGGCGGCCGATCTGGTTAATCTGTTTATCTGGATGTGTGTTCTACGGTTTCAAAAGCATTCGACGCTGCCCCGTACCCCGGTCAGCACGCCTACACAATCGTGCCGTGCGTCCGGTGCCGCGTGCGACGCAACGTGCACGCGCACGGTCCGTACGCGTTCGTGTACCGGTGCGGGCGTCGCGTCGGGTACCGGAGCCTTGCCGAGCAGCGTCAGCTTGGTCGCGCCATCGGTCGTCAGCGTCTTCTGGTCGACCTGGTTGCGCAGCACGAGCGACAGCGTGCCGACGCTGCGCGCGAGGTCGAGGCGTTCGGCCTGATCGGGCGTGACTTCGAGCGTCACCGCGTTGACGACCTTCGGTGCGGTGTCGTCGCGGCTGACCTGCTGCGCGACGGCCAGCACCAGGATGTGCTCGAGCACGATCTTGGAGATGCTCTGCCCGTCGGTCTTGCCCTGCTGTTCCTGCGTGTTGACGATCACGTCGACGTAGTTTCCCGGCAGCGCGAAGCCCGCGACGCCCACCACGTCGTTCACCCGCACGGTGATCGCACGGCTGCCGTCGGCGATCACGGCGGACAGCCCGCCCTTCGTGCCGACCGGCGCGAGTTTCGACTCGATCACCGGTTCGCCGCGTGCGAGGCTCGTGCGCACGACGCGCCCTTCGAGTTCCTTCGTGTCGGTGAACGCGCCGGTCGGCACGCTGCCCGACGGCCAGCTCACCATGCGGATCTGGTTCGGCCCGAGCGGCTCGCCCAGGTTCAGGTCGGTGGTCGCCACCGCGACCGACGTGACCGAGCTGCTGGATGTATTCATCAACCAGCGGGACGCGAACACGACCGCGGCAAGGCCCGCGACCATCGCGATGATCAGCATCATGAGCGCTCGACTGTTTTTCATGGCAATGCTCCTCAACGAATCGTGAAAGAAACGGCTCAACCGGTTATGTACGTGTGACCGCCGTGCTCGGCAGGCGGCAGATATCCGCCGTCGCGCTCGGGCGCGGTGCCGAAATAACTGGCCCATGCGTCATGCAGCGCGTCGTGCGTCACCTCGAGCGGATCGCCGCGATACCGCGCGCCGGCGGCGACGAGGCGCAGCAGATCCATCGGGAAGCATGCGAGATACGCCTTGCCGGTCGGCAGGTGCAGCCGGTGCAGCAGATAGTCGAAGGCGTCCTGACTCGACACCAGTCCGAGCGACTCGCATGCGGCGTCGAACACCGCGCGGTAGTGGTCGATCGACAGCGCGCCGACGTGAAGCTTGGAACCGAGCCGGCGCAGGAATGCGTCGTCGGCGAACTGTTCCGGCGCCAGGTTGCTCGAGAACACCGGCCAGACGTCGAACGGCAGCACGAATCGATTGCCGGATTCGAGCGTCAGGAAATCCACGCCTCGATCGAGCGGACGCAGCCAGCGGTTGAGCAGGTCGCGCGGCTCGACACGCTGGCGGCCGAGATCGTCGATGATGTACATGCCCATGTTCGCCTTCATGTGTGGCGGCGCCTGGTAGAAGCCCGCCGCGTCATCGCGGCGCAGGTCGAGTTCGTCAAGCGTCAACTCGCCGCCGGACATCACGACCGGCCGCTCGCACAGGCGCCAGCGACGATCGACCGACTGACCCTCCGTTTGCAACGGCGCGTCGACATGCACGAGCGGATCGTGGATCTGGATGACTTCCCCGGCCGCATAGATCGCATACGGCACCGGTACGTGGCCGCCCATCAACGCGCCGAGCCGCTCGGCGAGGAAGGTCTTGCCGCTGCCGGCGGGGCCGTAGATCAGCAGCGGACGGCCGGAGTTCAGCGCGGCGGCCGCCGAGTCGAGTACCGACGTGTCCATCACGATGCCTTCGAATACGGCCCACACGTCGTTCTGAGCCACGTGCAGCTTGCGCACCGAATGGGTGGACACGCAGTCGAGATACGCGTCGAGCGTCACCGGCGCGGGCCCGCTGTACGTGCTGCGCGCACACTCCTCGAGTGCGGCCACGCGGCCCGCGTCGGTCAGGCGGAACGTCACGTCGAGATCCGTCTTGCCGCGATGGGTGAGTTCGACCAGATGCTCGCGCACCAGGAACGCGAAGACGTCGTCGAGCACCGCGAGCGGCAGGCAGTGGCGCTCGATGAGGTCGCCGTAGGACGGACGGCCGAGCACCAGCGTCGACTTCAGCACGAGCCCTGCGACGAACGCCTGGCTCAGTCCGGTTTCCTCGAGCGAGCGCGGCGCGGCAGGCAACTGCGTGCCCGGCTTCGCATGCGCCTCCCGCAACGGCGACGGATGCGGCAGGTGTGCAACCTGCGCGTCGCGCTTCGGTTCGGTGGGGATCGTGTTCATGTGCGTTTCATCCTCGTTGCGGGTTCGTCGCGCTAGACGCACGAAGCGAACAGCATGCCCAGCGTGCCGGCGGCAATTGCCACGCCATACGGCAACGCGCCGACCGACGCAACTTCGATGGGGCCGTCGGTTGCCCCTGCATACGCGCGGATCGAGCGATGCGCGATCAGCGCCCGGACGTTCGCGCACATCTGGCGCATGCGCCCGCGCAGCAGCACAAGGCCGATCGCGCCGATCCCGCCGGCCAGAAACGTGGCTAGCACGATGTAGAACGCCATCTGTGCGCCGACCCATGCGCCGATCGCCAGCATCAGCTTCACGTCGCCTGCAGCCATTCCGCGCATCAGATAGAACGGCAGCAGCATGCCGAAGCCGGTCGCCGCGCCGGCAAGCCACGCGAGTGCGCCCGCCTGGACCCCGTGCAGCGCGCACTGGGCGATCAGCGCACCGGCCAGCCCGATCGCGACGAGCCGGTTCGGGATGCGTCGGCTCGTGATGTCCGTGCTGGCCGCGACGACGACGAGCAGCGTCACGCACAACGGGACCGGGTGAGGCAGTGCGGCAGGCAACATGGCGAACCTCGATTGGCTGTAATAGTCGGAATCACTGACCCAGTGCGGTATTGACCGCCGCGGTCACGATTGCCGCGATCATGTTGTACGCGTCTTGAACCGAACCCTTCAGGGTAACCACGCTTCCCAGCACGATGGTGGCGAACACTGCCGCGATCAGCGCGTACTCGATCGACGTCACCCCCTGCTCGTCGCCGATCCATCGCGATACCGCTACCGCACGTCCGCTGGTCCGCATGACAGCCTCCGATTCGGTTGATCGAGAGAGCGGGGAGACTCGCGCAGTGCACCGGCCGAGTCATCCGCCGTTCGCTCCGTTCGACATCTGTTGGTTGAGTGTCCGGCCCTGCACGAGTGACGGGATGGCGACGAACGGGCCGGACCCGCCGTTCGCCGCCCCGCCATTCAGATCGCTGCGTTGAGATCGTCTGCAATCGTGTTGAAGACGGTCTTGAGGTCGTTTCCGACCAACGTCAGCGCTGCAACGAGGCCGACTGCGATAAGTGCGGCAATCAGGCCGTATTCGATGGCCGTCACGCCTTGTTCGTCTTGAACGAAACCGCGGATCTTCGTGATGAACGTGGACATGGCTACTCTCCTTTCGCACTACTATAAAAACCCGTTGTCGGGGATCGACGCGGGGAGCGGGTACTGCCGGAACAACTCAAGGATTCGGATGCTGCGCTCAGCGACGCACACGGCAGGGTACGAGCCTGGCCGGGCGAACGATTGTCGGTGAGCTGATGCGTGCGATATGCATGCGCGCTGCGATCTGGCGAATGGCGCGATCGAGCAGAACGGCGAAATAACCGTCCCGGGCATGAATACGGATTGAACGGATGACGCTGACGCGTCGATTCCACTGCGGGTCTTCTTCGCGGCATGCGAGCCGCGGCGTGCTCTGGTCTTTCATTTTTATTCCCCAAATGCTGTCATGTGATTCTTTTTGCGCGGACGATGCCGTCGCCTATTCGCCCGGTCGACGTTTCCGGCGGTTTCCAAGGCCTGGGCGGCGTATTCCCCGACGCGCCCTCGATCCGTTGCTTTCCGCAGGTGATTGAGTCCGGTCTTGTCAGCCTGTTGCTTCAACCGGTCGTTCATCACGTCGTCGACTGTCGTGCGGACCTTGACGCAAAGAGCAGGCCAGCCGGAGGGAAAACGAGGCGCAGCAAGGGTTCCGTCGATTCATCCGTCGATCGGGTTTCGGCGCGCTGCACAAAATGTTTCAGATTTGATATACGCGTGCCGGCCGGCGCCGCGTGCCGGCAGGGCGCCGTCGTGCTGTGCAAGGGCCCCAAAAAATTTTCTCGGGATTTTCCCGAATCCGGGTCGCCCGTCGCCCGACGCGCATTCCGCACACCGCGGGACCGGTGAAAAACACGGAATGTTTCAAGCGAGAAACATCATTTGCGCCGGTACGGATTTCTCAGACGTGAAAAGCCGCTTTTCAGCCATGTCGCCGTCGAATCGCCATTTCGCGATTCAGCCCGCGGTTTGCGTCACACGATTTTTTCTCCAACAATGCACTCACCGGACAGCGCCATCGAGCGCGATTCGATCCGGACACACGACAACACAAAATGGCTGCGCAAGACCAGGCAGCCTTCACTGCAAACGGGGCATCATGTACACAGCCAATCGTGGAGTGCGCTATCGCGCCAAACGCTGTGCTCAATGGCTGACAGCTGACCGGATCGTTCCGTACAGCTGCGTCATGCTGCTGCTTTGCGTGGCCTTTCTGATCACCTGGGGCGTCGTTACGGACACCTTCACGTCACAGACGACTGCCCGACCGGGCGTCGACTTCTCCGTCTTCTGGACCGCGTCGCAGCTCGTGCTGCAAGGCCATGCCGCAGCGACCTATGATCCGGTCTTCTTCTCCCATGCCGAGGTAGCGCGGTTCGGTTCCTATATCGGTCACCAATCGCTGCCCTGGCTCTATCCGCCGACGATGCTGCTGTTCATCGCGCCGGTTGCCCTCGTGCCTTTCCTGCCCGCGTATTTCCTCTTTTTTGCGGGCAGCCTTTTATGCTATGCGTACGCCGTCCTGCGACTGTCGGGCCTGCGCGCGCACCTGCCCGTTCCGCGCGCCGCCGCGCTCGCCGTGCTCGCCTATTCGGGCGTGTTCGCGTGCGTCCTGTACGGGCAGAACAGCATCCTGACCGCCGGCATCGCCGCACTCGCGCTGCATTTCCTCGGCCGACGCCCGGTCGTCGCCGGCATGCTGATCGGGTTGCTCGCCATCAAGCCGCAGATGGCGCTGGTGTTTCCGTTCGTGCTGATCGCGACGCGCTCGTGGCGAACCTTCATGTCGGCAGCGATCACGACCACGCTGTTCACGGTGGCCGGCATTGCGCTGACCGGCACGGGCTCGCTGAACGGCCTGGCCCATGCGATGTCGATCGTGCGCGGCATGCATTTCACCCTGCCGGCCTACTGGTTCGTTTCCCCGACGCCGTTCGCGGCGCTCCGCCTCGCGGGTGCATCGATTCCGGTCTCGCTTGCCGCACAAGCCGCCGTGGGGCTGCTCGCAATCGCCGCCGCCGTTCAAGTCTGGCGTCGCACGAACGACATGCGGCTGCGCGGCGCGGCGCTGGCGGTCGCCACACTGTTGTCGACACCCTATCTGTGGCATTACGAGCTGGCCTGGCTCGGCATCGCGGTCTTCTGCCTGATCGCCCACGGTCTCGACGAAGGCTGGCTGCCGGGAGATCAGATCGTGATCGTGCTCGCGTGGCTGCTGCCGATATTCGAGGTGTTCAACCGGATCACGAGGCTGCCGCAGATCGGCCCGGTCGTGCTGCTCGCCGTCCTGTTCGTCGTCGTGCGTCGCTCGACCCTCGCGTCGCGGAATGCGCAATGAAATCGCCGCTCTCCCTTCTGCATGTCGATTCGGCCATCGACGCCCATCCGGAACTGCCGATCGCCGGCCCGCGCCGGTTCCCGCATTGGCTCAATCGTGATCGGGTGCGCCTCTATGCGGCAGCGGTACTGTTCACCGAGTTGCTGTTCATCTGCATCTACCTCGCACGCGTGCATGGGTCGCATACGTCCGTGCCCGAACCGCTCGCGCAGGATCTCGCGCCGATCTGGAGCGCCGCACGGCTCGCCGCGCTCGGGCACGCGGTGGACGCATGGCAGTTCTCCTCGCTCTTCGCGATCGAGAAACTCGCGATCCCGATGATGAACGCCGCGGACGGTTCGCTGCCGTGGCTTTATCCGCCGACCATGCTGCTGTTGGTGCTGCCGCTCGGCTGGATGCCTTACCTGCTCGCGCTGGTGCTGTGGCTCGGTGTTACCTACACGCTGTTCGCGGTGACGATCCGCGCCACCGTGCAGCGCGATGCCGCGCTGCTCTGCGCGCTCGCGTTCCCCGGCGCGTTCCTCACGGTGATCGTCGGGCAGACGAGCCTGCTGACCGCGACGCTCGCCGGCGTCGGACTGTTGACGCTGAATCGCCGCCCCGTTATCGCCGGCATCTGCTTCGGTTTGCTGACGATGAAACCGCAGATGGCGGTCCTGTTCCCGCTCGCGCTGCTTTGCGCCGGACAATGGCGCGCACTGGCCGCATGGGCCGCGACGATCGCCGTCGGCGTCGTACTGACGACGCTTGCGTTCGGGATCGAGTCGTGGATCGCATTCGTGCACGGCATCAACGACGCGTATCAGACGGTCGACGCGGGCCACGTCAAGCTCGCGCGCATGCCGACCGTGTTCGCGCTCGCCACCCTCGCCGGCTGGCCCGCCTATGTCGCGCGCGGCCTGCAGCTGCTGTCGGCCTCGGCCGCCGCGATCGCCGTCGTGTACGCGTGGCGTGGCGCGTGTTCGTACGCGCTGCGCGCCGCCACGCTCGCCTGCGCATGCCTGATCGTCAGCCCGTACCTGTACGACTACGACCTGACCTGGTACGGGCTCGTGATCGCGTGGTACGCGCGCTATGCGTGGACGCACGGCTGGCGACGCTTCGATCGCGAATGGCTGATGCTGATGTGGGCGACGCCGCTCGCCGGCCTCGCGATCGTCACGCATCTGTCGTTCCAGTTCATGCCGCTCGTCACGCTGGCGTCGCTGGCGCTGCTCGTCAGCCGGATTGCACAAGAAAGACACGACGTCCCGTCGATGCCCGACGCACACGACAACTCGACCGAGACCGGGTTCCCGCATCCGGTCCGCTCACACCACCGCCCGGCGCACGGACTGCGCCGCGCCGGCCGCCCCACCTTCGGTGCCGGCCGCTGATACGCACGTCTTACAGGGGAACTCATCATGCGCGAACCACTCTACACACCGCTCGTCTCGCTGGTCGTACCGTTCTACAACGAAGGCGAGGCCGTCGAACGCTTCTTCGACGTCGTGATTCCGCTGATGGCCGGTCTCGATGCGATCCGCTTCGAGATCGTCTGCGTAAACGACGGTAGCCGCGACGACACGCTCGAGCGCCTGATCCGGGTCAGCATGACCGACCGCCGCGTGCGCGTCATCGATCTCACCCGCAACTTCGGCAAGGAAGCGGCGCTGACGGCCGGCCTCGACGAGGCGGGCGGCGACGCGGTGATTCCGCTCGACGCCGACCTGCAGGATCCACCGAGCCTGATTCCGGTGATGCTCGAGCACTGGCGCAACGGTGTGGAAGTCGTCGCCGCGAAGCGCAGCAATCGCGCATGCGATTCGTTCTCGAAGCGCACCGCCGCCGCGATCTACTACCGCGTGCACAACCTGCTGTCGGACGTGAAGCTGCCGGAGAACGTCGGCGACTTCCGGCTGATGGACCGCAAGGTCGTGAACGCGCTGCGCAGCCTGCCCGAGCGTCATCGCTTCATGAAGGGGCTGTTCGCATGGGTCGGGTACCAGACCGTGATCATCGAGTATCAGCGCGAAGCGCGCAGCGCCGGGCACTCGAAGTTCTCCGGCTGGAAGCTGTGGAACTTCGCGCTCGAGGGAATCACAAGCTTCAGCACCGTGCCGCTGCGCAGCTGGACCTACATCGGCCTCGGTATCGCCGCGCTCGCATTCCTGTACGGCGCGTTCATCGTGGGCCGCACGCTGCTGTTCGGCAACCCGGTGCTCGGCTATCCGTCGCTGCTGTCGGTGACGCTGTTCATCGGCGGGATCGAACTCGTCGGCATCGGCGTGGTCGGCGAGTACATCGGACGCATCTACGACGAGTCGAAGCAACGCCCCGTCTATCTGATTCGCCGTCGCTACCAGACGCACGCCAAGGTGATCGAACTGCCGGTCGCGCGCGATGCGCGGCGCCCGAACGCACGCCGCCGCGCGCAGCCGGCCCGCGTGCGGGTGGGTGAGCGCTGAAGCGCGGAGGTAGCGATGTTCGAGCTGCTTTACGCCGAGCGCGTGCGGCTGGCGCGCTTCGGCCTGTCCGGGCTCGGCTCGACCGCGCTGCACGTGCTGATCGCATCCGCGATGTACGCGCTGTTCGATGCCACTCAGGTAATCGCCAACGCCGTCGCGTTCGTCTGCGCGACGGCGTTCTCGTATCTCGCGAACACGCTGTGGAGCTTCTCGTCGACCGTGCGTTCGCGCAACCTGCTGCGCTATCTGACCGCCGCGCTGGCCGGCTTCGCCGAAACGATGCTGCTCGCCCGCACCGCCGAACTGCTCGACGTGCCTCGCGGCTGGGCCATCGTCGCGATCGCACTGCTGATCCCGCCGACCATGTTCGTGATGCACCGGTTGTGGACGTATCGGTGAAGCGTCGGCATCCGCTCGCACGCAACCGACATCCGTCGGCAGTGGGGTCAAAGCATTCACCGATTGGTCACGGAACCATCGCACCCGAGGCGAGCGACGCCTGTTAGCATGGTGCGTGGCCGGCCAGAATCGGGACGCTGCCGGATTGATGTCGCGCGGCGTGGTGTTCTGTCGGTCAGTCGCTCCCCGTATCGGCCGTGCCGAGGCACGCCGACGCGGACGCTTCCCGCGGCACGCATCGTGCGCTGCCGCCCGCATTCGCCGTCCATCCAGCGGCCGGGCTCGCCGCATGCTGTCGCGCGAGCTGCCGGCACGAGATCCGTCCATGCCCAGGAAAAAATCCAGCCTCTGGCTGCGGCCGTTCGATCTGCTTTCCGCAGCGGCGACTACGCGCCCCAAAAGGAAGACGGCCAAACCGGCGCCGTCCACCCAGCGCGCGGCCACCGCCCGAACCACGCGTCGCGTGCGCGCGCCGGCGCCGCCCGCACGGACATCGCCACATCAGGCACCCGGAACGTGGCTGCGCTCGTTTCATTCCGCGCGCCCGGCCGCCGGCCGCCTCGTCAACCATCTCGCCTACGCGCTGTACCTGCCCGCCGCTTCGGCGGCGAGTGACGGCATGCCCGTCGTCGTGATGCTGCACGGCTGCAAGCAGTCGGCCGAGTCGTTTGCCGCGGGCACGCGCATCTGCCGCATCGCCGAGCGCGCCGGGTTTGCCGTGCTGTTTCCCGAACAGGCGAAGACAGCCCATTCGCATCGCTGCTGGAACTGGCATGGCGATGCGTCGCAGTCGGAGGCCCCGGCGATCGCGTCACTGATCGACGCGATCGTGCGGGCGCGCGGGTTCGACCCCGACCGGATCTACCTGGCCGGCATGTCGGCCGGCGCGGGACTGGCGGCACGGCTGGCGATCGAGTCTCCCGATCTGTTCGCGGCCGTCGGCCTGCACTCCGGTCCGGCCATCGCGCCGCCGTTGTCGACGATGGCCGCAATGAGCCTCATGCGCCGCGGCCTGCGCGACGATCCGATAAGCGTCGTCGACGCCTGCGTCGACGTGGGAGCTTATCCCGGCATGCCCGCGCTCGTCGTGCATGGTGGACTCGATACGGTCGTCGCCGAGCAAAACGCACGGCAGCTCGGCGTCGCGTTCGCGCGGATCAATCGGCTCGTCGACGAACAGGGCGAACTGCGTGTCGGCGAGCAACATACCTACGCGCATGACGATGCCGATTACACCGACTATCTGCGCGGCGGCCGGCTGATCGTCCGGGTCTGCATCGTCCGCCGCCTGGCGCACGCGTGGAGCGGCGGCGATCCGCGCGAAGCGTTCCACTCCGCGACGGGGCCGGACGCGACCGCGATGTTCTGGAATTTCTTTCGCAGGCGACGGCGCAAGCGGGTGCGGTGACGACGCGTCGCCTGTCGCTTATGCCCGTTGCTCGACTGCCGCCGCCGCGTCCGCGCTGCCTTCGGCGCGCCGGATCGGCAGTCGAACGCAGAACGTCGTGCCGCGCCCCGGCTCGCTCGTCACGTCGATCGCCCCGCGATGGCGCTCGACGATGCCGTGCGACACCGACAGCCCCAGCCCCGTGCCCTGCCCGACCGGCTTCGTCGTGAAGAACGGATCGAAGATCCGCCGAACGACGTCGGGCGTCATGCCGGTGCCGGTATCGCTGATCGCGATCGACACCTGTTCGCCGTCGCTCGACGTGCGGATCGTGATCACGCCGCGCGACGGAATCGCATGTGCCGCGTTGACGAGCAGGTTCATGAATACCTGGTTCAACTGCGACGGAAGACATTCGACCTGCGGCACGTCACCGTACTCCCGGACGATGTCGGCCTTGTACTTGAGTTCGTTGTGTACGACATTGAGCGTGCTCTCGAGGCCCGCGTGGATATCCACCACGCTCCACTCGCCGCTGCCCGGCCGCGAGAAATCGCGCAGGTCCTGCACGATGCGCCGCACCCGCACCGCGCCGTCGATCGATTCGTCGATCAGCGTCACGATCTCGTCGCGCACGTAGTCCAGATCGGCCTCGCCGCGCATCGCCGTCAGCGCATCGCGCGTCGCCGGTTCCAGCTGCGTGAGTGCGGCGTCATGCGCGGCGATCACGTCGAGCAGGCTTCGCACCCACGTCCTGAGCGTATTGAGGTTCGCGCTGATGAAGCCGATCGGATTGTTGATCTCGTGCGCGACGCCGGCCGCGAGCTGGCCGATCGACGCGAGTTTTTCCGATTGCAGCAACTGCACGTGGGTTTCCTCGAGCGCCCGCAGCAGGCGCCGCTGTTCGTCCTTCTCCTGTTCGAGCCGACTCTGCGCCGCCCGGCGCTCGTCGATTTCGGTCGCCATGTTCTCGCGCGTGCGTTGCAGCATCGTCGTCGTCTGCTCGTAGCGCCGCAACGCCGTTTCGAGTTCCGCGGTCCGCAATCGCACCAGCCGTTCGAGCGTGTCCGTCATGCCGCGCAGAAAGGTCGTGCGCGCATCGAAGCGGCAGACGAGCAGCGTGACGATCAGCGTCGCCATCGTGAACAGTGCGATGGTGGTCGCGAGCCACGGTGCATCGATGCCGTTGGCGGCCCCGCAGCGCGCATCCGGCGCGAAATGCGCGGCCGCCATCGCGGTGTAGTGCATGCCCGTGATGGCGATGCCCATGATCAGCGCGGCGCCGATGCGTTGCGCGGTCGCATGGCGCGCTTGTTGCGCGCGCAACGTCTGCGCCATCCAGAGCGCGACGGTCGATGCGATCACCGCGACGCCGATCGACGCAGCGAACAGCGCGGGATCGTAGCGGATGCCGGGCGCCATGCGCATCGCGGCCATGCCCGTGTAATGCATGCCGACGATTCCGGCGCCCATCAGCATGCCGCCCGCCAGCAGGCGCCGGCGGCTCAACCGCGCGCGCGTGACGACGTTCAGCGCGAAATACGACACGAGCACCGCGATCGCCAGCGACGCGCCGGTATCCGGCAGCGCATAGCCGAGCGGGATCGGCAGCGACAGCGCCAGCATGCCGACGAAATGCATCGACCAGATTCCGGTGCCCATCGCGGCCGCGCCGCCGGCCAGCCACGCGCGCTTGAGCGTCGGGTTGTCGAGCAGCGAAATGAACGCGGCCAGGTCGAGCGCCGTATAGGAGGCCAGCGTCGCGATGACGAGCGACAGCAGGACAAGCAGCAGGTTGTAGGTGCCATGCATGATCGAGCGCCCCAGTCGAAATGAACGCGTTGCGGTGACGCGCGACCGCTCGCGCGCCACGGCCCGGCCGGCGCAGCGTCAGGCAGGCGACGTGCCAGCCGGCGCCTGCGTCGACGCGGCGGCGCCGGTCATCACGAGAATGTCGAACGTCGTGCCTTCGCGTGCCTCGAAACGGCGAACGAGCTCGATCTGGTGCGCCGACATCACGCTGCCCTTCGTCATCAACAGCACCCCGCGATGCGTGCGCAGATCGTCCGCGAGCTGCATCCCCTCGCGCAGTTGTTCGGACCGGATCTCAGCGACGGACACCGCGATGCGCAGGCTTGCCGGATCCCGCATCAGTTCAATGAAGCGCGCGACGAGCAGCGGGTCGTAACGCACGCCGGCCTGAGAGTGCAGCACGTCGATCGCCTGCTCGACCGAATGCGGCGAACCGATCTCGCCGTTGCGCAACCCTTCGAAATCGCGCGCGATCGCGACGATCCGCGAGCCGAGCGGAATCGCGTCGCCCGCGAGCCCGTCCGGCGTGCCGCGTCCATTGAATCGCTCGTACTGGTGCAGCACGATCGACGCGACCTTGTGCAATTGCGCAACCGGCGTGAGCACCATCTGCGCACGCAGCGGGTGCTGCTGGAACAGGCTGTGTTCGTCCGTCGTCATCTTCACGAGCGGCTTGTGCAACAGCTCGTCGGGCAGCGACAGCTTGCCGATGCCGTGCAGCAGTCCCGCGAAATACACGTCCTGCGCGTGCAGGCTGCTCATCCCCGCCGACAGCGCGAGACGGCGCGCGATCTCGCCGACGCGCATCGCATGCCCGCTCGCCGACCCGCAGCGCATCTCGATCATGCTCGCGCAGACCTGCACCATCGCGGTGAAACTGCTTTTCAGGTCGTGCTGCGCCGCTTCGAGAAACATCACGGTTTGCCCGAGCTCCTCGGTGCGCGCGCGAACCTGTGTTTCGAGTTCCGTATTGAAGCGGCGCAGCGTTTCGTTCTGCGCTTCGGTCAGCGCGGCCAGCCGCGCGGCCTCGCCCCGAAGGCGCCGCTGTTCGAGCGCCTGCTCGATGGTCATCAGCAGGTCATGATCGTCCCACGGCTTGTTCAGGTAGCGATACACGCCGCCTTCGTTGACGGCCTCCACGATCGACGCGATGTCGGAATAGCCGGTCAGCAGGATGCGCATCGTGTCCGGGTAAAGCGCGCGAGCGCGGGCGAGAAACGCCGCGCCGCTCAGGTTCGGCATGCGCATGTCCGACACGATCAGGTCGACTTCGGTCGACGCCAGGATGTCGAGCGCGGCCTCTCCGCTTTCGGCGGTCAGGATGGTGTAGCGCGCGGGCCGCAACACGCGCTTGAGCGCGGACAGCACGCTCGGCTCGTCGTCGACCAGCAGGATCGACGGGGCGGCCGCGGGGATGTCGGATGCGGCCTCGGCGATCGTTTCGGGTGGTGCATCATTCGTTCCGTTTATCGCGGATGTCGTCATGGCTGTCCTCGGATTGTTTATCTTCACTACCTCTGTGACATCGGCTCGTGCCGCGTATTCCACATTAGGGAAAACGCTGACGCGCATGAGCCGATCAGCGGCACCCATTCCCCGGTCGGCCGCGCGCGAGCCGGTCATCCGGAACACGTGATGCGGACTTCCGGTATCGTTGCGGGACGCGTCGATCATGGCGCGCCCTGTCGCATCATTCACCCCGCATGGAGCATTCATGATTCTGGAAATGGCATCGCTCGAAATCGATCCGTCGCTGGCCGAGCAATTCGAAGCGGCGGTTCGCCAGGCACTCCCGCTGTTCGCCCGCGCGCACGGCTGCGGCGGCGCCGAGCTGCACCGCGTGATCGAGCGCAGCGGCGGCTACCTGCTCGTCGTCAAATGGGACACCGTCGACGATCACATGGTGCATTTCCGGCAATCGGACGACTTCCAGGCGTGGCGTCAGCTGGCCGGGCCGTTCTTCAAGAGCCCGCCGCAAGTCGTACATACGGAAGTCGCGGTGAAGTAGTCGAGACGAAGCAACGAGCCAACCGATCCGTCACGGATGATGCTGCCTCGGCGCGCTGACCGTTCGTCGTTCCCGCACATCCGATTCCTTACGAGCCCTTTCATGACCGTCGACCCTTCCGTCCTCTCCGCATTCACTCCGACCGGCAAGCTGCGCGCGTCGATCAATCTCGGCAATCCGATCCTCGCGAACCGCGACCCGGCCACGGGCGAGCCGTTCGGCGTATCGATCGACCTCGCGCGTGCGTTTGCCGAGCGGCTGTCGGCCGAGCTAGAACTCGTCGTGTTCGACGCTGCCGGCAAGTCGGTGCAGGCGCTGACCGAAGAACGCGCCGATTTCGGCTTCTTCGCGGTCGATCCGCTGCGCGGCGAAACGGTCGCGTTCACCGCACCGTACGTGCTGATCGAAGGCTTCTATCTGGTGCGCGACGATTCGCCGATCCGCGGCAACGCGGACGTCGACCAGCCGCACAACCGCGTGGCCGTCGGCAAGGGCAGCGCGTACGACCTGTTCCTCACGCGCGAACTGAAAGCCGCGCAGATCGTGCGCGCGCCGACATCGCAGGCCGTGGTGTCGACGTTCGTCGAGCAGCAGCTCGAAGTCGCGGCAGGCGTGAAGCAGCAGCTCGAGGCCGACGCGGCGAAGACGACGGGCCTGCGCCTGCTCGACGAGCGCTTCATGGTGATCCGCCAGGCGATGGGCGTGCCGAAGAGCCGCGGCGAAGCGGCCGCCGTGTTGCTCGGCACGTTCGTCGAGGAGATGAAGGCGTCGGGCTTCGTCGCGGATTCGCTGCGGCGGCATGGAATCGTCGGTGCGTCGGTCGCACCGCGTGCCTGATCGACGCCACGTGAAGTCATCCTGACGATGCCGGCGCGTCAGATCGGCGCTGCCAGTCGCCCCCAGCGCCACTTCGTGCTCGACACGTCGCTCGCGGGGCTGAACGTCGTCATCGACGGGATCCGGCGCGGCACGGTGTGTCGCCAGCGGCCGCCAGCGTGCACGTTCATCACGCTGCGCGGTGTCCCGCCGCCGTTGTGCCGGCAGGCGATCGAGGTGAGGCCATCGTGGGCGGCGCGGGCGACGAGGACGCTGCGGCGCCCGACCCGGCCGGCGGCGTCGGCGCGGGAGCGGTAGCAGGAGCAGAAGCCGAATTCGGCGACGAGGCTGAAGAGGCCGACGAGCCCGGCTGGCTCGCGTGCGCGCCTCCTGCCGAACCCGACGCCGCGGAACCCGAAGCCGCAGGACCGACGGGCGGCGGCGCGCGCAGCCCGCCGTCCAGCGAGGTCCGGCGCGCGGCCATGTCGGCCTGTTCGGCGCTGCGCTGGGCGGTGCGATCGGCGGACAGACGCGCCGCTTCGGCATCCGGATTGATCGTGTTGACACGGATGCGTTCGATGTCGCCCACGCCCGCCAGCCGGTTCAACGGTACGTAGTCGGTACGAAACACCAGTTCGACGCCGCTGCTCAGGTTGACGTCGGCGTGCGAACTCTCGGTCGTCTGGGTTCGGTCGGTCGACACGTAGCCGATCGTGCTCTGCACATTGGCCTCCGCGCCCCACGGCCCGAAGCGGGCGCCCCCGCTCACCCCCACCGTGTTGCGCGTGTCGAATTGCGAGCCACGGTCGTTGGCGGCGGCGCTGCTCGCGTCGATATGAAAATTCATCGCGGCGTTGAGCCGTCCGCTCTCGATGACGATACGCTGCAACCCCATCTGCACCATCGTCGCGAGCAACTGCTGGCGGTTGCGGGCCAGCACCTGCTGGGCAAGCGGCACCAGGCGCTCGGGATCGGAGGCCGGAACCGCATCGCCCGGCCCCAATCCCAGCGCACTGCGCAGCGCGGCTTCGGCGGGCGGGGTCGCGCCCGGGCGCAACGCCAGCCGCGTCGCGGCATCGCGCTCGGCCTGCAGTTCCTGCTGGCGCTGGCGGCGCTCGTCCGGCGGCAGGCCTGCCAGTTCGTCGGCATCGTCCGCGGCTTCGTCGTCGCCGGTGACCTCGTAGGCGGTGGGGAAATGCTCGGCCAGCCACTGCCGCGCGCCGGCGATGCCGACGTTGCTGTCCGCGAAGCCTTCGGTGGTCTGCGCGACATTGCGGATCAGGTCGACGAACGCGGTCAGCTGCTGCTGGTTCGAATCGTTCATCGCCTTGAAGACGCCCGTGATCAGCTCGGTCACGAAGCGCGGGAACGACACCGCGTTGAGCACTGCCCGGGTCGTGCCGGCCATCCGGTCGATGGCGGTGCCCGAATACTCCGCGCCCGCGTTCTGCGCAACGGCCAGTGCCGTGCGGGGGCGCGCCGCGAGTTCGTGGTGGTCGAGCGCGAACGAGCCGATCCGTGCCAGTCCGGACGCAAGATCGCGGCGCATGGCCGGATCGAGCGCGCCGAAGCCCTGCTGCGCGGACAGCAGTTCGCGGACATGGTGTCGAACGTCGGGCCGCGGCACCGGCGAACGCGCAAGATGTGCGCTTGCCGCCATCTCAACTGCTCCGCCGCGTGGCATGCGGCCGGGATGGCGGCGGCGCGTCCGCCGCCGTCGGTACCCGGATTGCGCCGCCCGTAGCGCGACGGCCTGAGCAGCGTGGTTTCATGTCAGGATCCGAGTGCCGCCCACGGGTTTCCCGGCGCGGCCGGGCGCGAAGCCTGCGGCACGGCGCGGCCATCGTCCGGGACGGAACGCGCCGGGCCGTCGGGTTTCTCGCCAAGACTGAGCGTCGCCTCGATCCAGTCGGCGGCCGAGGCGATCACCGGATTGTCCGTGCTCAGCAGCGGCGACGCGGCGCCCAGCACGTCCGCGACGTCCGCCAGCCACGCGATCACGGTCATCCCCGCTTTGCCGCGCCGCACATGGGCGGCGGGCGAACGCGACGGCTGGCGCGCGAGCCGGTCGATGCCGGCGACCACGCCCCAGATGTCGCGTGCGGCGAAGCCGTGACGCAGGTCGGCATGGCCGAGGATCGCGAACGCGTCCCTGAGCATACCGACGATTTCGCCGGCCATGAACGCGGTCACGCCGGTACAGGCGGCGCCGAGGTTCTGCGCGAGGGAGCGGGCGGCGTTGCGGACCCGCGCCTGCTGCCCGAGGTCCCCGCGCGGGTCGGCGCCCGGCGTCTCGTCGAGCTTGTAGAGCGCCTCGCAAAGCGCGAGCATGCACTCCTCGAACGGAACATTGCGCTCGGCATCCGCCGCGGCCGGGCCGTACGCAGTCCCGAACAACCGCGAATAAAACGCAGCGCGTTCGCCGGCCGCCAGCTTTTCGGCGCGGTGGCGCCACCAGTTGACGACCAGCGGCTCCGCGCCGCCGAGGTCGACGCCGACGGCACCGCTCGCGGACAGGCCCGCGAGCGCCTCGACCGCGGGGATCACACCCGCGGACTCGAGGTCGGCCGCCAGATAGAGCGACGCGAGCGCCCGCAACTGCGCCTTGTCGACGCGTCCTGCAACGGGATCGGGGATCGCGATGTCGCCGAGTTCGTCGAGCGCGAATGCGAGGCCGTGCGCGGTCGCACGCTCGACGAGCCGCTCCCCCGACCGGATGGCCGCCGCGAGTCCGGCATCCGCCGGCGGGACGATGAGCATGCGCGCCATGATTCAGTGCTGCCCGGCGGGCAAACCGGCGGCGGGGGCCGGTTTGTTGGGGTTGTACGGCGTCGAGTTGCCCTGGATCACCGACATCATCTCGGGCGTCGCCATCTTGTCGAGCGGCAGGTAGTCGCTCTTGAAGTTGACGCGCACCTCGCCCGAGAGCTTCGCTTTCACCTCGGCCTTCGATTCGCTCGTGTCGTCGAGCGCCGACCCGACGGTGGCCACGTGTTCCTGCTGCCCCTCGAAGGCGGCGTCGGCGGAATACGGCGTATACCAGCTGCCGTAATGGGCGTTGAGCGATTCCTTGTATTTCTGGCTTTCGCGGTCGTGCATCGACGCTGTGTAGGTGCGTTTCGCGGTATCGCTCGCGCGCATGTCGAATACCACCTTGGCGTTGATCGACCCGTCGGTGACGACGATGCGATTGATGCCGAGCATGACCATCGACGACAGCAGCTGCTGGCGCTGCTTCGCCATCTGCAGGCGCGCCGCGGTGACGAGGCGCAGCTCGGATTTGTCGTCCGACAAGTCCGTCACCGGCGGATCGAGGTTGTAGTTCCGGCTGATCTCGGCAAGCCGCTGCTGCGCGTTGTCGCCCTGCGCCACCAGCCGCGTCGGGGCCGCCGCCGCGGCCGCACCGGCGCTGTCCGCGTCGAACGCGTCGGCGCCGTCCTGCGCCTGCACCGACAGCACGTCCGGGAACGAATCGGCGAGATAGTCGCGGCCGGCGCCCTCGCTGATGTTGTCGCTCATGAACTGGGCGGTGGTCTTGGCGACATTGGCAATCAGCTCGCCATACGCACGCATCTGCTCGATCGAGCTTTCCACGATCGCCTGGAACACATTCTTGATCAACCCTCCTACGAACTTCGGGAAATCGACCTTCTGCACCATCTGGCCGAACTGCTCGACGCCCTGCTTCACCGCGCCGGCCTGGAAGTCCTTGCCGGCGAAGCCGGGATCCTGCGCGAGCTGGCGCTTGGTCGCGGTGACGGGATCGTCGGCCAGCGTCGCGGCGGCCGGCGCCGGCTGCGGCGGTGCGACGGGGTGCGCGAGCCCGGTGGGCGGCAGTTCGCCGTTCGCCTCGCGCTCCGCGATCTCGGCATGCACGCCGTTCGGATCGGCCAGGTAAGCGAGCACGCGCACCGTATCCGCGGCGATGCGGCGGCGCTCGTCGTCGGGCAGGTTGAGGAACGACGGAATCGCGGTCAGCAGGCGGCGTACCTCGGGCCGCGTCGCGTCGAACGCGGCGGCGCTCGTGGGCGGCCGCACCGGGTGAAGCGCGTCGGGAGAAGCGGGCGGGCGCATGGCTCAGTTTCCCTTGGCCGGCGCCGGAGCCGAAGCTGCCGCTGCGGCCGGGGCTGAAGTCGCAGCGGGTGCGGCCGCGGCCGGCGGCGTTTTCGGACCGGGCAGCACGTTGGGATCGGCCGGCGTCGCGTTGCCGGTGATGGTGGCGATCATCTGCGGCGTCGCCATCTTGTCGAGCGGCAGGTAGTCGCTCTTGAAATTGACGTCGACCGCGCCGGACATCTGGATCTTGGTCTGCATCGCCGCGTTGCTGGTTTCGGACGCGGCAGTCGACGCGGTGATGATCGGCTTGTTCTCGTATTCGTAGTCGCCCTTCGCGTAGTAGTCGGCGCTGTACTGGCGGCCGTTGTCCTTGTCGTTGCTGGAGTCGTACTTGCCGCCGCGATCGTAGGTGCCCTTGCCCGCGTAGGTCGACTGGACGTTGCCGTCCTTGTCGCGGGCGAGGTCGACCGCGGTGGCGCTGCGCTGCTTGGTGAGCGTGTCCTGCGCGCGCACGTCGTAGATGATCTTCGCCGAGATCTTGCCGTCGGTGACGACGATGCGGTTGATGCCCATCAGCACGATCGACGCCAGCATCTGCTGGCGCTGCTTGGCGAGCTGCATCTTGAAGCGGTTGACGATGGCCAGCTCGGAGGCCTCGTCCGACAGGTCGAAGGTATCGCCGTCGCCCATCTGCAGGCGGGCACGCACGGTCTTCGACGCCTCGTCGGGGTCGACTCCGTCGCGCACCTGCACGCGCGGGCTCGGCGTATCGCCGCTGTCGTCCATGCCGATCTCGAACAGGTCGGGAAACTGGCCGACCATATGATCGCGCGCCTGGTTCTCGGTCACATGTTCGTCGGCGAACTGGCCGAGCGATTTCGCCACCTGCGCGATCATTTCCTGATAGGCCTTCATCTGCTCGATCGAGCTGTGCGTGATCGACTGGAACACGCCGCTGATCAGGCTGGCGACGAAGGTCGGAAACTTGACCTGGTTCAGCAGCTCGCCGGCGACCGCCGCGCCCTCGCGCGCGGCCGACGCGGTGAACTTGGACTTGCCGATGTCCTCGACTGCCTTGTTGTGGACATTGAAATCCTGCTCGTGCGCCGAATGATCGGTGTTGTCGTCGAGCGCGCGCGCCGTGGCGGTGCCCAGCCCGCCCGGGATTTCATTGCCGGCAAACCCTTCCGGCCGGGCCAGATAGTCGGCGATCAACGCGGTGTTGCGCGCGATGTCGCGGCGATCGGCGTCGGGCATCGCGTTGTATGCCTGCGACCGGGTCAGCATCTGCGCGACGCCGTGGCGCACTTCGTCGGCCGGCACCGGCGGCGTATGGCGCGGTGCGGCCGCAGCGGCTCGAGGCGGTGGCGCGATCGGTGTGGGACGGGCAGGTTGCGGGAACATGGCGACCTCGCGGGAAACGCGTGACGAAGCGATTCAGTTGGCCTGGACAGGCGCGTCCACAGGCAGTTCGAACTCGACGGGGCGCAGGTATAGACTCACCCGTGCCGGGCAGGCCGCGTCCGTGCGCAGGCTGATGATCGAGAAGCGGCCCGGCCAATGCGCATCCTCCGGCGTAAATGCGCCCATCCATCGCTCGAGCGCCTGCAGCCCGCGCGGACGCTCGGCGAGCCCCATCGTCAGCAGGCTGAGGAACGCCGGCGGCACGTCGGGGATCGCCGAGAGCAGCACGTAGAGCTCGAAATCCGGCCCGTCCGGCCCGAGCCCGAACGCGAGCAGCGCACCATGCGGCGGCAGGTCGAACCGCCCGCCGAGCACCAGCCCCAGAAGCTGCATGATGCCGGGAAGCCGATGGCCGATGCCGAGCGCATCCATGACCGGCTGCAGATCGGCGAGCCGCAGCGCCCGGGTGCACGCGAACGTGAGCCGCTGGCCGCCGAGATCGCGCTGGGCCGCCATCGTGGTAAAGAGCGGCTTGAGCCCGGGCACCATCCGCAGCGCGGCCTGGACGATGCCGGCCAGGTCGCGGGGCAGGTTCTCGATCGTGCCGGCGTCGCCGGGCAGCTCGTAGTACACCTTGGACGCATAGAGCCCGTCGCGGTCGTAGCTGGAGCCGAAGAACGCGCCGTAATCGAGGTTGCCGCCCGGCCGCGCGAAGCCCCGGAACGGCTCGCTCGCCTGGTCGAACCAGTGCAGCGCTTCGCGGCCGATGAAGTCCCGGATCAGCTTGCGCATTTCGCGGGTCGACTCGTCGCGCCGGTCGATCGCAGACGCCTCCGGCGGCAACGGCTCGATCGTGAAGCGCAGCTTGCCCGGCTGGCTTTCCGAGAAGCTGGGCTCGAACGGTACCGCCATCGGCATCAGGGCGTTGTCGCGGAACCGCAGATCGTCGGCGTCGTCGCCGAACGTGCGCAGGAACAGGTCGCGCGACGGCGCGAATGGATCGGCGGTGCCAAGGCTTCGCGCGGCGCTTCTCAGGCGTCGTTCGACCCGGGCGACGACCGGTTCGCGGGATGTGGTCATGGGCATGGCTCGGCTCCGGCAGGGTTCGGGAATGGCGCAGCGCACGCAACGCCGGTTCAGTGCGGACGGTTCGAGTAGTAGCTCGCCCCGTTATGCGTGCCGACGCCGTAGCCCGCCTTCACCGGCACGCCCGCACCCAGGCCGATGCCGGCGCCGATATCACCGACGCCGTCCAGCATCTCGCGCGCCATCGCCGGGATCGGCACGGGCTTCGACGTCATTTGCGGCGCCTCGCGCGGCTGCGAGAACTGCTCGATCTGCGTATCGGTGGTCGCGGTATCGGCCAGCCACAGCTCGCACGCGTTGACCAGGTCGTAGTCGGTCGGGTCGACGGTCGACTTGTGGTTCGACGAGACGTCGGGGTTGGCGATCTGGTCGATGCTGAGCAGCGGGCCGGTCGCCTTGTTGACGCGATCGACGTTGTTGGCCAGCCACGCGGTGATGATCGTGCCGCAGGTCGCCAGCGTGCGATAGCGCGAGCTGGTGCGCGCGCCGCCCAGATCGTAGGTCGCGACCTGGTCGATCACCTGCCACATGTCCTTGGCGCCGTAGCAGCCGCGGATCTCGGGGTCTTGCAGCAGGTCGATCATGAACTTGACCTGCGACTGGATCTCGCGCGCGGCGTAATGCGCCATGCCGTAGCCATGCAACGACAGGTTGCCGGCGAGATCGCGGGCGGCCTTGCGCACCTGCTGGTGGTTGATCGGGTTCGGCACGCTCGCACGCAGCAACGAGTCGACTTCGGTCTGGCGCACGAACGACGAAACCGACGACACGAAACGGATCCACAAATCGTTGAATTCGCGGTTGCCGGCAGTATTCGGATCGCCGCCCGGCACGCCGAGCGTGATGGCCGCGAAGTTCTTGCGCTCCTGCTCGGAGATGCGGTTCGGCGTTTCGCGCCAGTAGCGATAGAGCAGCTTGCCCGCATTGCCCGGACCGATCGGCAGCGTGCCGTGCTGGAACTGCTCGACGATGCGGTCGACCACCTGGAACACCTTGAGCTCGTCGAACATCGCGGCAACGATCATCGGGCCCATCACGCGCACGTTGTCGGCGACGATGTTCGCGTCCTCCAGATCCTCGAGGTTCGGCAGGTCGATGCCGAGATCGGCGATCGCGTCCTCGCCGCCGATGTTCTGGACGGTGTTCAGCTCCTCGTTGATGCGGCGACGCAACTGCGGCTCGTCGGCCTGGATCTTGCGCGCCTGCAGGCCGCGCATCACGCGCGCGAATTCGGTGGTAACCACCCCCGGCTGCTCGCCGCCGCGGCCGTCGGGATCGCCCTCGATGCACAGCAGCGCCAGCACCCGCTGCGCCAGCGCGCCATACGAATTGGCCTCGCCCACCGCCGCGAAAAACTGGCGGGTGAAGGTGTTCATCAGCACGTTGTCGTCGTCCGGTACGGTCTTGCCGCCGTCGACTTTCACGGGCGGCGGCGTGGCTCCGTCCACCGAGAGGATGCCCAGCACCAGCGCGACGAGCGTGATCGACGCGGGCTCGGGGTCCGCACCGTTCGCGCCATTGGCACCGCTCACGTCGCCCGTGCCGAACACCAGCTGGCCGTTGATCTCGGAGAGCAATGGCGGGTTGACCAGCGATTTGCTGGCCAGCAGTTCGCGGGTGGCGACGAACAGCGGATCGCACACCTCCGGAACGCCGTCGGACGGCTTCGTGTCGTAGACGACCGCGAGGATGGCCTTGCACAGCGCGAGCTGCTCCCGCTCGGCGGCGACCGGCGGCCGCTTCAGCGACTCGAGCCGGTTGACGATATCGACCAGCCCGTCGCGTGCCCGGGTCTCGAGGTCGACGAGGTCGAGGAAGCGGACTTGATTGTTGACATGAAACATTTAACTTCTCCTTGAAATCCGGTCGGTTCGGGGGAGTGAACGGGATCCGGTGCGCAAGTCAGCCGTCGTCGGCACGGCCCTCCTTGCCCGTGCAACCGTCGTCGCCCGCCGCTTCATACGCGTCGATACGGCCGGACAGCCCCTGCAGCGCCGCCGCCGCGTCGAGAATGCCGGCGCCGCACCCGTCGGCCGCGCCGGGCTCGAACGGGCGCGCGGTGGCAACGAGCAGATCGCGCACCGTCGCGCCGTCGAGGGGATAGGCGCGGCGCTGCGCGTAGGCGACGAGCAGCGCCGCGGCGCCCGCGACGAACGGCGCGGCGAAACTGGTGCCGGTCGCAAGCTGATAAGCCTCGATGGCGCTCGTCAGCACCCGTTCGCCCGGTGCGCACAGCGCGACGTGCGGGCCGCGCGTCGAGAACGGGGTCGGCCGTCCGTCGTCGCCCACGGCGCCAACCGCGATCACCTGCGGGTAGGCGGCGGGCCAGTAGCGGGTCACGCTGCCGTTGTTGCCGCTCGCGGCAACGAGGATGCAGCCGCGCGCGGCGGCATACGCGACCGTGTCGGCATGCGGTTTCGGGCGGTTGGCGGCGATCGTCGCATCGTCGGTGCCGAAGCTCATGTTGATGATCTTCGCGCCGAGGTCGACCGCGAGCTTGAGCGCGCGATCGAGGTCGGCGATCGCGCCGAGCCCGATCGCATGCACCTTGCCCGGCAAGCGGGCTGCCGCCAGCGCGCGCATCGGCAGGATGCGGCAGTCGCCACCGAGCCCGCGCGGCATCGCCACGCCCTCCGCGGCGATGATGCCCGCGCAGCCCATGCCGTGACCGACGAAGCGGTCCTCGGGAAAATCGCCGCGATGACCGTGACCGCTCAGCAGTTGCACGCCCGGCGACAGATCGCCGGGCTCCAGCCGCACCGTATCGGCGCCCGCGCGAAATGCATGGGCGAATTCGGGATGCTGGCGAGCGATGCCGCTGTCGATGAGACCGACCGTGACGCCGCTGTCGCCCGGCTCGATCGCGTGCGCCTCGGCCATGCGCACCAGCGCGCGCGCATCCTGCGCAAACCGCGCGGCCGGCGGCACGGGCGCCAAGCGGCCGGGCGCGTCCATCGGGACCGTCGCCACGTAGTTGGGCGTCACGCTTTCCACCGTCGCGAGCTGGGCGAGCGAATCGCACAGCTCGCCGATCGGCGTGCCGGCCGGCACGCGCAACAGCAGCGTGCGGGCCATGCCGGTCATCTGTTCGATCGCGTCGTATCCGAGGTGCGCGTGCCCGGGCACCCAGCGCCCGGCTGCCGCGCTGAACGGGCGCACCGCGAGAAAGCGCCCGGCGAACGCGACCACGATGCGGTCGACCGGGCCGCCGTCGATGCATTGCGCGGCGGCCAGCGCGCCGCGCGTCACGTCGCGGATCGACGGCACGTGCTCGGGCGCTTCGCCGAGCGCCAGCTTGACGAGCAGGCTGGTCGGCAGGCTGAACTGACGCTCGCCGGGCGATGCCCAGGGCGTGCCGAGTGCATGGATCGTCATGGCCGCGCCTCCTCCTGACCGGGAACGGCGGCCAGCGTCATGGGCCTGGCCGCGGGCGCCGGCGGCGGCGCGAATGCGCTCAGGTCGAACGCCAGCGCGGCCGCATGCCGGCTCGTCGGCGAGACGGCGAGTTCGCCGGCCCACTGGTCACGACCGGGCGCGAGCAGCAGCTCGTCGTCCGTCGATTGCAGCACCGCGACCGGGCGATTGCCGATCCGCACCAGCGGCGCGTGCGTGCCGTTGACGAGGTTGCGCCCGATCACGCGCAGCAGCGGCGACGCATCGGGCTGCGCATCGGTGGCGGGCGCCACGGGCTCGACCCGCTCGACACTCGGCGCGGACGCCCGGTCGAGCGCCCGGCGCAGCCGGTCCACGGACAGGTTGGTGACGCGACCGATCGCATGCACCATGTCGCGCTGCTCGGCCTGCCGAAATTGCCGGACCGTGCGCACGCCGGCCCATTCCAGCCGTTTGCGGTCCTCGGCCGAGAGCTCGTCGCCCAGCGCGTCGAGCGGCTGATCCTTGCTGTCCTCGGAAAGCGCGATCGCGTTCTCCTCGATCGCCGGCCGCGTGATGGTCGTGAAGACGAGATGGAACGTGCTGCTGTCGGTGTCGCCCGGGCCGGCGGGGCGAATCCAGACCTCGCTTTCGACGAATTCGACATGGGCACGCAAGTCGAGGTTGACGTCCTTGATCGCGAAGGTCAGCGGCAGGTTGAGGTTGCGTGCCTTGATCGCCATCGCCGCCTGCGCGTTGTCGAGCTGGCTCTGCACGGCCTGGATGAAATCCTCGAGGCGCAGGCTGGCGTTGCTGTTCATTGCCCCGCTCCGTCGACCGGCACGGCTTCGAGGACGATCGCGAGCCGCGCCGGCTCCGGATCGAAGGCCGTGCGGGTCAGGAACTGCGGCAGGTCGCCGACCAGCTCGATGCCGTCGGCGCCCCGCGCGACGCGCAGGTCGAGCGGCAGCTCCATGGCCACCGAGCGCACCCGCAACCCCTGCGCCGCGCTCGCGCCCAGCTGTTCGGCAACGTCGGCGAACGCGCCCAGCGTCTCGCCCAGCGGCCGCGGCGAAATCATGTCGGTTCTCCCCGGGCGGATACGGGTGCAGCCGGGGCCGCCGGGGTCACCGGCGCGGCGGACGAGGCGGGCACCGCTGGCACTGCCGGTACCGCCGCAGGCGCATGCGTCGCGACCGAAGCGGGCGCTGCGACCGGTGCCGCGGGCTGGGCGCCCGTAGCCACCGGCGGCGCGATCCGCGCCGCGGGCCGGCTGTGGCGCTCCAGCAGATTGCGCGACGCCTCGTCGACGAAACGGTCGAGCGGCAGCGTCTCCGATGCGAAATTGATGCTCACCTTCCCGGTCAGTGTCGCCTTGAGATCGGTGTCGGTCTGCGCATTGACCGCAACGGTCGAGACCGTGGTGACGACATCGCCCGACGTTCCGCGTCCGCCCCAGGTCGTCTGTCCCGACGACGGGTCGTTCGACGTCGCATACTGCACGGCGGCCCGGTCGCGCGCCTTGGCCTGGAAATTGAGACTGGCCGCGATCGTGCCGTCCTTGACCACGACCCGCTGCATGCCCAGCAGCACCATCGTCGACAGCGTCGACAGCCGATGCTGCGCGACGCGCTCGCGGGCGCGGGGCAGCACCACCGATTCGAGCGTCTGGGTGTCGAACGCGCCGTCGGCCGCACCGAAATCGGTGAGCCACGCGGGCGCGGGGGTCGTGTCGTCGTCGTTGCCTGGCCGGGCTACCGGCGCGAGGCGGTATTCGCCGCCGTCCTGCACCAGCGTCACGTCGTGCGGATATTGCTCGACCAGCCACGCGCGCGCCTGTCCGTCGGTCACGTTCTCCTGCGTGAACTGGTCCAGCGGCTTGGCCACCGCGCCGACCAGGTCGGCGAAACTCTCCACTTGCTTGATCGAGCTGTCGACGATCGCATCGTACGTGCCATGCACCAGGCTCGCGACGAAGGTCGGAAAGTCGATCGCATCGGCCAGCGCCGCCGCACGCCGGCCGATGGCGTCCGTCGCCTTCTCCTTGGGCGGCGCCGACGCGCCAGGAGCGCCGGACACCCCGCCGCCGGCCGGCGCCGCTTGCGGCAGCGCGCCGTCCTGCCTGCCCGGGTCGCTCGATCCGGAGCCGTCGACGATCTCGCGGCCGAACGCGTCGCGAGCAAGTGCCACCGCGGGCGTTACCGCGCCGCGTGGTGGCGGAGGGGGGATGAGGCGGGTCATCGCGCGTGTCCCTCGAGGGTCAGGCAGGTTGCGGTTCGCGCGGCGCGGGCTGCGTGCCGCTTGCCGGAAGCGGCGGCGCGCCGTCGGCGCCGTGCACGGTCTGGTAGCGGCCGTCGCCGTTCAGCGCCACCTCCGTCACCCCGACCTGATCCTCCTCGCCGGCATGCCGGAACGTGGTGGTGATGCGCAGCTTGACACTCGCCCGCTCGGGGGTTCCCGTACCGCGGCCGATATCGGCGCGCACGAACGCGGTCCAGCCGTCGAGCATCTGCCCCTGGTCCGCGGCAATCGTCACGTCGCCGACCGCTCCGCCCTGCCACGCCCAGTCGATCGACACCGGCGCCGACGTGCGGCCGCTCGGCCCGTCGATGTACGGCCAGTCGTCGAGCGTGATGCGCTGACCCTGCATGCGCGGCTGCCCCGCGCCGCCCGCCAGCGCATTGGCGGGCTGGACCAGCCCCGCCAGCTGCGCGAGATCGTAGCTGCGCCCGTCGCGGCTCTCGGTACGCCGGGTCAGGGTCACGCCGAAGCCGAATTCGCCGCCCGCGGCCGGCGGCTCGATGCCGAGCGCGTAGCCTGCGCCCGCCGCGCTGCCGCGATTGATCGTGTGGCCGAACGTGCCGCCCGAATGCATGAGCTGGATTACGCCGATGCCGGCCGCCGCCTCGTATTCGGACACGAAATCCTCGTAGGTCATGATGTAGCGGCTGCCGGTCGCATGGGTCGGCGGCAGGGTCCGCGCGCCGGGATGGCCCGGCGTGCCGACCACGCGGTCCAGCGGATCGGTGATCCGCACGAAATACGCGTCGCCGCTGCGATACATGCCCGTCACCACCACCGCATGGAAGAAGTTGACCGGCGCACGCACGACTTCGGCGACCCAGATCGGCCCGTTCGCCTCCAGCAGCCGCCGAAAGCCTTCGGGCGCGAAGCACGCGTTGGGCTCGACCGTGAGGGTCGACGCACCGGCGAACCCCGCGACCTCGGCCGGCGCCAGGCCGTCCCGCATCTGGCGCTCGAGGCTGATGCAGCGCGCCAGCAGCGCCGGATCGACGCTTTGGTTGTCGCGCCAGCCGAGCACCATCGATGCGGCCGTCGCCCAGCACCCCATGTCGGTGGGCTGCGGGGTCATCTGCACGTCGTCCCAGTTGACCGTCCAGTCGTCGGCCCCCAGCGCGCGCGCGGCGCCCGGCGCGACCGCCAGCGCCTGACTCACGCCGAAGAAGCCGCGGCTCGGGATCGGCGCCTTCAGGTGGCCGACGTATGCGAGCGTTCCAGGAGCCATCGTGCCGGTCGACAGGCTGGCGAGATCGCCCGGCGGCACCCAGTGAGGCGGCACGGTGACGATCGGCCTGCCTGCGTCCTGGAAGGACTGGGCGACCAGTTGCGAGCAGAAGAAGTTGTCGGTGTCGGCGCCGTCTCCGAGTTCGATGCGGCCGACGAAGCGGCGACAGCGCTCCGCCGCGTCGCCCGACAGCAGGTCGCACGCGCGGCGGTCGATCAGATAGCTCCCGCAGCGGACCAGCCCGACGTAGTTGAAACCGCGATCGAGGTAGCGCGCGGCGGCATCGGCGACCTGCCGCTGCTGCGTATCGGTCAGGCCCGGCACCCGAAACGCGACCGCGAGGCGCGCATCGGCCAGCGCATCCGCGAGCGGGCGCAGCTGGACCCCGCCGGGAATCGCCTCGATCACCTGCCCGCCCTGGCCGACGTAGAGCATCGCGTGGCTGACCTCGGCGCCGGAGCCTGCACGAATGACGCCGGAGCCGGGATTGCCGGTGGTGCTGAGAATGATGTCGCCGATCTCCAGTGCATCGGTGCCGATCGACAGGCCGCCGACGCCGGGATCGAGCGGAATGTCGTCGCCGAGGCCGCGGGCGGCGAGCCACAGAGCCTGGCCGGCCGCTTGCGGCTGGCAGGTGCGGCTGTTGACCAGCCGCATGAAGTAGTCCCAGTCCCAGTTGCCGTCGGGGCAGGCGGTATGGCCGGTCGAGGTGTCGGCCTCGCGATGGCCCATGATCGTCGTGCGATTGATCGGCAGTTGATACTTGTCGCATAGCGACGCGACCAGCGCGGCCGAGGTTTCGTACTGGATCTGGGTCGGCGCCAGCGCGTCGAAATGCTGGACGGTGCCGTTGCGACGCGGGTAGTCGGCGCCGCCGCGCTTCACCGCAATGTGTTCGATGCCGATGCTGCGCTGGTTCGAGCCCTTGCAGTGCCACGCCGTGTCGGCCTCGGAGACGAACTGGACGACTTCGCCCTCCTGCCCGACCAGATAATGCGAACTCACCTTGGACGCGGCATTAGTGAAGGTATTCACCACCCGCTGGACGGTGGGTACGTCGGCGATGTGGATGATGATGCGGTCGATCGTCTTGCTGCCGCGCCCCTCGTCGAAATTCGGGCTGGCCGCGGTGCGCGTGACGAGGCTGTTCTCGCGCGCGCCCAGCGCGAGCGCGCTGGCCGTCGCGGGCGGCTCGGCGGCCGCATCGTCGTCGCTGTACGGCGGCGCATCGATGCCGTAGGCCTCCGGGTCGTCGCTCAGGGCATGCGACCACGCGAGCGACGACGAGGTGGCAATCGTGCCCGCCGCGGCGCGCGAAACACCGACGAAGATACTCACCGGGCTGCCGACGCTGACGCCGGCCGACAGCGTGACGCCGACGAATTCGCCGCGGGCGTTGAACAGCGCCGAAATGCCGCCAGCCGCGCTTTCGCCGACCATCACGCCGGCGGTCGTGCCGGTGCCCGAGAAATCGTCGATATGACCGCGCAGCAGGCTGATCTGGCCGGTGAGGCTCGCCGACACGATGTAGCCGAAGTCGAGCTCGCCCGACACGAACACGCCGATGTCGTCGCCATTGGCGTCGAAGATGACGCCGACCGCGCCCGAGGCCCCGGATTCCATCCCGGCGCCCGCGCCCGCGCCGATCGACACCGACAGGCCGTTGCGCATCGCGACCGGCAACAGCAGCATCAGCGACGCGGTGGCCGGATTCGCGCTCAGGATCGCGCGCAGCGCGGCCCGCTCGACGGTCGATAGCTTGCGCGGCCGTGGCCAGGTGAAACTGCGTCGCTCGCCAGCGATGCGGAATTCGACATCGTCGCTCATCCCCTGCGAGACGGGCGCCGGCGCGGCGACGGACGCCGGGTGCGCGGCCGGCACCGGTGCCGTTGCGGGGGGCTTCGCCGCGACGGGCGTTGCGGCATTCAGCGGCGGAAGCGGACCGAAGCCGTCGTCGTAGTGAACATCGTGATGCGGCGCAACGGGTTCGACGGCCGGCTGCGGCGCGGCGGAGACGGCTCCCGGCGCGGCGGGCGCCGGTACGGCGGTCGCGCCCGGCCGGGTGCCGTCGCCCGCCCAGCTCAACAGCGGACTCCTGACGGCGGCGCCACCGCGCGTCGGAAACATGCGGACCCTGCGCAACCCGCGATCGCTGAGCCCCGACAGCGACACGTAAGGGCTGTCGGCATTCGGCAACACGTCGATCGTCCACGCGTCGGCATCGGGCGACGCGGCGGTGGCGAGACCGAACCACAGGCGGCTAGCGCCCACGAAGCGAGCCAGCACCGCCGGCGGCACCATGAACACCGCTTCGCCGCGCGGGATCGCCAGCAGGCCGTCCTCGCGGCTGGTGTAGAACGTCGACGAGGTGCGCCCGTCCTTGCGCGTGAACAGCGCGGGATCGGTGGCGATCACCAGTTCCGCGACGCACGGCGCGTGGCCGACGCGAATCGTGAAGCCCAGCATCGGGAAACGGTCGGTCAGGACCATGCGGTTGGGATGGAGTTGCGCTGCCATGTCGTGTCCTCAGCTCTGGTTTTGATCGGGCTCGTCGCGACGGCCGCCGAGCATCGGCTTGCTGCGCGCATCGATCGCGCGCCGCTCGAATTCCTGCGGGGGAAGAATCGCCAGATCCGTTTCCGGTTCGCCGATGTCGGGGATTGCGTGGTGGGCCGCCTCGAACTGGGCGATCGCGCTCGCCAGCAGTTGCGCGAGCAGCTTGGCGTGCACCGGGCTGACCGCGACGCGGCTCATCAACTGGACGTTGCCGGTCTGCGGCTCGACCTGTCCGGCATCGATCAGGAACTCGAACGCGTTGTGCCCGACCTCGAAATAGTTTGCATAGCTGGCGAGCAGCGGCCGTGGCGGGCCGGCCGGCTGCGCCGGTTCCGGCGGGGCGTCCTGGAGTGGCTCGATGACGTGCACGACGGCCTCCTTGCATGGCGACGGGCGGTCTGTCCGTGTTGCTTCGCAAGGAGCGGGCCAACGCGTGTGCGCTGACGCAAGCGCATGATTTGCCGTGAAATTTCCCGACCGGAGCGGGATTCGCGAAAGCTGCGGGGCTGTACCATGTGACAGCCCGGCTGTCACACCGAGGCAGTGTTGCCGGCGTCCAGGTTGTACTTGGCCAGCTTGCGGTACAGCGTCATGCGCGACCAGTTCATCTGGCGCGCCGCTTCCATCTTGTTCCAGTTGGTCTGGCGCAGTACCGAGACCAGTCGCTCGCGCTCGTGCTCACCGGCCGAAAAGTCCTGCAGGAAGAGGCGGCGGAATGCCGGCGGCAGGTCGCCCAGCCCGAACGGACGCCCTTCCGGCGCATCGACGAACAACGCCTCGACCAGGTTGCGCAGCTCACGCACGTTGCCCGGCCACCGGTAGTGCCGCATGCACTCGAGCAGCGCCGGATCGGGCCGCCCCACCCGCATCGCGCGCCGCTCGTTATGTTCGGCGACGAAGTGATCGACGATCGACGCGATGTCCTCCGGCCGCTCCCGCAGCGGCGGTATCTCGATGCGCGCGACGTTCAACCGATAGAACAGGTCGGCGCGGAAACGGCGTTCCGCGACCAGGTCCTCCAGACTTTCGTTGCTGGCGGCCACGATCCGGACATCGACCGGGCGCCGGCGCAGCGAGCCAACCGGCGTCACCGTGCGGTCCTCGAGCAGGCGCAGCAGCTTGGCCTGAACGGCGGGCGGCATCTCGCTGACTTCGTCGAGGAACAGCGTGCCGCCGTCGGCCTCGACGAAGCGGCCGGGAAACGCGTTCTGGGCGCTGGTGAAGGCGCCGCGCTCGTGACCGAACATCTCGGACTCGAACAGGCTGTCGGGCACCGCGGCGCAGTTCACCGCGATGAACGGCTTGTCGGTCCGGGTGCTGAGGCGGTGGACGGCGGTGGCGACGCGCTCCTTGCCAGTGCCGGTTTCACCGGTCACGAGCACCGTCGTATCGGTCTGCGCGACCTTCGCCAGATAGCGGCGCAGGTCGGCCATCGCCGGGCTTGAGCCGTGCAGCCCGAGTGACGTCGCGTGAATGCCTGCGGTCGTGCTCATGCGCGCGCCGTTCGGCTAGCAAACCGTTGACGGATGACGCGCAGCCCCGAATTTCATCGCCACTTCCCCCGCTGGATGTTGAGGAACAAGGCAAGCATCCTCTATGGCGATTGTCGGCACGCGTTTAATTAGTACTGTGATGCGTGTTGAATGGATGAGCCGCGTGTCTCGGCGCCGGCCGATAATCAGTGTAGTTTCAATATCGAGCTTCGTACAACCTGCCGACGGGCGATGTCTGCGCGCGACCGGCCGGCCGCCGGTGCGAGGGCGAGCCGATCGACGCGGGCATGCTCGGGCGCAATGGCGAATGTGTCATTTCATGCATGTTCATCGTTCCGTCCGCAATCAGCATGACGAACGAAAGACCGATCGCGGCATTGGTGAATGCGTATCGTTCACACGGCAGGACTTCGCACACCGCATCCGCGGCAGCCGAACGCGGCGACTGGTCGTCCGCGCACTGGCTCGCGGACTGAGCCCGCGCGTCCCGCGCATCCCGCCCGTCACGACGGCGCGGATTCGCCCTCGCGCAACGTGATGCCCGTCCACGCGCCACTCGCGGCCAGTTCGCCGATCAGCTCGACGATCGTTTGCCGCGGCACGCTCGGCTTCGTCACTGTCGAGCACTTGATCGAATCCGCGGGCGAAATCGCGATCCGCGAGGAACACGACATCGTCTATCGCGGCCCGGCCGCGCCTCCGCCGAAGGCCGCACCCGACGATGCGCAATGGCAGCGCGACATCACGCCGGATGAAGTCATGCTGTTCCACTATTCCGCGCTGACCTTCAACGGGCATCGCATTCACTACGACCGCACCTACGTGCGCGACGTCGAAGGCTATCCGGACCTCGTCGTGCACGGCCCACTGATCGCGACGCTGCTGCTCGAACTCGTGACGCGCGCGCTGTCCGGCGCGACGATCGTCGAATACGCCTATCGCGCGGCACGGCCGACTTTCCTCGGCAACACCTTCAGCGTGTGCGGCCGCCTCGCCGACCACGTCCGCGAGCGCGATCCTCGCCTGACATTACGGGATCCGAAACATGAATCATGCCGACGCGTACCAGGACATTCGCGAAGCCGTTCGCGACCTGTGTGGCGAGTTTCCCGCCGAATATTTCCGCAAGATCGACGCGGAACGCGGTTATCCCGAAGCGTTCGTCGACACGCTGACGAAAGCTGGCTGGCTCGCCGCGCTGATTCCGCAGGAATACGGCGGCTCGGGCCTCGGCCTGACCGAGGCATCGGTGATCATGGAGGAAATCAACCGCGCGGGCGGCAATTCCGGCGCGTGTCACGGCCAGGTGTACAACATGGGCACGCTGCTGCGCCATGCTTCGGTTGAGGCCGCGAGCCTAATGAGCTTCGAGGCCGCGCGCCGGTTCGACGCGCGTGAGCCATGCGGCGCGCAGGCGAACATGGAGAAGCTGCTCGCCGCCGCCATCGCGGCGGGCATGTATGCGTTCACGAACATCCTCGCCGCGCTCATCGAACGCAGCCGCACCGGACGCGGCCGGCACATCGACGTGTCGATGCTCGAAAGCATGGTCGAGTGGATGAGCTATCCGCTCTACTGCGAGATCGACGGACAGCCGCCGCCGCGGCAAGCCGGCGCATCGCACGCGACGATCTTTCCGTACGGTCCGTTCACGGCCGGGCACGGGAAGACCGTGATGCTCGGGCTGCAGAACGAGCACGAATGGATGCGCTTTTGCGAGACCGTGATCCGCATGCCCGAGTTGGCGGCCGACGAGCGCTTCGGGTCGAACAGCCGCCGCATCGCGAATCGTGACGAACTCGCGGCCGTCATCGTCCGCGCGTTCTCGACGCTGACGGCCGTCGACGTGATCGACGGCTCGAGCAAGCCGGCATCGCGAACTCGCGAATGAACGACATGCACGGCGTCTGGACGCACGAACAGCTCGCCGCGCACATTGCTGGACCCGCGTTGATACGCCTGCTGGCGAGATCCCTGCCCAATTGCCGCCCGGTTTCGCACCGAGCGATGAGCCACGCATGAATCCGGTGCCGGCGCTCGGCCAGCATACCGATGCCGTGCTGCGCGAACTCGGCTATGCCGATGAAAAGATTCACACGTTGCACGTCACCGGTGCGGTCTGACCGGGCCTTTCCGCGCTGAGCGAAACGCGCCCTTCATCGTCATATCGAAGCGCGCGACGCTCGGCGTCCCGTGCGTCGCGATCGGGCTGCCGCGTGCCGAAACGGGGCAGCAGGCGCTTGAGGAAGTCGCGCCGGGGGCGCGCGACGCGGATGGCACGGCGGTGAACCCTGGCGTCACGCGGGCCTGGTTGCCGGCGTACCGGCCGCGACGGACATTCAACGTTCGCGGTCAGGCGGCAGCAACGAGCCGACGCGCGAAGTGTTCGAGAAAAAGGGTTCCGTGCAGATTTCCGCTGATGTGTTGTTCGCCCCATCTACAGCGCACTCGCGCGATGACCGACTGCACTGAAGCGTGATCGCGTGTAACCACGTACGCGCGCACAGGTACCACGCTGCCGATGGTGACATAAAATAGAACGTACTCCAGACTGAAAAAGGGGGCCGACATGAGGCGCCTCTATTTCCTCGTACCCGACACGCGGATGGCCAAGGCGGTCGTGGATGACTTGCTCCGCGCGCGCATCATCTGGCGCCATATCCACGTCCTCGCCGATCACAGTGTCACGCTTGATGAGTTACCCGAAGCGTCTTTGCTGCAAAGCAGCGATGTCGTGCATGCGCTCGAGCGTGGTGTCGCACTCGGCGGCGCGACGGGCGCGCTCATCGGTCTCGTCGCGCTCGTATACCCCCCTGCAGAGCTCGTGATCGCGGGCGGCGCCGTCGTCGCATTGACGATGGTGGGAGCGGGCTTCGGCGCGTGGACGGCCGGGATGATCGGCATCGCCGAGCCGAACGCGCGACTCGAGCGGTTTCGTGAAGCGATCAAGGAAGGCCAGATCCTGATCATGGCCGACGTGCCGGCATTGCGAGAGCAGGAAATCGAGCAGATGATCGCCCGACATTTTCCGAATGCGGATCTGGAAGGCGGCGAACCCACGTCACCGGTTTTCCCCTGACACCCGAAAACCGGCCTGCCTGAGTGCTGAGGTTGATCCTTCAGCAAGGAGGTTCTATGGAACTGCACATTCAATCACACCATTGGCAACGGCGCATGCCGGACTGGCTCGCCGCTGCCGTAGCCGGTCTTGCGGGTGGCGCCCTGGTGATCGTGCTCGAATTCTTCTGGTCGACGATGGTGCTCGATGAAAGCCCGTGGCAACCGACCCACAAGATCGCGGCAATGGTGATGGGCCGCAGTGCGCTCGAACAGATGTCGGTGTTCAGCTTCAGCATCGTGGGAATGGCGCTGCTGCTGCACTATGTGCTCGGCGCCATCATGGGGATGATCCTCGCCGCGATCATGGCCCCGTTCCGCTTCGATTCGAGCGTCGGCATGGAGGCCGTCATCGGCCTGGCTTTCGGGATCGTCGCGTACGTATGGAACTTCTACGTGATGACCGCCGTGTTCCCGTGGTTCATCTCGGAGCGGGGATCCGGACCCTTGTTGGCCAACCTGCTGTTCGGTGTGGTGACCGCCGTTGTCTACGGCATGCTCGAACGGCGCAAGCAGAACGCGATGCACTGACACGCCGGTTCGTCGCGCCGCGCGAGACGGCCGCCTCGACAATCCATGCAGAAGGCGGCCGTTTTGCTCGTCGTCGCGGCGGGTGGCATCGTCTGTCGTGCGATGCATGCGGGTATGGGAGCGTGCTTCCCCCCCTTGCGCTGCCTTGCACGATGCAAAGGCGCGGACTACCTTTTCTTTAGAGCCGCCGACGACGCTTGGCGAATCGGTCTGGGTGGACTGCCGGCAAAATGTAATACGAAATCCGGCAAGGCGGCACGACGATGCCAGGAGCGCGGGTTAGCGGCTCCGGCGAGTGAGGCGCGGCGAGGCGGCCCATGGCGCTTGCGATTGCCCTGATCGTGATCATCGCATTGGCGGTGGGGTTTCACTTTGCCAGTCCCTGGTGGATCACGCCGATCGCGTCGAACTGGGTGCGCATGGACGACATGCTGACGATCACGCTCGTCATCACCGGCGCATTCTTCATCGCGATCAACCTGTTCATCGCGATCGCACTGATCCGCTACCGCCACCGCGGCGGGCATCGCGCGGCCTACGAGCCGCACAACCGGCGGCTGGAATGGTGGCTGATCGGCCTGACCGCCGTCGGTGTGGCGGCGTTGCTGGCACCCGGTCTCTTCGTCTACGCGGACTACATCCGGCCGCCACGCAACGTGCTGCAGATGGAAGTGCTCGGCCGGCAATGGCAATGGCGCTTCCGCTTCGCCGGCACCGGAGGCAAGCTGGGCACGACGGACGCGCGCTACGTCAGCAACGACAACCCGTTCGGCCTGAACCCCGCCGACCCCAACGGCCGCGACAACTACCTGATCGAGACGCCCGAGGTCCACCTCCCGCTGAACCGGCCGATCCAGGTTCTGACACGGTCGCTCGACGTACTGCACGACTTCTATGTGCCGCCGTTCCGTGCGCGCATGAACATGGTCCCCGGCATGGTGACGACCTTCTGGTTCACACCGACCAAGGCGGGACGTTACGACATCCTGTGCGCGCAACTGTGCGGCATCGGCCACTCGAACATGCGCGGCGTGGTGGTGGTGGAAGACGAAGCATCATTCTCGCGATGGCTGGCGCAGCAGACCACCTTCGCGCAGCGGCAGCAGGCCGGCGTGCAGGCCGCTGCCGCCACGGCAGGCGGCAGCACCCAGGCGCTCGCCGACCAGGGCAAGGCGCTCGCGGCAGCCAAGGGCTGTTTCGCGTGCCATACCGTGGACGGCAGTCCGCGCGTGGGCCCGACCTGGAAGGGCCTGTACGGCAAGACCGAAACGATGGCCGACGGCAGCACCGCGAAGGTGGACGAAGCCTATCTGCGCGCGTTCATCCGCAACCCGACGGCCCGCGTCGTGAAGGGGTACGCACCGATCATGCCGCATTTCGACCTGAGCGAGCAGGAGCTGACCGCGCTCGTGACCTACATCGAATCGCAAGGCGGCCCGGCCGCCAGCACCGCGGCCAACCGCCAGCCCTAGCGGAGCAGACGCAATGCCCTACGCGCACATCGATCACGTCCCGAAAAGCTTCTGGACCCGCTATGTCTGGAGCCAGGACCACAAGGTCATCGCCGTGCAGTATTCGCTGACGGCCATCGCCATCGGTCTGGTCGGCCTCGTCCTGTCGGACCTGATGCGGTTGCAGCTCGGCTTTCCCGGCAAGTTCAGCTTCATCGACGCCAACCACTACTACCAGTTCGTCACCATGCACGGGATGATCATGGTGATCTACCTGCTGACCGCGCTGTTCCTGGGCGGCTTCGGCAACTACCTGATCCCGCTGATGCTGGGCGCGCGCGACATGGTGTTCCCGTTTCTCAACATGCTGAGCTACTGGGTCTACCTGCTGGCCGTGCTGGTGCTGGTCGCGAGCTTCTTCGTGCCGGGCGGGCCGACCGGCGCGGGCTGGACGCTGTATCCGCCCCAGGCCATCCTGCCCGGTACGCCGGGCGTCGAATGGGGCATCGTGCTGATGCTCGTATCGCTCGCGATCTTCATCGTCGCAGCAACCATGGGCGGCCTGAATTACGTGACCACCACGCTGCAGGCCCGCACCCGCGGCATGACGCTCATGCGCATGCCGCTCACGGTGTGGGGCATCTTCATCGCAACCATCATGGCGCTGCTCGCGTTTCCTGCGCTGTTCGTGTCGGCGGTGATGATGCTGCTCGATCGAACGCTCGGCACCAGTTTCTTCATACCGGCCGTGGTGTCGATGGGGCAATCGCTCAAGCATGCCGGCGGCAGCCCGCTGCTGTTCCAGCACCTGTTCTGGTTCTTCGGGCATCCGGAGGTCTACATCGTCGCGCTGCCGGCCTTCGGCATCGCGTCGGACCTCATCAGCACCCATGCGCGCAAGAGCATCTTCGGCTACCGGATGATGGTGTGGGCCATCGTCATCATCGGCGCACTGAGCTTCGTGGTCTGGGCCCACCACATGTTCATCGCCGGCATGGATCCGTACTTCGGCTTCTTCTTCGCGACCACCACGCTCATCATCGCCATCCCGACCGCCCTCAAGGTCTACAACTGGGTGCTGACGCTGTGGCGTGGCGATATCCACCTGACCGTGCCGATGCTGTTTGCCATCGGCTTCATCAGCACCTTCGTGCTGGGCGGGCTGACCGGGCTCTATCTCGGCAACGTGAGCGTGGACATTCCGCTGTCGAACACGTACTTCGTGGTGGCGCACTTCCATATGGTGATGGCCGTGTCGCCGATCCTGGTGGTGTTCGGCGGCATCTACCACTGGTATCCGAAGGTGACGGGCCGCATGCTCGACGACACGCTCGGACGCGCGCACTTCTGGGCCACCTTCGTCGGCACCTACGCGATCTACTTCCCGATGCACTATCTCGGCATCCTCGGCATGCCTCGGCGGTATTACGCGTACGAGGGTTACAGCTTCATTCCGCACTCGGCTCAGACGCTCAACACCTTCATCACCGTCGTCGCGCTGATCGTGGCGGTGGCGCAGTTGCTGTTCCTGTACAACCTGGCGTGGAGCCTCGTGCGCGGCAAGCGTGCCGACGGCAACCCCTGGCGGGCCACCACGCTGGAATGGCAAACGCCGCAAACGCCGCCGACGCACGGCAACTGGGGCGCCGCGCAACCCGTCGTCTACCGTTGGGCGTACGAATACAGCCCGCCGGGACAAACGGAAGACTTCGTCCCGCAAAACCAGCCGCCCGCGACGGCACCGGAACCGGAACCGGCCCCCCCGACGCTTCAACCCGGCGAGGCACGCGAATGACCACGCTGCCGCGCACCTTCGTTCCCGACACGTCGCCGCCCGTCGTGCCGAATGCGAGCCGCATCGGCCTGATCGTGTTCATGGCCGTGGCAACGGCATTGTTTTCACTGCTGTTGCTCGCTTACGGCATGCGCATGCGCGAGCCCGACTGGCAGCCGATCCCGCATCCCGCGCTGCTGTGGTGGAACACCGGCGCGCTCGCGCTGGCAAGCGTGGCCATGCAGCGTGCCAGGCAGTTGACCGTGCACCGCATGGCGTGGCTGGTATGCGGCGGCGTGCTGGCCGCCGTGTTCGTGATCGGGCAATTGATCGCGTGGCGCATGATGTCGGCGGCCGGGCAGACCCTCATCGCCAATCCTTCCAACAGCTTCCTCTACCTGCTTACCGGCCTGCACGGATTGCACGTGCTCGGCGGGCTGGCGGCCTGGGCCGTGACGATCGCGCAACGCCGGCATATGGACCCGTTCCGGGCTCAACGCGCCATTTCCCTGTGCGCCCTCTACTGGCATTTCCTGCTGGCGGTCTGGCTCGTGCTGCTGGCGGCGATGTGGTGGCTCACCCCCGCGATTGTCGCCGCCATCTGCGGGCCGCTATATGGAGCCGCGCCATGACTTCGCCTACGCTCCCGCCCGAATCCGCTGCCCCTCCGCCCGCCGACGCCGGCCCTGACGGCTGGCGCGGCATCGTCACGGATTGGTCGGCCGACCGCGAAGCCTTCAAGGTGCCGTGGGGCAAGGCGATGATGTGGATCTTCCTGCTGTCGGACACCTTCGTCTTCAGCAGCTTCCTGATCGGCTACATGACGGTGCGCATGTCGACCACGGCGCCGTGGCCCGACACGTCCAAGGTGTTCGGGCTCACCGTGGCAGGCGTCGACGTGCCGTTGCTGCTGATCGCCATCATGACGTTCACGCTGATCACCAGCAGCGGCACCATGGCGATGGCAGTCAATTTCGGCTACCGGCGCAATGCGAGGCGCGCCGCCGCACTGTTGCTCGCGACCGCGCTGCTCGGCGTGACCTTCGTGTCGATGCAGGCCTTCGAATGGACCAAGCTGATCGTCCATGAAGGTATTCGCCCGTGGGGCAACCCGCTGGGCGCCACGCAGTTCGGCGCCTGCTTCTTCATGATCACCGGATTCCACGGCTTTCACGTGACCTGCGGGGTGGTCTACCTGCTGCTGATCGCGCGCAAGATCCTGCAGCCGGGGTTCACCGAGCACGGCAACTTCCAGATCGTCGAGATCGCCGGCCTGTACTGGCACTTCGTCGACCTGGTGTGGGTGTTCATCTTCGCGCTGTTCTATTTGTGGTGAGGCAGATCATGGACCACACCAATCCCGCCGATCGACCCGACGCCGCGCACGGCCAGCAGCACCCGATCGGCATCTACCTGAAGATCTGGGGCCTGCTGTTCGTCCTGAGCACGTTGTCGTATCTCGTGGATTACTTCCACGTGCAGGGCCTGTTGCGATGGGTGCTGATCGTCGTGCTGATGATCGCCAAGGCCGGGCTGATCGTATCGATCTTCATGCACATGATGTGGGAGCGGCTGGCGCTGGTGTACGCGATCCTGATACCGCCGCTGTGCCTGCTGGTGCTCATGGTGCTCATGGCGGCCGAAGCGCATCACACCTTTGGCATGCGGGAACTGTTCTTTCGTTGACGACGCCCGACTGCTGTCACGCGATCGGGCAACCGTCCGTGAAAATCACGCCAGGAAGCACATCGATAACAGCTCACCGGGCGCTCGCGAACATGCGCGGGAGAGGGCTCGCCTTGCATGCCCGTCGCACTTTCACAAGTCGACGACTGAAGCCCCGCTCACTTTCCCGTCGATGATGTCCTTTCCCTGCTGCCGGGCGGCGCGCCTCGCCACGCCAAATTCGGAGAAAGTATCGGGCTGGTTCAGCCTGAAAACGCGGCTGGCAGGTGAGCTTTCAATCGAGGCCGGACGACATATTCGTACCGCAATGTCATACCCTTCGGCGTAACGGGAATGCCTGTCAAAGCGATCGAACGTACGGGGGAAGACAAGAGGATGAAGTTCGTACCCCTTGTAGAGAAGAAACGGATATGTCGGCATGTTGGTCGCTCCACACGGGGAAGCCCACTATACACGGGAACGGGCAACGCAGGACGCCCCGATTTTTTTCGAACTGGAGCGACTGAAGGTGCCCTCGCGCGTATCGCGATCACCGGGTTTGCCAGCGGATCGCTGCCCGCACATGACAGCGGCTATCCGCCATCGAACCCGGCACACGCATGATCCGGATCCGCGATTGCGTTTCCCTCTGCGTGCCTCCTCTCGAAGAGCGTTATCACGTCATATGGCGCAAAATTCGATTCCTCGCGAGCTTCCGGCATGGTCGCTCGACGGCCTTCGCCCTATTCCGCCACGCCCTCGAGGTTCGCGCGCCGGCGTGCAACGGCGACATCGGACAAGCGTGCTTCGTCGCAGCCGAAATAAAGCGGTTGTCCGACCGGCGATGCGCGTATGATGGTCTCATCCGAGCCCCGTTTGCAGATCGACTGCTCGCCCGCTCCAGATGGTGTCGTGCCTTTGCTTGCGCACCACATTTTCCCCTCTCACCACACCGTCGAGCCGTGCGACAGCCGCACAGCCCGGAATCGGCTCCTGCACCGCCTTTTGAGTGAACTCGAGAGTTCCTGCGGGACAGAAAAACAAGATGCAATTCATAATCAACGGCGGCAAACATGAGCTGGTACTGTGAAGCGGAACGCGAATTGGTCCATATCAGGCGAGCGATCGGACTGCTCGAGCACGCACAACATGCGTTCGTCAACAAATCGTCTGTAAGTGATCCTGCGTATTGGAGAGTCAGGCTCGGAAAACTCCGCACGCAATCCGGGCAAAACAGGGTCCTCTCGCTCCAGGTTGACGAGCTTTTTTCCCGCCTCGAGCGAATTCAGGATGCGCGCTGCGGCAAATAGCAAACTGTTCCGTCACCGTCATCGCTGAACCTTCGGAGCAATATCATGATCGACGCCAACCCGAGCAACACGTTTCGACACCTTCCACTCTCGCCGGATCAGGACGCGGAAATCCGGCACTATATAAAGAAGAAGGAACAAAGAGGCGAGGAATGGGACACCCCTGAACTTGCGATGATGCTTGAAGACATGCTTTCCCCTCCGCCCAGCGAAGACGAGGAGCCAGAGCCTGCGGTCGAAGAAACGAAACTGGCCTGCGAGTATGCATTGGCATCGATCGACGAAGCCATGGACTCTGTTTCCGCAAGCGAAGAACGAATCGCCGCGGTGGAATCCGAGGAAATGAAGCATCCTCGATGATGGTGCCTTAGCGGCGCCAACATGCCACACCCGCGACTTGACGATCACGAGCGAATGCCGCCTGAATAAGCGCTCGTCGACGAACGCGACAAACGGCAACACTGCCCGATCCGTTCGCGAAATTTTTCGATCCTCGGAATGACATCGAGATGACCGGCAGCTCGACCGTTGCCGCTGCGTAGCGGTCTATCGGTCGCTGAAAAGCAAACGGCTCGATCGCGAATCAAACCGCCCACACGATCCTGACCAGCACCGGTTCCTCATGCGGCGATCAACCGCGTGTATCGACCCAGTTGCGTGCCCAGCGTGCCGAATGCAGAAGCGCCTGCTCTTCACTCGCGAAGTAATCGAGCGAGTAGAACTGGTAGCGGCCTTCTGTACGCGCGCAACCGGTGCGGTCGAGCAGCAGATTGGATGAAAAGGTTCCATCGGGCAAGCGATGCGCCGAAGGTTGAACCGCATAGCCGTTGTATAGATGAACTTGTTTGTCGTGCATTTTAGTTTTAGTGATGTTCGAGTAGGTGCGTTTCGTGCGAGACGCGCACGGGCGCACTGATTCAAAGTCATTTCGCGCCGAATCCAAAGCAAGCGGGAAGTGACAAAAAGGCGTTGCAGCCAGGGAGAAGTGTGCAACGAGGTGTATGGCGTTCGGCACGCTGCGCAACGAGCATCGATGCAGCAGGAGCGCTCGCTCCAACTGGGGAGGGGCAAAGCTTCGCGTGCATGTCGCTGCGACACGGCGTCCCTCACGGGAAGCCGGAGCTTCAGACCTCACGGAGGCTTGATGTTCGGCGCTAGCAGACCCTGTCGGTCTTGCTTCGTTCCGAAACGCGCCTTCCTATTTCCAGCCGGAGTCTTGAAGCCCGCTGCTCCAGCCTGGAGAGGCTGAACGTGCAGGTCGTCGCCGACCTCGTCGGGGGGGATGAAGCCAAAGCCGTTGCTATCGGTTGAACCACTCGACCGTATCGGTATCCATGAATAATCCTTGAGAGAGAAATACGAATATCTGCCCTGCTAAAGAGGGCGCGAAGCGTCAAGGAGGGGGAGGACAGCGATACCGTTGAGGGACGAGCAATTGATGAACAGCAATCGAACTTCTTGAACTTCGGACGACACACTAACCGCCGGGTAGCTCCCAGGTCAACAGGTATCTTGTAACTGTTTCGTCAGCCAGTCAGTTCGGCGGTCGAGACGATGTTGCCCCGCTTGGCGTGGCGCACCGCAGGTTGCAGTAAAAACGGCCGCAGTGGATGGTGCGAATCACGATTCCGCTATCCAGGCCGCGCGCGTCGACCATTCGAGGCAAATCCGTCTTCGCAAAAATGTGTGCCGCGCTTGTGCCTCGACTCGACCGGCAACGCTCAATCCGGCTCGAAATCAACCAGAAACGGACAAGGGCCATGTTCATCCCCTCGACCGAAAGCGCTTGACACCCTTCCTGACGGCGCGTACTGTCGGCGATGAAGTATTCAAGAAGCGCGATTGCTGCCCATCATTGACCGCGACCCGCGGTACTCGTTGTCCTTTCCCTCCTTGATTATTTTCGGCGCCCATCGTCGGCGCATACGCTCGTTCATTCTCAGGAGATCTAACATGGATACCGGTACCGTCAAGTGGTTCAACGATAGCAAGGGTTTTGGCTTCATCACGCCCGACAGTGGTGGTGACGATCTGTTCGCTCACTTCTCCGAGATTCGTGGCGATGGTTTCAAGAGTCTTGCCGAAGGACAGAAAGTCAGCTACGAGACCAAGACCGGCCCCAAAGGCCTGCAAGCAGCGAACATCACCCCGCTGTAACCTTCTTAAGCCCTCACAGCCTCGCTCACGGAGCGGCGCGTCACTGTCGTCGCTCCTTTGCATCACGCACCTCCGTCGCGGACACGACACGTTTCGATGCAGGCCCGACCGGGCCGTCCGTTTCGCATCGAGACACTGGATCTGCGTGCAACCCAATGCCCGTCACAATGCGCGTGTTCAGACGCGATCGGAAAACCATGCACATCAGGTCGCGCAAGGCGCCTCCACGCGCCAAACAACCAGCGATGTTGCCGAGGCTCGGCACGGCGTTGAACTGGGTGCCGCCCAAACAGTCTTCAGTCGCGAAATCGCATCAAAAGAAGCGCACGACGTCTCCGCGATAGCAATCGAAATCGCCGCCGCACAAGCAGCCGCTGCGGTCGTGAAATGCGGTTTCGGCGTGAAGCGAAGCTGGCTTCGCAGCCCGACATCACACGCCTGTGGCATCACCATCGTGCGCTGTTGGATGCAATACGGAATCAGTTGAACGCCCGACAAACGATGCGCGTATGATGGGCTCATCCGAGCGATCACCCGCCCTCCGAGCGCTCCCCCTCCACCGCTTCCCGCTTGCGGCACCGCCCCGCCTCCGCGCTGCAACGTTATCCTCTTCAACCCGTCGGCCCGCCCTACGATGGACGGCGATCGGCCGGACGAGTTCGGCCGCAGCATTCGCTGTGGCCGAACGTCAGGAGCATGTCATGAGCACACATTTCTACCGTGGATTCGAAATTCATCCACTGATTTACCAGCATGTTCCGGCGACGAGTGGCGCCCCGCACAGCCATGATGCCGGCTTCGACGCGGCAGTCAGGATTTGTCTTCGCGATGCCACCGACACGATGACGCAAAGCCAGACTTTCAGGCTTCGCGACAATGCACCGTTCGATACCGCCGGTGACGCACGTCGCGCATCGCTGCGCTATGCCGAGACCATCATCGACGACAATCGCGAAACACACGCGTTCCTTTCAAACGCAGGTTGAGGCAGCTCGCCATGTCGATGCGATCTGCATCGACCAGGATAACGAAATGATCGCCGACGCACACTGCTCGAATTGAACAGACGGCACGAGATCGCGTGGACCGACACGATCTCGCTCGCCGGAATCTCGCGTGCGGCGCTGTGTCGTCGGCAAGCGTGCAGATGTACATAGCGGTACGTGCTCTTTCGATTGGCGCCGGACATTCGGAATGTCGAGTCCGAGCGTCGTCATGGCACGATCCGTCAATTTTTCATTCGAACACTCACAAACAGGACATCCGTGACAACCGTAACATTGAAAGTCAACGAACCGATCGACGTCGCGCTGCGGCGATTCCGTCGCAGCATCGAGAAAATAGGGTTGATTCGCGAGTTGCGCAGTCGAACCAGCTACGAAAAGCCCACGACAGAACGCAAGCGAAAGAAGGCCAGCGCCGTCGCACGGCAGCGCCTACGGGCGAAGCGCATGTTACCGCCTCGGAAAATGTACTAGGAGAACATCGTGTTCGGCCTGCCGGCCAACGTCTCTCCGTTTTTCACGCTGACGAAATGCGACGCAGATTTCGATCGGAAGAAGGACGGGGTGACGCTACTGCCGAACTTCCGTGCGTTCGGATGTGAGTGCGCCAGCCGCATCTTCCTGACCGGTCATGACGATGCATTGCCCTGCAACTCGTCACCCAAAGGAAAACTCGTGAGTAGCTGTCGCCTTTCTAGCTCGTCGAATCACTGCAGGCAAGGCTTGACGTCCATCGCGCGAAATGCGCGTGGCGCGATCGTGTCTGGACAGGTCACGCCACTCTCCAGATAGTGAAGTCAGTCCGCTCCATGGACGACTCCGCGCGCTCGGAACGGCTTCCTGATGTGGAAGACGACTCGACAGCCCGCCCGCGAGACGCGCGCGCGAATCGGTTGAGCCTACGACTAACGTTCATCCGATACCTTCGGAAGCATGTCTGGCAGTAACCGCAAAAGCATGAGGATAAGCATCGGGCAGCAGCAAGCCAGCGAAACGAAGCGTTCATGGCAAGCTCGATTGTCGAGGGTCGGATGATTTTTCATTGCGGGCTGGCTCTCTTTCGCGCTGTGCCCTCGACGGCACAACTCGCGACAACCATGAATGTGGGGGACTTATGCTCTTCAATTCGACTCGGTTCCGAATCGATCCGACACCACGCAGGGCCGATCGGCAGTACGTCGCACACGTGCGGATTATCACGATACTTGTGGACGGAGCGGAGCGAGAGGTGCACGCTAGCGGGGATATGGCTGCTTTCGAGCGTCGCGACGATGCAGTTGCGTACGCAACCAAATGGGCGGAAGGATGGCTGACTTCACAGTTCGGTTGAAGACGGGCATGTCAACGCGCGAACGCGAAGCACATGGCCGACGGGCTCCGATCAGCTGACGCCATCTCGAGAAAAAGGCAACGCCGGCGATGACAATCAACCAAAGCGCTATACCTCACTACGTCGTTCTTCTGGGCGGCTGGCGCCCCTATGTGTTGAATATGGAACGCATCGTTATCCGACGCGAAGCAAGTCGGTTGTTGCTTGCTTTTGCACGGACTCATGGAAAACTCGAGCGTATCGACGGTGACGAATGGAACATGTTTTCCGACGCACAGAATCTCTCAGTGCTCGAACGTCGGGAGGCACGGTTCTACACACTGATAACAGGAACCGAGACCGAGCATCAGCTGCGGCTCCTTGCCATTCTCTGAGACCGCCGTTCCGGATGGCGCATGACGTCCCGTACTACTGCAAGATGCCGAAGCGCGAAGACGACACCGGCGCAGTCTCCAAGGGAAATGCATTCGGACGGGGCGCCCGGCTCCTGAATTTGTTTGACGTGCATCAAAAAACTACGCTGCTTGACGTAGACCAACCGCGCCATTGCCCGTTAACTAAAAGCGGGCCACTGGGCTTTCATCAGACGGGCCGCCCGAGATCGAACCATTCCGTCCACTTCAGGCAAGGTGCAGCATGAATTTTGTTTTGGTGGGCGCATTGTTGTTCTGTGTAATCGTCGTCTTGTTTTGGGGCAACCCACGAGACGGCGACAGGTAGAAATGCGGCCAGCGTGGCTCGCCCCACCGTCAGCATCAGCGCGTACCGCGACCACCCACGGGCTTGCCAGCCGGCTTCCGCGAGCCCGCCGCCGTCTTGCCGGCGGGTTTGCCGCGCGGCTTTTGCACGCTGAACGGGCTACCGCTCGACAGGCTCGCCCCCTTGCCCGCAGCCGCGGCGCGCTGCCCCGCGGGCTTGCGCTTGCCTTCTCCACCTTTCGGTCGCGGCTTCTTGCCAGCCACCGGCATTGCGCCCGCCCCCGCTTGCGGCACCTTGGGCTTCTTCGGCTTTTTGGGTTTCTTGATGATCTGCCCCGTCGCGCTGGTTTCCGGCACGCGGTGTTCGGCTTCGAAACCCGGCTCCTCCTCACGGCGCAGTGTCTGCCGGATCAGCGCTTCGATCGCGGCCAGTTGCGGTGCTTCATCGGCACACACGAGCGACACCGCCACGCCGCTTGCACCCGCGCGACCGGTACGGCCGATACGGTGCACGTAGTCTTGCGCGACGATCGGCAGATCGACGTTGATCACGAGCGGCAGGTCGTCGATATCCAGCCCGCGCGCGGCCACATCGGTCGCGACGAGCATCTGCACTTCGCCGGTCTTGAAGCGCTCGAGCGCACGCAGGCGCGCAGGTTGCGGCTTGTCGCCGTGAATGGTGTCGACCGCATAACCCGCATCGTTCAGCATGGCCGCCAGGTAATCCACGCCGTTGCGGGTCTTGACGAACACGAGCGCGTGGTCCCAGTTGTTCTCGGCCACCAGGTGCATGAAGAGGTCAGGCTTGTTCCGCTTGTCCACCGGCACCACCCACTGCTTGATCCTGCTGGCGGTTACATTGGGCGGGCTGACGCTGATATCGACCGGACTGCGCAGAATGCTCGCCGCCATCGCGCGGATGTCGTCGGTAAACGTCGCGGAGAACAGCAGCGTCTGGCGCTGCACGGGCAACGCGGCAAACACGGCGTTGAGTTCGCGTGCGAAGCCCAGATCCAGCATGCGGTCGGCTTCATCCAGCACCAGCGTCTGGACTTGATCGAACTGCACGGCGTTCTGTCGATTGAGGTCCAGCAGACGGCCCGGCGTGGCGACGAGCACATCCATGCCCTTGCGCAACTTCATCATCTGCGGATTGATGCTCACGCCGCCATAGGCGGCCAGAAACCGCAAGTCGAGGCCCTTGCCGTACTCCACGAAACTCTGGTGCACCTGTTCAGCCAGTTCGCGCGTGGGCACCAGCACCAGAACGCGCGCGCGGTTGCTGGACACCGCCGGCCCGTGCTGAACCAGCCGTTGCAGCAGCGGCAGCGCGAAACCCGCCGTCTTGCCGGTGCCGGTCTGTGCCGCAGCCATGACGTCCTTGCCGCCGAGCACAGCGGGAATCGCCTTGGCCTGCACCGGCGTGGGTGTCTGGTAATTGAGGCCCTGCAGATTACGCAGCAAGGGATCGATCAGGCCTAGCGAGGCAAAAGACATGGACGTGTTCCGGGCTAAAACCGCAATTCTAGCGGTTGCCGCGATGATCGCGCCGCACGGATGCCCGGTGCGGGGCAGCATTGAGCGTCGGGCGATCCCTTCGAACATGGCAAGGATCGCCGTCGGCCGCCCTATTTCGACTCGGCACGCGCGAAAGGCCGCGGCAGCCTGCCCGCCGCCTGACGATCGATCATCCAGCCGGGATAGTCGGGAGGCAACGCGCTCACGGCATCGAGATGCGCAAGCTCGGTCTCCGTCAGGACGACATCGACCGCGCCGAGATTGTCTTCGAGCTGTTCGACGCGTTTGGCGCCGATGATGACGCTCGTGACATGCGGCTTGCCGAGCAGCCACGCGAGCGCGATCCGGGCGACCGACACGCCTCGCGCGTCCGCGATCGCGCGCATCGCTGCAACGCATGGCCAGGCGCGCTCGAGATCGACCGGCGGAAAATCGAAATGGCTGCGTCGCGAACCGTCTGCGGTCGGCGCCCCAGGGCCGAACTTCCCCGAAAGCAGTCCGCCGGCGAGCGGCGACCAGACGAGGAGCGACATCTGTTCATCGATCGCAAGCGGCACCAGCTCGCGCTCCACGTCGCGTCCGGCGATCGAATAGTACGCCTGCAGCGTCTCGAAGCGCGTCGCATGGAGCGCTTCGCTGAGCCCGAGCGCCTTGCCGATCTTTCCGGCGCGCCAGTTCGAGACGCCGACATGGCGAACCAGCCCCTGACGCGTCAGATCGTCGAGCGCCCGCAGCGTCTCGTCGATCGGTGTCACGGGATCGTTCGCGTGGATCTGGTAGAGGTCGATATGGTCCACCTGCAGCCGTTCCAGGCTTCGCTGCACCGAATCCATGATGTGGCCGCGCGACGCGCCCTGATCGTTGGGCTTCGTGCCCATCACGCCCGCGGTCTTCGTCGCCAGCACGATGTCGCTGCGTGCGACGCCCAGGTCCCGAAGTGCCTGTCCGACGAGTCGTTCGGATTCACCGAAGGAGTAAATGTCGGCGGTATCGATGAAGTTGATTCCCTCGTCCAGTGCGCGGGAGATCAGTCGGGTCGCATCGTTCTGGCCGACCGCGCCGATGGCAGCCCACATGCCGGCATCGGCATTGCCGCCCAGCGTCATCGTGCCGAGACACAGCTCGGAGACGTACAGGCCGGTGCGGCCCAGTTGCTTGTATTTCATGGCCGTTTCCTTCGAGATCGGCGGGAAAGAGCGCGGCGGCGTCCGTTCCGGGGCGCCCCGCACGCCGGATTTCAGTTGATGCGAGCGTGTCCTGCCCGGAATTGTCCGGCGATCGTTGCAACCCGCGCGCCATAGCGGCGAGCCGTCTCGAGGTCCCCTGCCGACATTTCATCGGGCGACGCATCGGCTGGCGTCTGCGCCATCGGCGCGATATAGGAACCCATGCGGTTCAGGTCGTCACGCATCGACGCCTTCAGGTTCGCCGGCTTGATGTCCATGCTCACCCAGATGCCGCCGTGCTGCCCGGAAAGCAGAACGAAGTATTCGAGCGTATTGAGCTTGTCGCCGTTGATGCTTGCGCTGTTGGTAAAGCCGCCGAAGATCTTGTTGCGCCATGCGCCTTCGAACCAGGCCTTCGACGATGCATCGGCGAACTTCTTGAACTGCCAGCTGGGACCGCCCATGTACGTCGGCGAGCCGAACAGGATGGCGTCCGCGCCGGCAAGCGCCTCCCACGCGTCCTGTGCGATGTTGCCATCGGCGTCGATTCCGACGAGAACGCCGCCGGCGCCCTCGGCGACAGCCGTCGCCATGCGTTCGGTATGCCCGTAGCCGGAGTGATAGACGACGATCGTTTTAACCGGAGAGATGTGCTGTGTCATGGTTGCGCCCTTTCGTTCAGGTGGTCGTCGGGGGACGACATCGGACAGCACTTTACTGAGTCGAAATTGAGTTATAAATGACGACCGATTGAACGTTCTGTTACTCCCAGGGTGAACAATGCAAAACCTCGATGCGCTTTTGATCTTCGCCCGTGTCGCCGAAATGACGAGCTTCACGCGCGCAGCCGAAAGCCTGGGCATCCAGAAAGGACGTGTGTCGATGGTGATCCGCGCGCTAGAGCGCGACATGGGCGTCGCGCTCCTGCATCGGACGACGCGGAGCGTGCAACTGACCGAGGACGGACGCGCCTTTTACGCGCGCGCACGGGACCTGCTGGCCGAAGTACAGGAGCTGCAGTCGATGTTTTCCGGCAATGGCACGCGCCTGCGCGGACGATTGCGCGTCGACATGCCCACCGAGCTCGCGCGCAGTGTCGTGGTTCCCGCGCTGCCGCAACTGATGGCGATGCATCCGGAGCTGGAACTGGAACTTTCGAGCACCGATCGACGTGTCGATCTCGTCCAGGAAGGATTCGATTGCGTGATCCGGCTGGGGCCGATCGTGGACGAGACGCTGATTGCCCGACCGCTGGGCCGCCTGCGCATGATCAATGCGGCGAGTCCCGGCTATCTGGCGCGGTATGGTGTGCCGCAAACGCTCGACGATCTCCTCGATCAGGGACACCGCATGGTCCACTACGCGCTGACACTCGGCGACCGGCATCCCGGGTGGGAATATCCGAGCGGCGACGGCTATGCGACGCTTGCATTGCCGAGCGCGATGCAGGTCAACAACGTGCAGACCTATCACGCAGCCGGGCTTGCGGGCATCGGGTTGATCCAGGCCGGGTATTCCGGGGTCGCGAATCATATCGAAAGCGGCGCGCTGGTCGAGGTGCTGCCCGATCTGCGTCCCGAACCCCTCGCGGCGTCGCTCGTCGTGGCGCATCGGCGCAATCTGTCGCCGCGCGTCCGGGCGTTCATGGACTGGATCGAGGGGGTGCTGCAGCCTTATTTCGATTGAGGGCAGTGTGGCGGGTAACGAACCGGCTTGCGAGGCGGAGTGGCCGCTGAGGTAGCGCCGACGCACGGATCGTCGGCGACGGGACGCCATGGTGCGGACCATTGATCTTCCGCGATCCGCTCCGGCCACTCGCCTCTGTCCGAAACGGCCATTCACGCACTTGAAACCCCGGCTTCTTTCGCACACCAATCCGGCCTTCCGCCACTGCGCGCGTGCCGCGAATTTCCGCATTTACTGACGACAGTGTGCATCGTCGTGTTCGGAATTTGATTTGCATCAAGCGCCGAATGACCCGGTGGTACAGGATCGGATTTCACGAACGGGAAGGTGATCCATGGACGAGCAGATCAAGCAAAAGATCCTGTCACTGCTGGATCAGCATCGAATCATGACGATCGCCACGCTGCGGCCGGACGGCTGGCCCCAGGCGACCACCGTCGGGTACGTGAGCCAGGGACTGACGCTTTACTTCCTTTGCGGACTGGAAAGCCAGAAGGCGGCCAATCTGGCCCGAGACGACCGGGTATCGCTCACGATCGATCACGACACGTCAGATCTGATGGCGATTACAGGTTTGTCGATGGCGGCGCACGCACGACCCGTGACGGATCGGGCCGAAGCAGAGAAGGTCTTGCGCATGCTTCCACTGAAGTATCCGGATATGCAAGCGCCGCCAATGCCAATGCCGTCTCCTGACGAAGTCCGGATATTTCGCGTGATTCCGACAGTCATTTCGGTACTCGATTACTCGCAGGGCTTCGGGCACACCGATCTGTACACTTGCTAGCGTCCCTCCCCGTCAAACACGTGAAACGCCGTGACGCGCTGCTCGCATCGTAGCCCCAGGTGGGCAACCTGCGCCGAAGCGGGCTGCGTTTATGCATTGACCGTTTTTTTGATCGGCTTCGCCTTCGGAACGATTCGCGTCCTGCTGCTTGTGCAGCACCTGGGAGAGACGGCGGCGGTATCGCTCGAAGCGCCATTCATGCTTGCCGCAAGTTGGTACCTGTCGCACTGGAGCGCGAAAAAGCACGACATGCTGACAGATACCAACGAGGCGTTGCTGATGGGCGCAATCGCCCTCGCCATATTGATGCTTGCGGAGTTGTGCATTAACGGGCTCCTGTTCAGAAGGACGGTGCTCGAGTACTTTGCCGGCTTCTGGTCTGTGCCCGGCGCGATCGGCCTCGCAAGCCAACTTTGCTTTGCAGGCTTTCCATTTCTGCAGGCGATCAGTCATCGAACCGAATCGATCACGTGACCGCGATTGCAGCGTCATGTCGAAACGCCGTGCTCGCACATGCGAGGGCCGACGTCGCTTCCGACCAGATCCACCGAATTTCCCCAACATGATCGTTTGCACGACCTGGCAATCCGGCTGAACGCCAGCGCGGTCCCGACCATCGCCTCATAGTCGCCCGACTGAAGCGTCAGCTGTCGATCCGAAGTTTCGCAACGACCTTGATCTCGAAGTCGAAGCCGTAAAGCCATGTCACACCAACCGCGGTGAGCGTCGGATGCGGCGCGTCGCCCCAGAATTCAGGCACGACCTGCCAGATGCGCTCGAACGTCGATTGCGGATCGACCATGAACACCGTGACGTCGACCACATCGTCGAACGAGCAACCCGCTTCGTGCAGGATCGCATTCAGATTGCGAAACGCGAGCCGCACCTGTTCCTGCAGATCCGGCTCGGGCGTTCCGTCCTCGCGACTGCCGACCTGCCCGGATACGAACAGCAAGCCGCCCGCCCGTACGGCCGGAGCGTATCTGTTGCGCTCATACAGCGCCTGACGTCCCGGCGGAAACACCACATCGCGCTTGCCCATCTTCACCTCCATTGACGATCATTGGTTTCGATCGCCCCACTTTACGCACCGACGCACACGCGATAAACCGCCAACCCTGTCCATGACTATTTGTAAAATGCAAACAATTCAATCGCGAGGCAGACACGCATGGATCGCTTCGACGCGATGCGCGCTTTCGTCCGGGTAGTCGAGTCAGGCAGCTTCACGAAGGCGGCCGAAACGCTGCGCATGAGCAAGACCACGGTCACGCAGCTGGTCCAGCAGCTCGAGGCGCGCTTGCGTGTCCGGCTCCTGAACCGGACGACGCGCAGAATCAACGTCACGCCTGACGGCGTCGCGTATTACGAGCGCGTGATCCGGCTGCTCGCCGATATGGACGACGCCGAGACGAGCCTGTCGAGCGCATCGGCGGCGCCGCGCGGCCGCCTGCGCGTGGACGTGCCGAGCCCGTTCGCGCGCCTGATCCTGATCCCGGCGCTGCCGGCATTCCTCGCCCGCTATCCCGACATCCAGCTCGACATGGGCGTGAGCGACCGCACCGTCGATATCATCGGAGAGAACGTGGATTGCGTCGTGCGCGGTGGCGAGCCGACCGATCAATCGATGGTCGCCCGACGGGTGGCCGATCTTTCACTCGGTGTCTTCGCGTCGCCCGGATATCTCGCGTTGGCGGGCACGCCTTCACATCCCGCGGAACTCGACAACTCGCATCACCGCATCGTCGGGTTCTCATGGGGGCGCGCTGGCCGACTCTATCCGCTCGACATGCATCGCGGCGACGAGACGGTCAAGGTGCAAGGCCGTTACGCACTTGCCGTAGACGACGGCAATGCCTATCTCGCGGCCGGTGTGGCGGGCCTCGGCATCATGTGGCTGCCACGCTATATGTCGAAAACCCCTGTGGCACGGGGTGAACTCGTCACGCTGTTCGAGGACTGGCAACTCGATCCAATGCCGCTATACATCGCGTATCCACCGAACCGTCACGTCAGCGCAAAACTGCGTGTGTTTATCGACTGGGTTGTCGAACTGATGAATGAACCGGCTCCGGTGGACCGGCAATGAACGTGTGCGGCGTCACCATGAGCGACCCGCATCCGTCCCGATGCCGGCAAGATCGCTCTTTGTCATGCGCGGCCCGCCTCATGCGGCTTCGCAGGCCATTACACGCGGAAACCCGCCAGGCCAGGTGACAAGTATCGATCGGCTCTGCCCGTCATAGCCCGAACCAATTGCGCCGCGCGCCTTTCAGCGCCGGAAAAAAATCCTCGACGGGCGCTGCTGCGCTTCGTTGCACCTGTCTGCTTCCGAATGTTGTGCGCTGCATGAGTGGCGGCGCTCACCCGCCAGCGATTCGATGTGCGCCCCGCGGCCCATCTCCCGCAGCCGGAAGCCGGCGCGACGCGCGTGCCCCACGGCGAGACTGCCGTCGGGATTCAACGACCATCGAACCGGTGGCGTGCTGCTCCGCACAAATCCGATACCGGGTTGCGCCGGCCCCTGGCATCGCAGCGCCACCGGTGCAATCTTCGGGGAGGCAATCGGTCGCGACGCGGCGCTAGCGCAAACCCGCCCCCGGTTGCACTGTTCATCGTCGTTCGCGTCCTGTATCGTCCTTCCATCCCCGGTTGCGGAACCGGTGCATGGGAGGCTCACGATGCAGAAAAAAAATGCTGCAGCCGTCTGGATCCTGATCGCGATGGTGGCAGGCATCCTGATCGGCTACATGATCTTCATGAGCTTTCCTGACAAAAAGGCCACCGCCGAGATCGCCGGATACATCTCGCTCATCTCCGATGTGTTCCTGCGCCTGATCAAGATGGTGATCGGGCCGCTGGTGTTCTCCACGCTGGTCGTCGGCATCGCGCACATGGGCGACGCGGCATCGGTCGGGCGCGTATTCGCGAAATCCATCGGCTGGTTCGTCACCGCGTCGCTGATCTCGCTGCTGCTCGGGCTGTTCATGGCGAACCTGCTTCGCCCGGGCGACAACCTCGGCCTGCCGCTGCCGGACATCGGCGCATCGGCGAATCTCGCGACCTCCAAGTTCACGCTCAAGGATTTCGTCGGCCACATGGTGCCGAGATCGTTCGCCGAGGCGATGAGCAACAACGAGATCCTGCAGATCGTCGTGTTCTCGATGTTCTTCGGCGTGGCGCTCGCGGCGCTCGGCGAACGCGGCAAGATCCTCGTGGCCGCGATCGACCAGCTGTCGCACGTGATGCTCAAGATCACCGGCTACGTGATGAAGCTCGCACCGCTCGCGGTGCTGGCCGCGATGGCCGCGACCGTCGCCGTCAACGGGCTGTCGGTGTTGCTGAAGTTCGCGGTGTTCATGGGCGACTTCTACGTCAGCCTGTTCCTGCTCTGGACATTGCTCGTCTGTGCGGGGCTGCTGTTCCTCGGCCGCCGCGTCTTCAAGCTGCTGGTGCTGATCAGGGAAGCGTTCATGCTGTCGTTCGCGACCGCCAGCTCCGAAGCCGCGTATCCGAAGATCCTCGATGCGCTCGACCGGTTCGGCGTTCGGCGCAAAATTTCGAGCTTCGTGATGCCGATGGGCTATTCGTTCAATCTCGACGGCTCGATGATGTACTGCACCTTCGCAGCGCTGTTCATCGCGCAGGCGTACAACATCCACCTGTCGCTCGGCACGCAGATCACGATGCTGCTGGTCCTGATGCTGACGTCGAAGGGGATGGCCGGCGTGCCGCGCGCATCGCTCGTCGTGATCGCCGCCACGCTGCACCAGTTCGGGCTTCCGGAAGCCGGGCTGCTGCTGATCCTCGGTGTCGACACGTTCCTCGACATGGGCCGCTCGGCCACCAACGCGGTCGGCAACTCGATCGCCAGCGCCGTGGTCGCGAAGTGGGAAGGCCAACTCATGTCCGAGGCGGAAGCCGAGGCCAACCTGGCGCGCATCGACGCGGAGCAGGAAGGGACGATCGCGCATCCGGCGGATGTCTGACGGAGGCCCGACGATGAAGATGCAGCGATTCTGGCGTGCGCTCGCGCTCGCAGGCCTGCTTGCCGCGGGCGCAACCGCGCACGCAGAAGATGCGCCGTCCACGACGCCGCGCGTCGAGCCGTTCGCGCCGGCCCAACTGACCGGCACGCTCGCGAAGGTGCGCAGCAGCGGCACGATCGCGCTCGGCTATCGCGACGCGTCGATCCCGTTCTCGTACCTGAATGCGCGCAAACAGCCGATCGGTTATTCGATCGAGCTCTGCAAGGCGCTCGTGTCGTCGATCGAGGATGCGGTCAACAAGAGCCTGACGATCCGCTGGGTGCCGGTCACTTCCGACAACCGCATCGACGCGGTGGTCAACGGCACGGTCGATCTGGAATGCGGCTCCACGACGAGCAACCTGGAGCGCCAGAAGCGCGTGGCGTTCTCGCCGATCATCTTCGTGGCCGGCACGAAGGTGATGGTGAAGCGAGGCTCGCCGATTCGCTCGTTCCGCGATCTCGCGGGCAAGAAGGTCGCGGTGACGGCCGGCACGACCAACGAGAAGGCGCTGCGCGACCTGGACGCGCGGTTCAGGCTCGGGATCCAGCTGCAGGTGGTGCCGGACCATGCACAGGGCTTCGCGCTCGTCGCGAATGGTCAGGCCGATGCGTTCGCGACGGACGACGTACTGCTGTACGGCCTGATTGCCGAGAATGCGGGCAAGGGTGGCCAGTACGACGTGGTTGGCGATTTCCTGTCATACGACCCGTACGGAATCATGTTCCGCAAGGACGATCCGCAGCTCGCGCAGGTCGTGAAGAGCACGTTCGAGGAACTGGCCGTCGACGGCGAGATCACGCGTCAGTACAAGCGCTGGTTCCTGCGTCCGCTTCCGTCGGGCATGAGCCTCAACCTGCCGATGAGCCCGCAACTCGAGACCATCATCGAGACGATCGGCGTCAAGGGCGAATGAGATTGCGCGGCTGACCGCACGGACGAATGTAAAAGCGGCCCCGATGCCTGATCAGACACCGGGGCCGCTCACATGATGCACCGCGTTCAACCGACCCGCGCTTCTCCCTGCCGCGCCGTCTCATCGTCTTCCGTCGCCGTTCGCGCCAGCACGGGCTTGAGCGCCTGCCCGGTATGGCTCGCCTTCACCTGCGCGAGCCCTTCCGGCGGCGCCGCCGCGACGATCGTGCCGCCGCCCACGCCGCCTTCCGGCCCGAGATCGATGATCCAGTCGGCTTCCGCGATCACGTCGAGGTCGTGCTCGATCACGACGACGCTATGCCCGCCGTCGACCAGCCGGTGCAGCACACGGATCAGTTTCGCGACGTCGGCCATATGCAGACCAACCGTCGGCTCGTCGAGCACGTACAGCGTATGCGGCGCCTTCTGGCCGCGCCGCGTGATGTCGTCGCGCACCTTCGTGAGCTCCGTGACGAGCTTGATCCGCTGCGCCTCGCCGCCGGATAGCGTCGGCGACGGCTGGCCGAGCGTCAGATAGCCGAGGCCGACGTCCTTCATCAGCTGCAGCGGATGCGCGATGTTCGAAATCGGCGCGAAGAACTCCACCGCTTCGTCGATTTCCATCGTCAGCACGTCGCCGATGTTCCGGCCGCGCCACGTGACCGCGAGCGTCTCCGGATTGAAGCGCTGCCCGTGGCACACGTCGCACGGCACCTTCACGTCGGGCAGGAAGCTCATCCCGATCGTGCGCACGCCTTGCCCTTCGCAGGCCGGGCACCGCCCGTCGCCGGTGTTGAACGAGAAACGCGACGCCGTGTAGCCGCGCGCGCGCGCTTCCAGCGTATCGGCGAACAGCTTGCGAATCGTGTCCCACACGCCGATGTAGGTAGCCGGGCACGAGCGCGGCGTCTTGCCGATCGGCGTCTGGTCGACTTCGAGCACGCGGTCGATCTGTTCCCAGCCGCTCAGCGACTCGCAGCCTTGCCACGCATGCGTGACGTTCAGCGACGGGCGCGGCGCGCTACGCGCGAGCACGCTCGAGCGGCGGTTGGTGGCCGGCGCATCCTGCTGCGCGGCCTTGCGCGCACGCCGCGTGGCCGGCGACGACAGCACCGAGCGGCCGACCGCATCGAGCAGGTTCGTCATCAGCACATCGCGCGCGAGCGTCGACTTGCCCGAACCGCTGACGCCCGTCACCGCGACGAGCCGCGCGAGCGGAATCCCGACCGTGACGTCATGCAAGTTGTGCAGCGTCGCGCCGTGCACGGTCAGCCAGCCCTCCGGCACCGCCGGTGCGCCCTTCTTGCCCGCGAGGCTCACCGCACGGCGCGGTTGCAGCGGGTGCGTCATCGGGTGCGCGAGCAGGCGGCCCGTGACCGAATCGGGCTGTGCGGCCAGATCGGCGACCGCCCCTTCGGCGACCAGCGTGCCGCCGCGCTTGCCGGCACCCGGGCCCACGTCGATGATGTGATCGGCGCGGCGAATCGTGTCCTCGTCGTGCTCGACGACGACGAGCGTGTTGCCCTTGTCGCCGAGCTTGCGCAGCGCGTCCAGCAGGATCTGGTTGTCGCGCGGATGCAGGCCGATCGTCGGCTCGTCGAGCACATAGCACACGCCCTGCAGGTTGCTGCCGAGCTGCGCCGCGAGCCGGATGCGCTGCGCTTCGCCGCCCGACAAGCTCGGCGCCGCACGATCGAGGCTCAGGTAGCCTAGCCCGACTTCCTCGAGAAACGCGAGGCGGCTGCCGATCTCGCTGACGATGTCGCGCGCGATCTGCGCGTCGCGGCCGGTCAGTTCCAGCGCGTCGATCCAGCGGCGCGTATCGGACACCGTCCACTGCGCGACCTCGACGATCGGATGCGCGTCGAACGTGACCGCGCGCGCGGACGGATTCAGGCGCGTGCCGCCGCAATCCGGACACGGCTCGTTGCCGACGCCTTCCGGTTCCTGCTCGTCCGACGGCAAAGTCTGCTCGCGGCCGCGATCGTCCCCGGCGAGCACGGTATCGTCGTATGCCGCGCGCTGTTCGCGCGTGAGCGTGACCCCGGTGCCGACGCAGGTCGTGCACCAGCCGTGCTTGCTGTTGTACGAGAACATCCGCGGATCGAGTTCCGGGTAGCTCGTGCCGCACACCGGGCACGCGCGCTTGACCGACAGCACCTTGATCTCGCCGACGCGCGCGGTCGAATGATCGTTCTGCATCGCCTGGTGCAGCCCGTCGAGCGGCGCGAGCAGGTGCATCACGCCCTTGCCGAGCTCGAGCGTCTCGTCGAGCACGCGCCGCAACTCGGCCTCGTTGTCCGGCGACACGACGATGTCGGCCACCGGCAATTCGATCGTGTGCTCGCGGAAGCGGTCGAGCTTCGGCCACGGATCGACCGTCACGAACTCGCCGTCCACGCGCAGATGCGTGCTGCCGCGCGCCTTCGCCCACTTCGCGAGATCGGTATAGACGCCCTTGCGGTTGACGACGAGCGGCGCGAGCAGCCCGACGTGCTCGCCGCGATGGTCGCGCAGCAGCTGCGCGGCGATCGATTCGACGGTTTGCGACGTGACGGGCGTGCCGTCGTGGATGCAATGCTGCAGGCCGAGCTTCACGTACAGCAGCCGCAGGAAGTGCCAGACTTCGGACGTGGTCGCGACCGTGCTCTTGCGGCCGCCACGCGACAGCCGCTGCTCGATCGCCACCGTCGGCGGAATGCCGTACACCGCATCGACTTCAGGCCGCCCGGCCGGCTGCACGATCGAGCGTGCATACGCGTTCAGCGATTCGAGGTAGCGGCGCTGGCCTTCGTGGAACAGGATGTCGAACGCGAGCGTCGACTTGCCGGACCCCGACACGCCGGTGATCACGTTGAACTTGCCGTGCGGGATGTCGACGTCGAGTGCCTTCAGGTTGTGCTCGCGCGCGTTGACGATCCGCACGACGTCCTCGCCCTCGATCGCGCGTCGCTCGCGGGCGGCGTTCAGCACGGCCTGCAGCGGCACGCCTTCGTCGGCGAGCGCGGTTTCGCCGTCCATCGCGCGGTCGTACTGCAGCAGCGCGACGCCGGTGTGCGATTGCGCGCACGCCTTCACGTCGTCGGGCGTGCCCGCGCACAGCACGAGGCCGCCGCCGTCGCCGCCTTCCGGGCCGAGATCGATCAGCCAGTCGGCCGCGCGGATCACGTCGAGGTTGTGCTCGATCACGATCAGCGAATGTCCGGCTGCGAGCAGCTTGCCGAACGCCTGCATCAGCTTCGCGATGTCGTCGAAGTGCAGCCCGGTGGTCGGCTCGTCAAACATGAACAGCTTCGCGCGCGCGACGCGCGCCTCCTCGCTCGCGACCCGGCGCCCGCCCGCGGCGGCCGCCGATTCGGCGAGGAAGCCGGCGAGCTTCAGCCGCTGCGCTTCGCCGCCCGACAGCGTCGGCACCGGCTGGCCGAGCTTCACGTATTCGAGGCCAACGTCGACGATCGGCTGCAGCACACGCAGCACCTCGGCATCGGCCGCGAAGAACGCGGCCGCTTCGCTGACGGTCAGGTCGAGCACGTCGGCGATGTTCAGCGCGCGGCCGTCGCGTTCGATTCGCACTTCGAGAATCTCGGCGCGGTAGCGGCTGCCGTCGCAATCCGGGCAGCGCAGATAGACGTCGCTCAGGAACTGCATCTCGATGTGCTCGAAGCCCGATCCGCCGCAGGTCGGGCAACGACCGTCGCCCGAGTTGAAGCTGAACGTGCCGGCGCCGTAGCCGCGTTGCAGCGCGAGCGGCGCCTTCGCGAACAGCTTGCGGATCTCGTCGAACGCGCCGACGTAGCTGGCCGGGTTCGAGCGCGTGGTCTTGCCGATCGGCGATTGATCGACGAACACGACGTCGCCGACCTGATCGGCGCCCGTGAGATTGCGGAACGCGCCGGGCGACTCGGTCGCCTTGCCGTGATGGCGCGCCATCGCCGGATAAAGCACGTCCTGCAGCAGCGTCGACTTGCCGGAACCCGACACGCCCGTCACGCACACGAGCCGCTGCAGCGGAATCTCGACCGTCACGTCGCGCAGGTTGTGCTCGGTCGCGCCTTCGAGCACGATGCGCGGCGTGTTCGCGTCCACCGGGCGGCGCGCCCAGTTCGACGCATGCGCGACGTGCTTGCGGCCGCCGAGATACTCGCCCGTCAGCGTGTGCGCGGAACGAATGTCGCCCGGCGTGCCGTCGTAGACGATCGTGCCGCCGCGCTCGCCGGGGCCCGGACCCATGTCGATCAGCCGGTCTGCCGCGAGCATCACCGACGGATCGTGCTCGACGACGACCAGCGTATTGCCCGCGTCGCGCAGCCGCTGCATCGCCTCGACGATCCGCGTGAGGTCGCGCGGATGCAGGCCGATGCTCGGCTCGTCGAGCACGAACAGCGTTTTGGTCAGCGACGTACCGAGCGCCGTGGTCAGGTTGATCCGCTGCACCTCGCCGCCGGACAGCGTGCGGCTCTGCCGGTCGAGCGTCAGGTAGCCGAGCCCCACGTCGCACAGGTATTTGAGGCGCGTGCGCACCTCGGCCAGCAGCAGCTTCAATGCATCGTCGAGCAGCGCGCTCGGCAGCGTGATCTCGTCGAAGAAGCGGCGAATGCGCTCGATCGGCAGCAGCATCAGGTCATGCACCGTCAGGCCCGGCAGCGCCTCGAGCTGCGCGCGCGTCCAGTCGACGCCGCGCGGCATGAAGCGATTCGCCGGCGCCAGCACCGCATCGGCGTTCGCCTTCGAACCGAGCCGCCACTGCAGCGATTCGGTCTTCAGGCGCGCGCCGCCGCAGACCTCGCACGGCGTGTAGCTGCGGTACTTCGACAGCAGCACGCGGATATGCATCTTGTACGCTTTCGATTCGAGATAGCCGAAGAAGCGTTTCACGCCGTACCACTGGCTCTGCCACTTGCCGTTCCAGTCCGGCGAGCCGTTGATCACCCAGTCGCGCTCGGCGTCGGTCAGGTCGGACCACGGCGTGTCGCGGCGGATGTCCGCCTTCGCTGCGTAGCGCATCAGGTCGTCCTGGCACTCCTTCCAGGCGGGCGTCTGCATCGGCTTGATCGCGCCGCCGCGCAGCGTCTTGCGCGCGTCGGGGATCACGAGGCCGAGATCGACGCCGATCACGCGCCCGAAGCCGCGGCAGGTCTCGCATGCGCCGTAGGCCGAGTTGAACGAGAACAGCGCCGCCTGCGGCTCCGCGTAGCGCAGGTCGCTGTCCGGGTCGTGCAGCCCGGTGGAGAAACGCCACACCTGCGGCTCGGCGAGCGCGTTTTCCGCTTCCGGCGCGAGCACGTAGACGTTCACGCGGCCGCCGCCGCGCTTCAGCGACGCCTCGATCGCCTCGACCACGCGCACCTTGTCGGCCTGCTGCACGCGGAAGCGGTCGGCCACCACGTCGAGCAGCTTGCGCGGGCCCGTGGGCGACGCGACTTCACGCTGCGCCTGCACGCGCGTGTAGCCGCTCGCGGACAGCCACTGCGTGACTTCTTCTTCGGACGCGCTTTCCGGCAGCTCGACCGGGAACGTGACGACGACACGCGGGTCGTCGGCGCGCGTGCGCTCGACGAGTTCCGCGTAGATCGTCTCGGGCGTGTCATGCCGCACCTGCCGCGCGGTCTGGCGGTCGAACAGCTCGGCCGCGCGCGCGTACAGCAGCTTCAGGTGATCATTGAGCTCGGTCATCGTGCCGACGGTCGAGCGCGAGCTGCGAACCGGGTTGGTCTGGTCGATCGCGATCGCGGGCGGCACGCCGTCGACGCGCTCGACCTGCGGGCGGTCCATCCGGTCGAGGAACTGCCGCGCATACGCGCTGAAGGTTTCGACGTAGCGCCGCTGGCCTTCCGCGTACAGCGTGTCGAACACGAGGCTCGACTTGCCGGAGCCCGACGGGCCGGTGACGACCGTCATTTCGCCGGTGCGCAGGTCGAGATCGAGGTTCTTGAGGTTGTGCTGACGTGCTCCGCGAATGCGGATCAGATTGCTGGATGACAATTTGCCTGCCCGTCTGGATGAGTTAGCCGGAATTCACGGTGCCGGAACGCTGCGGCGGATGCCCGCACGCGCGGCGCACGTGCCGCACGGGTCATGCCCGCGCCGCTCGAGTTCGACGGATACTATACTGTATATTCATACAGTTTTCCACGGGCAGACCGAGCGGCGTGCGCCGTCGACTTCTGCGGGGCAAACCGCGGCTCACCCGCCGCCCGCCATCGCATACGCAATACACGTGCGGGCCAGTACATCGGTTGGATCGACGAGCGTCGCGCGCCTCCCGTTCCGCGCAACATATTCACCGCCAGGAAGCAGGAGCGGCAGTTCCGTACAGCCGAGCACGATTACGCTCACGCCCTCGGCAATCATCGCCTCGATGGCCGCCCCGATATCTTCCTCGCACTGTCCGGACGTGAAGCCGGCCTTGACGCCCCGCTTCCCGTAGATCGCTGCCATCACGCGCGCCTGCAATGCCGGCCCCGGCGCGACTTGCCGAAGCCCTTGCGATTCCAGCGCCTTCCGGTAGACCCCGCTTTCGATCGTGCCGGACGTCGCGAGCACCCCGACCTCCCGCAGCGCCGGATAGGTGTCGCGCAGGTAGGCGACCGTGACGGTCAGCATGTTGACGATCGGAATGCCGAGGTACGGCTGGATCCGCTCGACGAACGCATGCGCGGTGTTGCACGGAATCGCGATGACGTCGGCATCGCCGTCCTCGAGCTTCTTGCAGGTCGCGTACAACGAGATCGTCGGGTCCGCGCCGGTGCCCATCAGGTTCTCGGTCCGGTCGGGAATCTGCGGGTTCTGTTCGACCAGCAGCTTGATGTGTTCCTGATCACGGGACGCCGGCGTGTTGCGCACGATCTTGTCCAGGAAATCGACCGTCGCGGCCGGCCCGACGCCGCCGACCACGCCGACCTTGAACGGCGCCGCGCGTGAGCCGGCGTGCCCGGTCACCGCGTACTGCGCATATGCGAGGTTCGAATCCACGACCGGCACGCGCAGCGGGCCGATATCGCCCGCGACCAGCGCGATCTCGGTCAGGCCGGGGACGATCACCTGCACGCCCTGATCGATCAGGTCCTCGCATGTGCGGCGCAGCAGTTCGACCGGCCGGCCGCACAGATTGCCGCGCTTGATGCCGTCGGCACCGTAGATGGCTTCCGTCACGAGATCGATTCCGTCATGCGTCCGCGGATGAACGACGTCGAACTGCGGTGACGGGAAATACGTCTCGATGAGTCGCTTGTCCCGCACGTAGTCGGAAGCCAGCACGCCAATGCGCGTCGCGTCCGGGTACTTGCGCCGCACGTGGTAGCGAACGGCTTCGACGATGTCCACGATCGGCAGGCGCGTATTCGCCTTCAATTCGTCGATGAACGTGTGGCTCAGGAAACATGGCAGCACAACCGTCGTCACGCCGCGCTTCTCGAACTGCCGGATCATGTCGAACACGTACAGCTTGCGCTCGATGGTCGCCGCGCTGCCCGACCCCGAGCCCTTGAACGGGTATTGCTCGAAGATCATCTCGGCGTGTTCCTCGTCGGACGACGCCGGCGTCGCCTTCACCATCTTGAAGAACACGTCGGCACTGCCCAGCGGCCCCAGGCCGCCGACCACGCCGAATTTCCGACGGGCACTCACGCTATCCGTGCACATCATGCGTTCAGCTCCGGCTGGTCGAATACGGCACCCTGCGACTGCGCGGCGCGCCGGCTCTCCCACTTCGCGATCACCGCCGTCGCCACGCTGTTGCCGATCACGTTCGTCATCGTGCGGCCCATGTCGAGGATCTGGTCGATCGCGAGCACCATCGCGACGCCGGCCACCGGCAGATGGAACATCGGCGCGACCGCCGCGACCACGACCACCGAGCCGCGCGGCACGCTCGCCATGCCCTTGCTGCTCAACATCAGCACCAGCAGCATGAACACCTGCTCCGACAGCGGCATGTGCACGCCGAACGCCTGCGCGATGAAGATGGCCGCGAACGCCTGATACATCATCGATCCGTCGAGGTTGAACGCGTAACCCAGCGGCAGCGTGAAGCCCACCACCTTCTTGTCGACGCCGAACTGCTCGAGCTGCTCGGTCAGGCGCGGATAGGCGGCCTCGCTGCTGGCGGTCGAGAAGGCGATCAGCGCGGGCTCGCGCACGACCTTCAGCAGGCGCCAGACGCCCCGCCCGAGAAACACGTAGCCGACGCCGATCAGGATCGCCCAGAGCACCAGCAAGCCGAGATAGAACGCGCCGATCAGCTTCCCGTACGTGTAGATCACGTCGAGCCCGCGCAGCGTGACCGACGACGCGATCGCACCGAACACGCCGAGCGGTGCCGCGCGCATCACGTAGTTCGTCAGGCGCAGCATCACCGGCACCATCCCGTCGATCGCCTGGATCACGGCGCCGACGCGCTGGTCACGCTTCAACGCGCTCAGCGCAACGCCGAGAAAGACCGAGAACACCAGGATCTGCAGGATGTCGTTGCGCGCCATCGCATCGAGCAGGCTGGTCGGGAACGCATGCGTGATCACGTCCCGGGCGTTCAGCGCGGCGGTGTTCAGTCCGGTGTTGACCTCGCCGGCGGTCTCCGTGAGGTTGAGACCGGCGCCCGGCTGCAGCGCATTGGCCATCACGAGGCCGAGAATCAACGAAATCAGCGACGCGCAGATGAACCAGCCGATCGAGCGCAGGCCGATGCGGCCGACGTCCTCGCCGCTGTCCATGCCGGCCAGACCGGACACGAGCGTCACGAACACCAGCGGCGCGATGATCATCTTGATCAGGCGCAGGAAGATGTCGGTGACGATCGAGAAGTAGCCGGCGATCGTCTTGAGCGTGGCCGGGTCGGTGATATTGGCGTGGCACGCATAACCGGCGATGACACCGAGGATCATGCCGACTGCGATGCTTAAGGTGAGGCGATTTTTCATGTCCATTCGTCCTTGGGTGGCACTCGGCCGCCGGAAGGCGGCGAGCGCGCTGCGAAGAAGGCCGCGCGACGCAGGTCGCGCGTCGCATGTGCCGTTGGAACGAATGGTAGGAACGGCCGAAAAAACCGTGATGCCAGTGCAACATGGCGGTATGCGAGCGTCGCATAACGCGGGAAAACCCTGATTCAGCCGAGCCGGGCAGGCGCCGCGCGCAGATGCTGCCAGAGGGAGTCCAGGAACTCGCTGCGATTGGACACGTCGCGATACACGCGCAGCTCGACTTCCAGGTTCCACGCCGCCGGGCCGGCCGGCACGAGGTCGCCGGCCGCCAGTTCGGCGGCGATCGCGCTCCGGGGCAGCCACGCGACGCCCTCGCCTTCCATCACGAGCTTCTTGAGCACTTCGGCCATGTCTGATTCGTAGTGCAGCTGCAAGGCCGGCGCCTCCGGTGCGCGGCCGAGCAGCAGCGCGAGACAGCGGCCGAAGTAGCTGGTTTCCGTGTAGGTAATCAGCGGCAGCGGATTCTGCTTCGTTCCGGGCAGGCGAAACGCGGGCGCCGATCGACGGTTCGGCCGGCACGCCGGCATCAGCGTGTCGAGGCCCACTGTCAGGTGCTCGTACTTCGCCGGGTCGAGATGGAGCGGCAGCTCGGGATGGTGATACGCAAACATCAGCTCGCAGTTGCCGTTGACGAGCATCAGGATCGAGTCGTGGACGTTCGTCGGAATGACACGCGCCCGCACTTCGCCGAAATGCGGGGCGAGCGCCTTGAGCCAGGCCGGCAGGAAACTCAGCGCGATCGTGTGGCCCGCGGCGATCTGCAGGCTCTTGCCGGCGATCCGCTGCTCGGTGCGGATGATCGCGCGGGTATCGTACAGGCGGCTGATGACGTCCTCGGCCGTTTCGCGGAACAGGCGCCCTGCCGGCGTCAGCACCGGCGGAAAGCTGCTGCGGTCGATCAGCTCGGAGCCGATCCACTGTTCGAGCGACTGGATGCGGCGGCTGAAGCCCGACTGCGTGACGTTGCGAAATTCAGCCGCGCGGGAAAAGCTCTGGTATTGCGCGAGCGCGAGGAAATCCTCGATCCATTTGATTTCCATAGTGGCCTTGGAGGTCGCGGGTAAGCCGGCCCGCTCGTCGCCAGGGTCCTGGCGAAGCACGGGTCGGCGGACGCCTCCATTTTATGGGCATCGCGCAATGTCGCGTTCAACCCTCCTGGCGTTCGATCAGGAAGCGCTCGCGGCGCTTCCCCTTGATCCATGCCGGCTCGCGTCCCCGGCCGGACCACGTCGCTCCGGTGTTCGGATCGCGGTACTTGGGCGCGACGGCAGCCGTTTTTCGCGCCGCCCTTGCGGCACTGCCCTGACGGCCGAATATCTGTCTCGGGGTCAACCCATATTCGGCGACACGGGTACGGACCTCCTGCAGCACGGTCTCGAGTTCAGCCTGTCGCGCTTCCTCGGCACGTTTCATCAGTTCATCGGCTTGCGCCTTCAATTCGCGATAGCCCGACATCCCTTTCCTCCAAATTGCTCCGGCGCCATGAAAAGCCGAACGGGACGCAAGCCCCGAACGGTTCGTTATGTTGTCAACGGGTGGTGTCACGCTCGACCGATCGACGCGGCACGAGGCCTGTCTCCCTACGTATCGGATGCGTCGGCGAAACGCGTGCGAACGTCGTTCAGAACGGCAGCTTGACGTCCGGCTTCGCGGCCGTCAGCACGCGGCGGAAGTCCGCCTGGATGCGCTCGAGCCCTTCCTGCGTCTCCGATTCGAAACGCATCACGACGACCGGCGTCGTGTTCGACGAACGCGCGAGGCCGAAG
>NZ_QTQA01000017.1:0-169584 GCF_003853825.1 Burkholderia sp. Bp9012 | reverse complement strand
GACCGTGAAACGACTCTACGCCGATGATAGTGCGGATTCCCGTGTGAAAGTAGGTAATCGTCAGGCTCCCTAAGCCAAGAACCCCCGCCCGACAAGGCGGGGGTTTTTGCATTTGCGCGGCGAAAAGCGCGAGTGCAGGGAGGTGTCCGGATTGCCGATCGATCAGATCACGATCCGCAAGATCGGAAAGGTTCTGCCCGGCAGCATGCAAGACTCTTTTTTTAACCGATTTTTTCGGCCCCGAGCGTCAGATAGAACGGCACGGCATTGTGATCCGCCTCGATCACAAAGCATCGGCCCCTCTCCTGGCCGCTTCCGTCCGGATCTCCTTCCCTAGCGCGCGGGCAACGCCCTGCCCCATATGCTCCAGGTGGACGAATAGCTCACCGGGCGTCGGGAGATCCGAATCCGCCGACGGCCGGATTCAGAACCCGATCACCATCCCTCCGGCTTCGGCGACGTAGCCCGTGCGGTTGCTCAGGCTGTTGGCCTTCAAAGGAAGTTCTGGCAGAACCGTTCTCTTTTGCTTCAAGAGGCGATTCCTGCGCATTCGACGGCCACGCAATCGATTCGGCTGCGAGCACGTGATTACTCTGCAGTTTGTTGGCGCTCAATTGCCTCCGGCTGCGCCAACGACACGACGCAGCATCGACCACGCCGCATGCCGGTCCCAAGTTGCGCGTTGCGCTGCCTGACCACATACTGACCGGCCCATGCGAACAAGGCCGCATTGATGGTGACTGTCGATCAGGGTGCCGCTTCAGTGCTGGGTGTCGTGGGATCTGCCGTGTCCTTGCTGGCAGCCATTCCGCACGCGCGCGCAATCTACCGGCGCGGCGTTCGGCCGCACCTGTTCACGTGGCTTATCTGGTCGGTCGTCACGGCGATCGCGGTCGCCGGCCAGTTGGTTGCGGGTGCCGAACCGTCCGCATGGTGCACGGCGGCGATCGCACTCACCTGCTTTCTGACTTTCGTCGCGTGCCTGTTTCTCGAGATCTCAGCGGAGGCAATAGAAGGATCGATCGACTGCTGAAATTCACAGTGGTCATGCACGTCAGCGTTACCCTTTTGCGCGCTCGCACCGAGTGTGACGCGCGCCCGCGCCGCAATTCAATGCTCCGCCTGCGCCGCATCGACATCCCGCCGAAATGCGCCCGGGCTCGTCCCGGTCCATTTCCGGAACGCGCGATGAAACGCGCTGGGCTCGGTAAAACCGAGTTCCGCCGCGATTTCCGCGACGCTGAGCGTGTGCCCGCGCAGCAGCGACTGGGCCAGCGCGCCGCGCAGCTCGTCCTTGATCGACGCGAAGCTCTGCCCCTCGCTGCGCAATCGCCGCCGCAGCGTCGCGGGCGTCGTGCCGAGGCGCACGGCCAGCGTGTCGAAGTCCGGCCACTCGGCGGCCGGTTGCGCCTTGAGATGCGCACGCGTTTTCGCCACCCAGCCGGTGTCGTGCCGATAGCGCACGAGCAGGTTGCCGGGCGCGCCGCGCAGGAAGGGTTTCAGCGCCTGCGCGGAGCGGATCGTCGGCAGCGCGAGGTACGCGGCGTTGAACGCGAGCCGGCTGTCCGGGCGGTCAAAATGCACGGGCACGCCGAAGAACTGGTGGTAGTCGCTGCGCTGGTCGGGGCTCGGGCACGCGAAATCGATGCGCTGTAGCGGAATGCGTCGGCCGATCAGCCAGCAGGCGACGCCGAGCAGGATCAGCCAGAACGTCCGGTACGCGAACGCCGAATACGGTGCGCCCGCCTGCGTGAGGACGATCTGCGCCTGGCCGTCGGCGACCACGAGCTCGCCACGCGGTTCGTCGAGCACCACGCGCAGGAACTGCAGCGCACGCCGCAGCGCCTTCTCGAGCGTGCCCGCGTGCAGCACGGCGTGGCACAGCAGCGTGAAGCTGCCGCGTCGCATCGGGCGGGCCGCGAGCCCGAAGAATTCGTCGTCGATCGCGTTGGCGATCGCCAGCCACAGGCGACCGTACTGTTGTGGCGTGACGGGCTCGCGCACGGTGGCCGGCAGGCCGGCAACGCGCAGCACGGGCTCGGTCGGAATCCGCTGCCGGCGCAGGCTCTCGAGCGCGTCCTCGACGAAATCCGGCGAGATCATCTGCGGCCCCATTTTTTCATGTCCTCCAGACATGGCAAAAGCGATCACGATTCTAGATTCTGTTTGTCATTGATTGCAATGTGACGGCTGTCTACCATCATCGATATACCCCCGGTTCGCCGGCGGACATAACGAACAGGAGACACGCATGCGTGATGGAGCAACCCCCCGGGTGGTGCCGGCTTACGCCGACGCCGTGGCCGGCTTCCGTATCGAGACCGCCGCCGCATATCTGCACGGCGACCTGGAGCAGGGCCTGAACGCCTGCGTCGAATGCTGCGACCGGCATGCGGCGGCGGACGCGAATGCGATCGCACTCGACTGGATCGACGTCGGCGGCCGGCACTGCAGCTTCACGTTCGCGCAGATGCAGGCGCTGTCGGCGCGGGTCGCAAACCTGCTGGTCGAGCAGGGCGTGAAGCCGGGTGACGTGGTTGCCGGCCTGTTGCCGCGCACGCCCGAACTCGTCGCGACGATCCTCGGCACGTGGCGCGCGGGCGCCGTCTATCAGCCGCTCTTCACCGCGTTTGGGCCGAAGGCGATCGAGCACCGGTTGCGCATGAGCGATGCGCGGCTGGTCGTCACCAACATCGCGAATCGCGCGAAGCTCGACGAGATCGTCGATTGCCCGCGGGTCGCGACGGTGCGCGAGTCGGGCGACACGCTGCCGGCGCGCGACATCGATTTCCGCGCGGCACTCGACGCGCAGTGCGACGTATTTGAACCGGTCCCGCGCAAGGGCACCGACCTGTTCATGATGATGTCGACGTCGGGAACGACGGGTTTGCCGAAGGGCGTGCCGGTGCCGTTGCGCGCGCTGCTCGCGTTCGGCGCGTACATGCGCGACGCGGTGAACCTGCGCGCCAGTGACCGCTTCTGGAACATCGCCGATCCGGGCTGGGCATACGGCCTCTATTACGCGATCACGGGCCCGCTGCTGCTCGGCCATGCAACGACGCTGTACGAGGGCGCTTTCACGGTCGACAGTACCTACGACGTGATCGAACGGCTCGGCATCACGAGCCTCGCTGGTTCGCCGACCGCGTTCCGGATGCTGATGGCGGCCGGCACCGAAGCGGCCGCGCGCCTGAAAGGGCAACTGCGGGTTGTCAGCAGCGCGGGAGAACCGCTGAATCCGGAAGTCGTGCGCTGGTTCCACGCGGCGCTCGGCGCGCCGATCTACGACCACTACGGCCAGACCGAACTCGGGATGGTCGTGAACAATCATCACGGGCTCGCGCACGTCGTCCATGCCGGGTCGGCGGGTTTCGCGATGCCCGGCTATCGCGTCGCGGTGCTCGACGAAGCCGGTCACGAACTCGGCCCCGGCGAGCCCGGCATCCTCGCGATCGACATCGCGCGCTCGCCGCTGCTGTGGTTCGACGGTTACTGGCAGCAAGACACGCCGGCGATCGCGGGCGGCTATTACCGCACCGGCGACAACGTCGAACTCGAGCCGGACGGCACCGTGAGCTTCATCGGCCGCGCGGACGACGTGATCACATCGTCCGGTTACCGGATCGGTCCGTTCGACGTGGAAAGCGCGCTGATCGAGCATCCGGCCGTCAGCGAGGCCGCGGTGATCGGCGTGCCGGACCCGGAGCGCACCGAGATCGTCAAGGCGTTCGTCGTGCTGTCGAAAGACTTCGACGGCACACCGGCGCTGGCCGAAGAACTGAGCCAGCACGTGAAGCGGCGGCTGTCGGCACACGCCTATCCTCGCGCGATCGACTTCGTCGACGCGCTGCCGAAAACCCCGAGCGGCAAGATCCAGCGCTTCATGCTGCGCAAGCTGGAAGCCGAGAAGACCGCTCAATCTTGAATATTGACTATGGACTGCGAATGAACATCAAGGATCGCGTTTTTCTGATTACGGGTGCCGGTTCGGGCCTCGGCGCAGCCGTGGCGCGCATGGTGGTCGCCGAAGGCGGCAAGGCCGTACTGCTGGACGTCAATGAAGACGCCGGTGCGAGCCTCGCGCACGAACTAGGTACGTCCGCACGCTTCGTGAAGACCGACGTGACGAGCGAAGCCGACGGGCAGGCCGCCGTTGCCGCCGCGCGCGACGCGTTCGGCCGCATCGATGCGCTCGTGAACTGCGCAGGCGTCGCGCCGGGCGAGAAGGTCGTCGGCCGCGAAGGCCCGCATTCGCTCGACCGTTTCGCGCGTGCGGTGTCGATCAACCTGGTCGGTACGTTCAACATGATCCGGCTGGCGGCGGAAGCGATGTCGAAGCAGGACGCCGACGCGGAAGGCGAACGCGGCGTGATCGTCAACACCGCGTCGGTCGCGGCGTTCGACGGACAGATCGGGCAGGCCGCGTATGCGGCATCGAAGAGCGGCGTGGTGGGCATGACGCTGCCGATCGCGCGCGAACTCGCGCGGTTCGGCATTCGCGTGGTGACGATCGCGCCGGGCATCTTCGCGACGCCGATGATGGCCGGCATGCCGCAGGACGTGCAGGACGCGCTCGGCAAGAGCGTGCCGTTCCCGCCGCGGCTCGGCCGCCCGGAAGAATTTGCGGCGCTGGTGCGCCACGTCGCCGAGAATACGATGCTGAACGGCGAAGTCATCCGTCTCGATGGCGCGCTGCGCATGGCACCGCGCTGACACTGGAGGAATGCAATCATGACGACACAGGATCCGATCGTAATCGTTGGCGCGGCGCGCACGCCGATGGGTGGTTTTCAGGGCGACCTGGCCGCGGCCAGCGCGAGCGAGCTTGGCGCGGCGGCGATTCGTGCGGCGCTCGAACGCGCGAACGTGCCCGCCGAGCGCATCGATGAAATCGTGTTCGGCTGCGTGCTGCCGGCCGGCCAGGGTCAGGCACCGGCGCGGCAGGCCGCGCTGAAGGCGGGCTTGCCGCTGGCGGCGGGCGCGACCACGGTCAACAAGATGTGCGGCTCCGGGATGAAGGCCGCGATGTTCGTGCACGACCTGCTGCTGGCCGGATCGGCGGACGTGGCCGTCGCGGGCGGGATGGAGAGCATGACGAATGCGCCGTACCTGCTGCCGAAGGCGCGCGCGGGGATGCGCATGGGGCATGGTCAGGTGCTCGATCACATGTTCCTCGACGGGCTCGAGGACGCGTACGACAAGGGCCGGCTGATGGGCACGTTCGCGGAGGATTGCGCGCAGGCATATCAGTTCACGCGCGAGGAGCAGGATGCGTTCGCGATCGCATCGCTGACGCGCGCGCAGCGTGCGATTGCAGAAGGACGCTTCGTGTCGGAGATCGCGCCGGTGACCGTGAAGGCCGCCAAGACGGAAGCCGTCGTGTCGATCGACGAGCAACCGGGCAAAGCGAAGCTCGACAAGATTCCGACGCTCAAGCCGGCATTCCGCGAAGGCGGCACGGTGACGGCGGCCAATTCGTCGTCGATTTCTGACGGCGCGGCCGCGCTCGTGATGATGCGTCGCTCGGAAGCGGATCGGCTCGGCCTCGCGCCGAAGGCGGTGGTCGTCGGGCATTCGACCTACGCGAACAAGCCGGGCCTGTTCGCGACGGCACCGATCGGCGCGATCCGCAAGCTGTCGGAGAAGACCGGCTGGAACCTGCGCGATGTCGACCTGTTCGAGATCAACGAAGCGTTCGCGGTGGTCGCGATGGCCGCGATGCGCGATCTCGACCTGCCGCACGACAAGGTCAACGTGCATGGCGGCGCGTGTGCGCTCGGCCATCCGATCGGCGCATCGGGCGCACGCGTGATGGTGACGCTGCTGGCCGCGCTCGAAACGTACGGCCTGAAGCGCGGCGTCGCGTCGCTGTGCATCGGCGGCGGCGAGGCGACGGCGATCGCGATCGAGCGGGTCGCGTAACGCGAACGCATTGATGTATCACGCGCGAGACGGCATTCATGCCGTCTCGCGACGCGGGCGGCGGGCATCGTGCCCGTCGCCCGTTTCGCTTTCCGGCGCGTGCGCGATCGCGTTACGCGTTCGCCTCCGGCGACACCGCACCGCACGCACGAATCACGAGCTGCACGACCTGCTCGGTCTTCTCGGCGAACGCCTTCTGCGTGAACGCACGCTTGCCGCTCAGCGCGCGGATCTGCGCATCGAAATCCGCATAGTGCTGCGTCGTCGCCCAGATCAGGTACATCAACGCGTGTGCATCGATCGGCGCGAGCAGCCCGCGCGCGATCCAGCCCTCGATCACCTTCACGCGCGTGTCGAACCAGGGCTTCACGCGTTCCGACAGGATGTCCTGCATGTGCGCGGCGCCGTGGATGATCTCGTTGGCCCACACTTTCGAGCCGAGCGGGCGCCGTCGCGACAGATCCATCTTCGCGCGCACGTAGCCGCCGATCGCTTCCACCGGATCGTCGCCGGCCTCGAACGAACCTGCCGCGCGATGCCAGTCCTCGAACAGGTCGTCGAGCACGCGACGGTACAGCGCAAGCTTCGTCGGGAAGTAGTAATGCAGGTTCGCCTTCGGCAGGCCCGCACGTTCGGCGATCATCGCCGTGCTCGCGCCGTCGAGCCCGCGCTCCGCGAACACGGCTTCCGCACAGGCCAGCAGATGCGCTTCGTTGGACTCGCGGATATGCGCCTTGCGTCGCCGCAAGGGCATATTCGTTTCGTCGTCGCCGGTGGCTTCGGCGGCCGCTTCGTCATGTTTCATCGTTACCCTCGCGCGGCTTGCATGCCGCGTTGCGCTTCATTCTAGCCGCTGGTTCGCATCGAACGCACGTGCCCGCCCACATCGGCGCGCGTGATGCTGCAATGCGGTGGCACGTTTCTCGCTCGTTCGATTCACGCAAGAAAGACATTGCGCTGGGCATTTTGATCGTCTAAAACCTGTCCAATCGGACAGGATTTGATGATCGACGGAATGCAGTGCCGGCAATCCGCCGATCGGTCGGACGAATCACACGAACGATGCGCATCTGCACCTTGCCGGTGCAGGCTTGCCCCGACAGCGGCAAGGCGTGCACCGGCGGCAACCGGAATGACAACATGACCGACCCCACAGGAGCGATACGAATGAACGCGGTATCGGAAACAGTGAAGCGGGCAGCATTCGACACGTCGATCAAGGTCGACGGCAAGCGGTTGTGGGACAGCCTGATGGAAGTCGCGAAGATCGGCGCGACGCCGAAGGGCGGCGTGTGCCGCCTCGCGCTGACCGATCTCGACAAGGCCGGACGCGACCTGATCGTCGGCTGGGCGAAAGCCGCCGGCTGCACGGTGACGGTCGATACGATGGGCAACGTGTTCATGCGCCGCGCGGGCCGCGTGGCCGACGCGGCGCCGGTCGTTACCGGCTCGCATGCAGATTCGCAGCCGACGGGCGGCCGCTTCGACGGCATCTACGGCGTGCTCGGCGGCCTCGAGGTGATTCGCAGTCTGAACGATCACGGCATCGAGACCGAGCATCCGGTCGAGGTCGTGATCTGGACCAACGAGGAAGGTTCGCGTTTCGCGCCGGCGATGGTCGCGTCGGGCGTGTTCGCGGGTGTGTTCCCGCTCGAGTACGGGCTGTCGCGCAAGGATGTCGACGGCAAGACGATCGGCGAGGAACTCGCGCGCATCGGCTACGCGGGCGACGTACCCTGCGGCGGCCGCAAGCTGCATGCGGCGTTCGAGCTGCATATCGAGCAGGGGCCGATTCTCGAGGCCGAGTGCAAGACGATCGGCGTCGTGACGGACGCGCAGGGGCAACGCTGGTACGAGATCACGTTCACCGGCCAGGAAGCGCACGCGGGGCCGACGCCGATGCCGCGACGCCGCGATGCGCTGCTCGGCGCATCGCGCGTGGTCGATCTCGTGAACCGGATCGGCCTCGATCACGCGCCGTTCGGCTGCGCGACGGTCGGCATGATGCAGGTTCACCCGAACTCGCGCAACGTGATTCCCGGCCGCGTGTTCTTCACCGTCGATTTCCGTCATCCGGACGACGCGGTGCTCGCGAAGATGGATGCTGCATTGCGCGAAGGTGTGGCGCGCATCGCGGGCGAGATCGGGCTCGAAACCGCGCTCGAGCAGATTTTCTACTACAAGCCCGTCGCGTTCGATCCGGCCTGCGTGGCGGCCGTGCGCGGCGCGGCCGATCGCTTCGGCTACTCACATCGCGACATCGTGTCGGGTGCGGGGCATGACGCGTGCTATCTGGCGCAGGTTGCGCCGACGTCGATGGTGTTCGTACCCTGCGTCGACGGCATCAGTCACAACGAGATCGAGGACGCGACGCCCGCATGGATCGAGGCTGGCGCGAACGTGCTGCTGCACGCGATGCTGTCGCGCGCATGCGAGCCGGCTTCATGACGGACCGGATCTAGCGCAGCCGGCAGGCCGCTCATCGCCTGACCGTGGCATTCCCAAGCAGGACCGCCCCGACTGTGCATTCGCAGCCGGCGGGGACGGCTTTGTCTCCACCCAGTCGAAGGAACGCGTATGACCACCAAGCCAACCGGCGATATCGCCGCGCATCGCCTGTCGTCCACGCAACTCTCGTGCGAATTCGCAGATATCGCGCCGCTGCTCGATCCGACTGCCTCCGCGGCCGCCGCCAGCCGCTGCCACTACTGCTACGACGCACCGTGCGTGCAGGCCTGCCCGACGCAGATCGACATCCCGAGCTTCATTCGCAAGATCGGTAACGGCAACCTGAAGGGTGCCGCGACCGACATCCTGTCCGCGAATCCGCTCGGCGGGATGTGCGCACGCGTTTGCCCGACCGAGATCCTGTGCGAAGGCGCGTGCGTGCGCAATCACCAGGATGCGCAGCCGGTCGCGATCGGCGCGCTGCAGCGGCACGCGACCGACTGGGCGATGGCGAGCGGCGCGGTGCGCTTCACGCGTGCGCCCGATACGGGGCGGCATGTCTCGGTGGTCGGCGCGGGGCCGGCCGGGCTCGCTTGCGCGCACCGGCTCGCGCTCGCCGGGCATCGCGTCACGCTGTTCGACGCGCGGCCGAAGGCGGGCGGCTTGAACGAATACGGGATCGCCGCGTACAAGACGGTCGACGATTTCGCGCAACGCGAAGTCGAGTGGTTGCTGTCGGTCGGTGGCATCGCGCTGCAGACGGGCGTTGCGCTCGGCCGCGACGTCACGCTCGACGCGCTGCGTGAGCAGCATGACGCGGTGTTTCTCGCGATGGGCCTGGGCGGCGTGCGCACGCTCGCGATCGACGGCGAGGAATTGAGCGGCGTGATGAACGCGGTCGACTTCATCGAGCAGGTGCGGCAGGCCGACGCGCTGGAGAACGTGCCGGTCGGGCGGCGCGTGGTCGTGATCGGCGGCGGCAATACGGCGATCGACGCGTCCGTGCAGAGCCGCAAGCTCGGTGCGGAGCGCGTGACGATGGTGTACCGGCGCGGCGTGGACGCGATGAGCGCGACCTGGGCCGAACGCGAGTTCGCGCAAAAGAGCGGCGTCACGCTCGTCACGCACGCGAAGCCGGTGCGTATCACGGGCGCGGATGGGCATGTGACGGGTGTCGAATTCGAGGCCGCGTCGGGCGAGCGTTTCACCGTCGACGCGGACATGGTGCTGAAGGCGATCGGCCAGACGCTGGTGCCGGACGGTGTCGCGGCCGCGCTGCTGACGGCGGACGGCACGCGCATCGCGGTCGACGCGGACGGACGCACGGCGTTGCCCGACGTGTGGGCCGGCGGCGATTGCGCGGCGACGGACGGCATCGACCTCACGGTGCAGGCCGTGCAGGACGGCAAGCGCGCGGCGGCGGCGATCGACGCGGCGCTTGCGCGGCGCGCCGCCAAGGCCGCGTGAGCGCGGCATACGCAACGGCATCCCGCGCATCGCGTGCATTGCGCGCGCCACGCGAATCACGATAGACGCCCCATTTTTACGGAGCCGAACATGGCCGACCTTCGCTGCACCATCGCAGGCATCACTTCGCCGAATCCGTTCTGGCTGGCCTCCGCGCCGCCGACCGACAAGGCGTACAACGTCAATCGCGCGTTCGAGGCGGGCTGGGGCGGCGTCGTCTGGAAGACGCTCGGGCTCGATCCGCACGTCGTCAACGTCAGCTCGCGCTACGGTGCGGTGCAGTGGAACGGCCAGCGGATCGCCGGGCTGAACAACATCGAGCTGATCACCGACCGGCCGCTCGACGTGAACCTCAAAGAGATCGCGCAGGTGAAGCGCGACTGGCCCGATCGCGCGCTGATCGTATCGCTGATGGTGCCGTGCAACGAGCGCGACTGGAAATGGATCCTGCCGCTCGTCGAGGATACGGGCGCCGATGCGGTCGAGCTGAACTTCGGCTGTCCGCACGGGATGAGCGAGCGCGGGATGGGCGCGGCGGTCGGACAGGTGCCGGAATACGTCGAGATGGTCACGCGCTGGGTCAAGGAAGGCACGAAGTTGCCCTGCCTCGTGAAGCTCACGCCGAACATCAGCGACATCCGGATGGGCTCGCGTGCCGCCTACAAGGGCGGCGCGGACGGCGTGTCGCTGATCAACACGATCAACTCGATCGTCGCGGTGGACCTCGACCAGATGGCGCCGATGCCCACCGTCGACGGCAAGGGCACGCACGGCGGCTACTGCGGCCCGGCGGTCAAGCCGATCGCGCTGAACATGGTCGCGGAGATCGCGCGCGACCCGGAAACGCCGAACCTGCCGATCTCCGGCATCGGCGGGATTTCGTCGTGGCGCGACGCGGCCGAGTTCATGGTGCTCGGCGCCGGCAGCGTGCAGGTGTGCACTGCCGCGATGCATTACGGATTCCGGATCGTGTCGGACCTCGCCGACGGGTTGTCGAACTGGATGGACGAGAAGGGCTACGCGACCCTCGACGACGTGCGCGGCCGCGCGGTGCCGAACGTGACCGACTGGAAATATCTGAACCTGAAGTACGACATCAAGGCGCGTATCGACCAGGACCGCTGCATCCAGTGCGGGCTGTGCCATATCGCGTGCGAGGATACGTCGCACCAGGCGATCACGGCCGAGAAGGACGGCGTGCGGCACTTCGAGGTGGTGGACGCGGAGTGCGTCGGGTGCAATCTTTGCATGCATGTGTGTCCGGTCGAGCAATGCATCACGATGGAGCGGGTCGACGCGGGCGACTACGCGAACTGGACCACGCATCCGAACAACCCGGCGCGTGCCGACGCGGGTGCGAGCCCGGCGGAACCCGCGAAGCATGCGAAGGCGGCCTGACCGGCGGCCGGCGGCGCGGCATCGTCCGCACTGCTGCTTGTGTCCTGTTCTGCCGGCATCGCACGATGCCGGCGCTGACGTTTACGTGGAGCGCGTCCGATGAAACCAGCAGCGATTCCCGCCGATCCCGACAGCGCCGCGGCGCCGGCCGGCAGCCTGTACAACGACGACCTCGCGCCGACGACGGCGTCACAGCGCACGTGGCGCTGGTATCACTTCGCGGCGCTGTGGGTCGGGATGGTGATGAACATCGCGTCGTACATGCTTGCGGCCGGACTGATCCAGGAAGGCATGTCGCCGTGGCAGGCCGTGCTGACCGTGTTGTTCGGCAACCTGATCGTGCTCGTGCCGATGCTGCTGATCGGCCATGCGGGCGCGAAGCACGGGATTCCGTATGCGGTGCTCGTGCGCGCTTCGTTCGGCACGCAGGGCGCGAAGCTGCCCGCGCTGCTGCGCGCGATCGTCGCGTGCGGCTGGTACGGCATCCAGACCTGGCTTGGCGGCAGCGCGATCTATACGCTGCTGAACATCCTGACCGGCAACGCATTGCACGGCGCCGCGCTGCCGCTCGTCGGCATCTCGTTCGGGCAACTTGCGTGCTTCCTCGTGTTCTGGGCGCTGCAGCTGTACTTCATCTGGCACGGCACCGATTCGATCCGCTGGCTCGAGAGCTGGTCCGCGCCGATCAAGGTCGTGATGTGCATCGCGCTCGTGTGGTGGGCGACGTCGCAGGCGGGCGGCTTCGGCACGATGCTGTCTGCACCGTCGCAGTTCGTCGCGGGCGGCAAGAAGGCGGGACTCTTCTGGGCGACGTTCTGGCCGGGCCTGACCGCGATGGTCGGCTTCTGGGCGACGCTCGCGCTGAACATTCCCGATTTCACGCGCTTCGCGCATTCGCAGCGCGACCAGGTGATCGGGCAGTCGATCGGGCTGCCGCTGCCGATGGCGCTGCTGTCGGTGGTGTCGGTCGTGGTGACGTCGGCCACCGTCGTGATCTACGGCAACGCGATCTGGGATCCGATCGACCTGACGAGCCGGATGACCGGCATCGGCGTCGGCATTGCGCTCGTGATCCTGACGCTCGACACGATGTGCTGCAACCTCGCGGCGAACCTGGTCGGTCCTGCTTACGATTTCTCGAGCCTGTGGCCGAAGGCGATCTCGTACCGCACGGGCGGGCTGATCACCGCGACGCTCGCGATCGTGATGATGCCGTGGAAGATCCTCGCGACGACGGACGGCTACATCTTCACCTGGCTCGTCGGTTATTCGGCGCTGCTCGGGCCGGTCGCGGGCATCCTGATGGTCGACTACTTCCTGATTCGCGGCACGCGGCTCGATACGCGCGCGCTGTTCGACGAGCGCGGCGACTTCAGCTACGCGCGCGGCTGGAACCCGGCCGCGCTGGCGGCGCTCGCGATCGGCGTGCTGCCGAACCTGCCCGGCTTCCTGCACACCGCGTTCCCGGCGTCGTTCCCGAACGTGCCGGCGTTCTTCAACACGCTCTACACGTATGCGTGGTTCGTCGGCCTCGTGCTGGCGTCCGGCGTGTACGGTACCTGGATGAAGTGGCGCGCCGGACAGCGCGCGCAGATCGCGAGCGCTTGATGCGCGAACGCATGCGGCACCCGACAGTCAACGAGGAGGCAACCAAATGGCAATCCTGATTCGCGGCGGCACCGTGGTCGATGCGGACCGCACCTATCGCGCGGACGTACTGTGTGCCGACCCGCAGGACGGCGGCACGATCTTGCAGATCGCTCAGACGATCGACGCGCCGGCCGGCGCGACGGTGGTCGACGCGCACGACCAGTACGTGATGCCGGGCGGCATCGATCCGCATACGCACATGGAACTGCCGTTCATGGGCACGACGGCGAGCGACGACTTCTATTCGGGCACGGCCGCCGGGTTGTCGGGCGGCACGACCAGCATCATCGACTTCGTGATCCCGAGCCCGAAGCAGCCGCTGATGGACGCGTTCCACGAGTGGCGCGGCTGGGCCGAGAAGGCCGCGGCCGACTACGGCTTCCACGTGGCCGTCACGTGGTGGGACGAATCGGTGCACCGCGACATGGGCACGCTCGTGCGCGAGCACGGCGTGTCGAGCTTCAAGCACTTCATGGCGTACAAGAACGCGATCATGGCCGATGACGAGGTCCTCGTGAACAGCTTCTCGCGTTCGCTCGAACTCGGCGCGCTGCCGACGGTGCACGCGGAGAACGGCGAACTCGTGTTTCGGCTGCAGCAGGCGCTGCTCGCGCGCGGGATGACGGGGCCCGAGGCGCATCCGCTGTCGCGACCGCCGGAGGTGGAGGGCGAGGCTGCGAACCGCGCGATCCGCATCGCGCAGGTGCTCGGCGTGCCCGTGTATATCGTGCACGTGTCGGCGAAGGACGCGGTTGACGCGATCACGCGCGCGCGCAGCGAAGGGCTGCGCGTGTTCGGCGAGGTGCTGCCGGGACACCTGGTGATCGACGAGTCGGTGTATCGCGACCCGGACTGGACGCGTGCGGCCGCGCACGTGATGAGCCCGCCGTTCCGCTCGGCGGAGCATCGCGAGGCGCTGTGGCGCGGGCTGCAGGCGGGGCAGCTGCATACGACGGCGACCGATCACTGCGTGTTCTGCGCGTCGCAGAAGGCGATGGGCCGCGAGGACTTCACGAAGATCCCGAACGGCTGCGGCGGCGTCGAGGATCGCATGTCGGTGCTGTGGCATCACGGCGTGAATCATGGCCGCATCACGCCGAATGAATTCGTGCGGATCACGTCGACGAACGCCGCGCAGATCTTCAACCTGTATCCGCGCAAGGGGGCAGTGCAGGTCGGCGCCGATGCCGATCTGGTCGTGTGGGACCCATCCGCGACGAAGACGATCTCGGTGAAGACCCATCACCAGCAGGTCGATTTCAACGTGTTCGAAGGGATGACGGTGCAGGGCGTCGCGACCCACACCCTCACGCGCGGTGCGCTCGCCTGGGCCGACGGCGAGCTGCGTGCGGTGCGCGGCGCGGGCCGCTATCTGAAGCGGCCACCCGCGGCCGGCTACTACGAGGCCGCGCGCATCGCGAACCGACTGCGCGAGCCGCATCCGGTTGAACGCGCGGGCTGAGCGGCGTACTGCGTCCGTTGCGCGGGGCGTGTCTGTTCGAACGGCACGCCCCGCGCACGTTTACGCGGCCGGTCACGTGCATCGCCGGCCCTGCCTCTTCTCGGCCTTCCGTCGATTCTCTCAATATATGGGACGAATCGGGCATCGTCACGTCCATCCGATTTCCAGGTACATAGAAGAACTGAGCAAATCGACGACGCAAGCGAACCCGCACGGAGCATGCCATTTTGATTGCGTTGTCGTCATGCATGACGGCGAGTAATATCCACCGACGGCGTTAAACGGGCGTGCCGGGCCGCCTGCCGATCATTCAAATAAACATCGAGAGAAAGGAGTACGAGGTGGATATTCTGCGCAGTCTCCTGGGCATGCTGTTCCTGCTGCTGGTGGCCTATCTGCTGTCGAACAACCGGCGCGCTGTGAGCGGCCGGACCCTGATCGCCGCGCTGCTCACGCAGTTCGCGATCGGCGCGCTGGTGCTGTTCGTGCCGTCGGGCCGCGCGGCGCTGGCGGCGGCCGCGAACGGCGTCAATCGCGTGCTCGACATGGGCAATCACGGCATTGCGTTCGTGTTCGGCGGGCTGGTCGACGCCCGGATGTTCCAGCTGTTCGGCGACGGTGGGTTCGTGTTCGGCCTGCGCGTGCTGCCGATGATCATCTTCGTCACCGCGCTGATCGCGGTGCTGTATTACGTGGGCGTGATGAAGTGGATCGTCGCGATCCTCGGCGCGGGGCTCGCGAAAGTGCTCGGCGTGAGCCGCATCGAGGCGTGCTCGGCCGTCGCGACGATCTTTCTCGGGCAGAGCGAAATGCCCGCACTCGTGAAGCCGTTCGTGCGGCACATGACGGGCGCCGAGATCTTCACGGTGATGGCGAGCGGCATGGCGTCGGTCGCGGGCTCGGTGCTGGTCGGCTACGCCGGTCTCGGCGTGAAGATGGAGTACCTGCTCGCTGCATCGTTCATGGCGGTGCCGGGCGGGCTGCTGTTCGGCAAGCTGCTGTTCCCGACCGTGGAGCCGAGCCGTGTCGTGGTCGACGGGCTCGATTTCGACGACAAGCGGGCCGCCAACGTGATCGAGGCTGCGGCGTCCGGCGCGTCGGTGGGCCTGCGGATCGCGATCAATGTCGGCGCGATGCTGATCGCGTTCGTGGGGCTCATCGCGCTGATGAACCTCATCGTCGGCGGCGTGGCCGCGTTCGCGGGCTTTCCGCAGGTGACGCTGCTGGGCATCATCGGCCACCTGTTCGCGCCGCTGGCGTGGATCATCGGCGTGCCGTGGCACGACGCGGCGCTAGCCGGCAACTTCATCGGCGAGAAGCTGATCTTCAACGAGTTCGTCGCGTACGGCGACCTGTCGCCGTATCTGAAGGGTGGCGCGCACGTCGCGGCGGCCGGCCTGCAGGTGCTCGACCCGAAGACGCTCGCGATCGTGTCGTTCGCGCTGTGCGGCTTCGCGAACTTCTCGTCGATCGCCATTCTCGCGGGCGGCTTCAGCGCGGTCGCGCCGGAGCGCCGCTCGGAAGTCGCACGGCATGGCTTGCGTGCGCTGACGGCCGCGACGTTGTCGAACCTGATGAGTGCGGCAATTGCCGGCCTGTTCTTTTCGCTGCACTGAGCGAGCAAGGAGACGCAACGATGTTTCTGCCGCAGGAGTTCATTCGCCGCAAGCGCGACCGGCAGCCGCTCGATCGCGACGAGATTGCCGCGTTCGTGCGCGGCGTGACCGACGGCAGCGTGACCGAGGGCCAGGTGGCGGCGTTCGCGATGGCTGTGTACTTCAACGACCTGAGCACCGATGAGCGTGTCGCGCTGACGATCGCGCAGCGCGACTCGGGCGACGTGCTCGACTGGCGTGCGCTCGATCTCGGCGGACCGGTGATCGACAAGCATTCGACGGGGGGCGTCGGCGATGTCGTGTCGCTGATGCTCGGGCCGATGGTGGCCGCATGCGGTGGCTATGTGCCGATGATCTCGGGGCGCGGGCTCGGCCATACCGGCGGCACGCTCGACAAGCTCAGTGCGATCCCCGGCTACGACGTGACACCGGACACGGACACGTTTCGTCGTACGGTGCGTGAGGTCGGCGTCGCGATCATCGGGCAGACCGCGCGGCTCGCGCCGGCGGACAAGCGCATCTATGCGATTCGCGATGTGACGGCGACCGTCGAGTCGGTCGCGATGATCACCGCGTCGATCCTGTCGAAGAAGCTCGCGGCGGGGCTCGACGGGCTCGTGATGGACGTCAAGGTCGGCTCCGGCGCGTTCATGCCGACCGCCGAGAAGTCGGCCGAGCTGGCACGTAGCATCGTCGACGTCGGAAACGGCGCCGGCATGAAGACGACCGCGATCCTGACCGACATGAACCAGTCGCTCGCGCCGTGCGCGGGCAATGCACTCGAAGTCGCGTGTGCGATCGACTACCTGACGGGCAAGTCACGACCGGCGCGCCTGCATGACGTCACGATGGCGCTGTCGGCGCAGTTGCTCGTCACCGGCGGGCTGGCGCGCGACGTCGCGCAGGCGCGCACGATGTTGCAGCAGGCGCTCGACTCGGGCGCGGCGGCGGAACGCTTCGCGCGAATGGTGGCGACGCTCGGCGGCCCCGTGGACCTGATCGAAGCGCCCGCGCATCATCTTGCGCGGGCGGATGTGATCGTGCCGGTTCCGTCGCCTGCGAGTGGCGTGGTGAAGCGGGTCGATTGCCGCGCGCTCGGGCTCGCGGTCGTCGCGCTCGGCGGCGGCCGCACGCGCGCGGAGGATGCGATCGACTACCGTGTCGGCCTGACGGCACTCGCGGAGATCGGGCAGCGTGTCGAAGCCGGCCAGCCGCTCGGCTATGTGCATGCCCGCGACGACGCGGCGGCCGCACGTGCGGTGGACGAGGTGCGGCAAAGCTACGTGCTGGGCGAGACGGGCGAGGTGAACCCGACCATTTACGAGCAGATCGGCTGACCGTGCGCCGATGCCGGCACGGCGGAACGGGCGGGTATCGGTGCCCGCCTCACATGACGGGGGAGTATCGTGCCGGCCGGGATGCGTCGTGTCGATGTATCCCCGCACACGACTGGAGGCACCATCGAGATGGAACGAGACGAACTGATCGAACAGGCCAAGGCGGCGCGCGAACGCGCGTATGCGCCGTATTCGCGCTTCAAGGTCGGCGCTGCGCTACAGGCGCGTGACGGAACGGTTTTTCACGGCTGCAACGTCGAGAACGCGTCGTACGGACTGTGCAATTGCGCGGAACGCACGGCGATGTTCGCGGCGATCGCGGCCGGCTATCGTCCGGGGGACTTCACGCGGCTCGCGGTCGTCGGCGATACCGACGGCCCGATCGCGCCGTGCGGCGCGTGCCGTCAGGTGATCATCGAGATCGGCAAGCCCGACATCGAAGTGATCCTGGCCAACCTGAAAGGGGCCGTCGAGGTCACGACGGCCCGCGCGTTGCTGCCGGGCGCGTTCAGCCTGTAACGGACACGCTGCGGCACGCTGCGCGCATCACGTGCCGTCGCGCGCGTCCCGGATCGGGATCACGGTGCGCGCGCCGCACTGGCGCAGCAGGTCGCGCAGTTCGTTGATGACCGGAAACACCTCGTGGTTCCAGTCGGCGCCCTGCCGGTCGTGCGCTTCCTGCTCGCGCTCGACGATCCAGCGATCCTCGCGGAAGATCCGCTCGGTGAACCAGACGAGCAGCGGCCACGCGAGATCGAGCGCGAACGGGATGCCGGGCTTGTGGATCGACAGCAGTCCGAACGTGCGGTTGGTACGCTGTTCCGCATCGAGCGGCACGTAGACGATCCACAGGTCCATCACGAGCGTGCCTTCGCTCGAGCGGATCTGCAGCGTCTGGTACGGGTAGCCGGTGCGAACCGTCATCACGCTCTTGTCGGCCTGGTCGCCGGGCTTCTTGCTCGAGCCGAACACGAGCGCCTCGCCGACCGGCTGCTTGCCTTCCATGCGCGCGAACGTGTAATCGACCTCGACCCAGTCGTCGCCGCGGCGCCGGCCGAGTGCGCGCGCCCGCATCTGCCCCATCTGCTTGCGATGCAGGAACTGATGGTTCATGTCCATCAGGTTCTCGTGCATGAACGAGTAGTGGCACTTGACCTCGCGGCCGAAGCGGCGCGTCTTGAATGCGCGGTCGTCCGCCGATTCGAGCGCGGGGAACGGGCGTTCGTCGGCGAGCGTCGCGTCGCCGGGGAACACGAAGATCAGTCCGTGCGCCTCGCGGCACGGGTACGCCCGCACGCCGTTGGGCAAACGCTCGCGGCCGAGGTAGGGCACGTCGACGCAACGGCCGCTGTCGCACGCATAGGTCCAGCCGTGGTAGCAGCAGCGCAGCGTTTCGCCGCTCACGACGCCCGCATGCAGCGGCACCTGGCGGTGCGCGCAACGATCTTCGAGCGCATACACGGCGCCGGATTCGGTGCGCACGAGCACGATCGGATCGCCGGCGAAGCGCACGCCGAGCGTCTTGCCGCGCTTCAGCTCCCGCGACCACGCGAGCGGATACCAGTGATCGGGATGGATGGGCACGCGGCGCAGGTCGCGCACGACCGCGCCGGTGGACGGTTCTTCGAGGGTGCTGCTGTCAGACAAAGGCACTGCGCGCATGCGTGACGCCTCCTGGCTGGACGGAAGGTCCGGACGCCGCAACAAGCGGCGTGGCTTGGGAGAAGTCTACGCGAAGTTGCACCGCATGTCGGACGCGATGCGGGTTTGCACCGGCACGGCGGGCGCGGTTTGTTTGATGCGGCGCAATCCGGGGCGCGGGCGGCACCCGCGGCATGCGCGGCCGCCCGGCTGCGGCCGCGTGCCGGTCACGAGCGGGCATCGCGCCACAGCACCGGATCGGCGCGGTACAGCGCCGGGAAGTAGTGTTTCAGCCCGGCGACCTTCGGCAGGTCGTTGAACGCGATGTATGGCGCATCGGGATGCAGCTCGAGGTAGTTCTGGTGATAGGCCTCGGCCGGGTAGAACCCCTTGTAGTCCTCGATACGCGTGACGACTGGCGCCGGAAACACATGCGCGGTGCCGAGCTGCGCGATGTACGCGGACGCGACCGCGCGTTGCTGCCCGGTGGTCGGGAAGATCGCCGACCGGTATTGCGACCCTTCGTCGGGGCCTTGCCGGTTGAGTTCGGTCGGATCGTGCGCGACCGAGAAGAACACCTGCAGCAGCCGGCCGTAGGTGATCTGCGTCGGGTCGTAGACGATGCGTACCGATTCCGCGTGCCCCGTCAGCCCGGACCCGACGAGTGCATAGTGCGCGGTTTCGGATGCGCCGCCCGCATAACCGGCCGTGACCTGCTTCACGCCCTTCACATGCTCGAACACGCCCTGCACGCCCCAGAAACAGCCGCCGGCAAGCACGGCCGTCTCGTCGTGCGATGCGCCGGGTGTTTCGTCGAGTGTCGGCGCGGGCACGGTGCGCATCGGCTCGGCAGAGTTGACGATGCGCTGGTAGCCGAACACGGCGGCGGCCGCGACGGCGAGGGCGCCGATGCGGCGCAGCATCGCTGCGCGCCGTCGCGGCGTGGAAGCGCGGGTGGGTGTCGGGTTCATGGTGGGCTCCTTCGGAATGCGTTGGGGAAGACGGCGGTCGGGTGTCGGCCTGGCATGCGTTCAACCGAACGTGAATGCGTACGCATCGACACCCGGATCGAGAAACTCGATCGCGAACGTGCGGTCGGCGATGGCGCCCGGCTGACGGACGAGCTGGTACAGGCGCTGCCCGGTGACCGTGCCGTAGCCCTGCGCGTCGACGTCGGTGCCGTGTGCGGCACCGGGCGCCGCGCCGTCGAGCGTCACGCGAAAGCGCACCGGCTTGCCGTTCGCACCCGGGCCGAGCACGAGGTGCAGGTCGCGCGCATGGAAGCGGTAGACGATCCGGCCGGCCGGCGCGGCGAGCGACGCGCGCTCGGCGCCGACCTGCCAGGTGCCGGCGAGGCCCCAGTCGTTCAGGTCGGGGTGGGCGGGCGCGTCGTAGCGGTGTGCCGCGTCGCGCACCACGCCGCCCGGCGACGTGAAGTCGTCCGCGCGCGCATAGCCGACATAGGTTTCGGGCGAGCGGACGTCGGCGCTGTCGGCCGCCGCGAGCGCGCCTTTCGCGGGAGCGCCGGCGAGCCCGAGCGGCACGTTCAGCGCTTCCGGGTGACCGGCCTCGGCGAGCAGCGACTGGATCGCGCGTTCCGACTGCGCGTATTCGCCTTCGCCGAAGTGGTGGCGGCGCACGCGTCCCTGTGCGTCGACGAAGTAGTGCGCGGGCCAGTATTCGTTGCTGAACGCGCGCCAGATCGTGTAGTGGTTGTCGATCGCGACCGGGAAGTCGATGCCAAGGTCGTGCACGGCCTTTTTCACGTTGCCGATGTCGCGCTCGAACGCGAACTCCGGTGCGTGCACGCCGATCACGACGAGACCGTACGGCGCGTACTTGCGTGCCCAGGCCGTGGTGTACGGCAGCGTGCGCAGGCAGTTGATGCACGAGTAGGTCCAGAAGTCGACGAGCACGACCTTGCCGCGCAGGCCGGCCGCGGTCAGCGGCGGCGAATTCAGCCACTGCACGGCGCCGTCGAGCGACGGCAGCGTGCCTTCGACGGGCAGCGCGGCCGGCGCTTGCGGCGCGGGCGTGATTTCCGCCGCGCGCATCATCGCGCCGCCGGACTGCACGGCATCGGCCGTCACGGCCATCATGGCGCCGCCTGAACCGTTCGAGGTGCGGTCTGCCGAGCCGTCTGCCGGCGAACCCGTCGCGGCCATCGCCGCCGGCGCGCCGTTCGAGCGCCCGCCGAGCCGGTCGACGAGCTTCGTCTCGAGGCCGCCCGTCGTGACGGTCGACAACTGCGCGAGCGCACCCGTATCGAGGCCGAGCGCGATCGCGCCGACGCCGGCCAGCAGCGCGGCGCCGATCCCGCGCTTGATCCATTCGCCCGCGCCGAGCGAGCGCTTCATCGCGGCGAACACCTTGCCGCCGATCACGAGCGCGACGCCGAGCGACGTCGCCGCGCCGGCCGCATACGCAACGAGCAGCAGCGTCGTGCCGACGCTCGCGCCGCGCAGCGCGGCGCCGGTCAGCACGAGCCCGAGGATCGGGCCGGCGCACGGCGCCCACAGCAGGCCGGTGGCGACGCCGAGCAGCAGCGACGACAGCGGGCCGGCCGGGCGGCCGTCGCGCTGCGCGAGGCCGGTGAGGCGGTTGCCTGCGGCGACGAGCGGGCGCGTCAGGTGTTCGGCGAGGCGCGGCATCAGCAGCGTCAGGCCGAATACCCCGAGCAGCACGATGGCAACCCACCGGCCGGCCTGGTTGGCCTGCGCGACCCAGCCCCCGCCGACGGCGGCGAGCGTCGCGACGACGGCGAACGTGAGCGCCATGCCGGCCAGCAGCGGCAGACCGGTGCGCACGAACGGCTGGTCGGCGCGCGCGAACACGAACGGCAGCACGGGCAGGATGCACGGGCTAAGGATCGTGAGCACGCCGCCGAGATAGGCAAGGACGATGAGCAGCATGATGCGTTCTCCAGTCGGTCGGGGATGGGGCCGGATCAGGCGGCGGCCGGGTGGAAGGCGAGCGCGAGCCCGTTCATGCAGTAGCGCAGGTGGGTGGGCGGCGGGCCGTCGTCGAACACGTGGCCGAGATGGCCGCCGCAGCGGCGGCAGTGCACCTCGGTGCGGACCATCCCGAACGACGTGTCGGCGTCGGTCGCGACCGCGTGGTCGAGCGGCTTCCAGAAGCTCGGCCAGCCCGTGTGGCTGTCGAACTTGGTGGCCGACGAGAACAGCGCGAGGCCGCAGCCCGCGCACGCGAACGTGCCGGGGCGGTGCTCTTCGTTCAGCGGGCTGCTGTATGGCCGCTCGGTGCCGGCGTCGCGCAGGATCGCGTACTGGGCGGGCGTGAGCCGACGATGCCATTCGGCGTCGCTGAGGGTGACCTCGTATGGCGCGGCCATCTTCGGCGCAGCCGTCGACGCGGCGAACGCGCGGCTGACCAGTGTGCGGCGGCCGGCCGACGACAGCGCCGCGAGCGTGGCGAGGCCGGTGGCGCCGGCGAACAGCAGCAGATGTCTGCGGGTGGGCATGATGGGCTCCTGGAAGCAGGTCCTGAAAACATGCGCCCATCGTAGTCAGCGGCCGGTGTCGAAGTCCTCACGGAAAGTTAAATGAATTGTGATGTTTGCCGGAGGAGGCGGCCGCGTCGACGGGATGGTGTCCGGCCAAGCGCCGGCCGGCCAGGGCTCGATAGTCGGCCGCGCCGGGTTCTGCCGTGACCATGAGCAAGAGGTGTCTCCAACTACGGCCATGCATCGAGTATGCGACTGCTTCCCGGTGTTCGCTGCGGCAGCAATCAGGCGGGATGAGTACGGCGGCGGTGTGGCGCAGTCAGGCCCCGTTCAGTTGAAACTGCCGGAGGGTTCGTCGTCATAGGAGGCAAACGCGTTGCAAGGTCACTGTGCGCTGATACACGGCTTTATTGAGCCACGGCACGAACACGTACTCGTCGTATGCGTCGCAGCCGATCAGGATCCAGTGGGACAGGACGTTGGACATGATGGGCCTCCTTGATTTCGCTGGCGTCGTTGTGGCGGGGGCCTTTGCATCGCGATCGGCATCCGTCGTGCTCACACCCGGTATACCGGGCGAGCCCGGCGCCTATTCCCGAGGCCGCGCGATGCGCTTCATGCGCCGGATGCCGCGCGTCGCCGGAATAAACGGGACCGCTCGGTGGTATGCCGATCAGGCAGCATCACTCAGCGCACGTTTCGACGGGGAGGTTTCGATGAACGACAAGCCCACGCAAACTCGCGACATCCTGCGCCGAGCGCGGCGCGTTCGCGAGGTTCCCGCGAACGCAGACGAGGCCTCGGTGTCACCATCCTTCCGGGAACACGTCGACATGCGCTCGCCGTCGCACGACCGCGCACCGTATCCCGCGCAGCACGCGCACGATGCCGATGCCGGGAAGCCGGCGTCCGCGCATGGCGGGCTGCACAAGATAGCGCGGAGGCTGCAACTCGGCTCCGGCATCATGTTGTGGATCTATATTTCCGTTCACATGGTCAATCATGCGCTCGGCATCTGGTCGGTCGACGTTGCCGAGCGTGGCCTGCACCTGGCGATCGGTGTCTGGCAAAGCCTGCCCGGAACGATCCTGCTGTACGGCGCGGCCGGCCTGCATTTCGCGCTGGCGCTCCGCACCGTCTACGGCCGCCGGCACTGGGCGCTGCCGCCGGCCGAATGGCTGCGTCTTTGGGCGGGACTCGGCCTGCCGCTGCTGTTGATCCGCCACGTCGTCGGCACACGCGTCGCAACGTCGTTCTACGGCTTCGAACCGAACTACGCACGGGTCGTCGTGGCGCTGCTGACGAGCGGCACGCAGGGCCTGCAGATCGCGCTGCTCGCGCCGGGGTGGGTGCACGGCAGCCTCGGGTTGTGGTTTCATTTGCGCCGGCGTGCGTTTTTCCGTCGCGCGAGGTTTGTGCTGCTGGGGGTGCTCGTACTATTGCCCGTGCTGTCGGCGGCCGGATTCGTGCAGATGACGCGGGCGGTGGTGCCGGGCAGTCTCGCCGTCGCGGCCCCCGACGCGACGCTGGTTGCCCATCGCGCCGCGCTCGACAGCTGGCGGCATCTTCTCGTCGCCGGCTACCTGTCGCTGATCGTCGTTGCGTTCGCCGGCGGGCAGTGGCGAAACCGGTTCGCTGGCGGCGTTTCGCGCGGCGCGCCCCGGGAGCAGTAAGCGGGTGCGCGAACCTGCCGGGTCCGCGCCTGGCAGGCGATCCGCACGAGTCGGCTGCGTCTGCTCGAAGCTCGCGCGGCCGAACATGGCACGCGGCATCTCGACACCGGCCTGCCGCCGGTCACTTCCGTCCCATGATCCGCGTGCCGAGTGAGATGCCGAGTTCGGACAGCGAAGCGTTGTTCGCGAGCTGGGCGGCCTCCCAGCGCGACAGCGCGGCGTCGAATGTGCTTGCGTGCATGCCGCCGCGCAGCGCTTCGGCGAGACCAACCGCGTTCTCCGCCGCCTTAGCGACACCGGCGGCCGTATGCGGTCGCACGAGGCAGGCCGCGTCGCCGAGCAGCACCGCGCGGCCGAACGCCATGCGCTCGACCGCGAGATCGAGGATCGCCTGCGCGAACGGCGCCTGGGTCGCCTCGACGAGCGCGGCGAGCGTTGGCGCGAGCAACCGGCGGCCGGTGTCCACGAGTTCGAGCCGGTTGTCGTCGCGCATTGCGCCGGGCGGCAGCGAGCCGTCGCGCTGCGTGCCGTCCTGCGCGAGAAACAGCGACGGCACGCGATCCTGCTCGAGCCGCCGGTACCAGACCCAGTTCACGCGCCGCTTGCCCGGCTCGATCGCACCGTCGCGTCCGGGCACGAGGTAGGTCAGGAACAGATGCGCGTTGCCTTGCTGGAACGTGAACCGATCGCGCAGCACCTGCAGCACCGAGTCGGGAAGCGTGTGCTCGTCGACGAGCCCGCGCCATGCGACGTAGCCCGCATACGCGGGCCGCGCGTCGGGCAGCAGCTGGGCGCGCACGGCCGAGCGGCCGCCGTCCGCGCCGACCAGCAGGTCGGCATGCTCGACGCGCCCGTCCGCGAAATGCGCGATCACGCGCGCGCCATCCTGTTCGAACCGCTCGAACGATACGCCAGCGTGCACGACGCCGGCGGGCAGCGCGCGCTTCAGCGCGGTGTAGATCACGTTCCACGCGGTCTGCGTTTGCGGCATGTAAAGGCGCTGCACGATCCGGTCGTGCTCGTCGAGATAGATCCGGTCGACCGAATAGACGCCCGCATCGCGCGGCACCGGCACGCCGCCGAATGCGAACGCGCGCTCGATCGGCGGCTGCAGCACGATGCCGCCGCCGCGGCTGTCGAGGTCGTTGGGCGACTGTTCGAATACCTTGACGCGCCATCCGGCCGCGCGCAGCGCGGTCGCCGTGAACAGCCCGCCCACCGATCCGCCGATGACGATCGCCGAAGGGCCCGCAACGTCGCTCATCATTCCGCTCCCGCGATGATTCGTCGCGCGCGCCGACTCGTCCGTTCCCAATGCTTCAGGAAATCGACCGGCAACGCGTTCACGCGCTCCGGCTGTTCTTCGCGCGCCATCTTGCGCTTGTCGTGGCCGGCGGCCGGCCCGCTGCCGGCGTCGATGTAGTGCTGGCGCCGATCGTTCGCGGTGACGGTGCGATGCGTGATCGAAGACGTGTCGGTGGTCATGTGACGGTCCCAGTGCGGTTCGGTCCGCGGGCGCCCGGACGCGGGCGCAAATGCCTTTCGAGGATAGGCGAAGCGACCGGCACACCGGATGAATTGTTCTGAATTCGTCGGGCGGCGCGCGGGGCCGCGCTACACGCGGCGGCGTCGCCGAGCGGCCGCGCCGGACGCGAGCTGCTTGAGCGTAGCGGGTGTGCCGTGGAGAAACGCGTCGACCAGGCGTTCGATTTCGGTGTCGAGATCGTCGGGCACCGGCAACCCGTACACCCACTTGCGAACGCCGAAATAGAAGATGCTCGCGTGCAGGCTCCAGACGAGCTCGATTTCCGCGTTGCGCTGGGCCTCCGTCGCCGGCGTGGCGATGTCGTATTCGTGGCGCAGTTCGCGCAGCACCGGCAGGAACACGCGTTCGCGCAGCCGCGACAGATAGCGCGTGTTGAAGCCCTCGCGGCTGAGCCCCGCGAAGATGAAGGTGCGGATCCATTCGCGCCGCAGGATGGTTTGCGCGTACGCGCGGTAGAACGCGACCAGCCGCTCCTGCAGCGGGACCGTGCGATCCGCGATCATTTTTTCCCAGTCCGGGTTCCACGTGTAGACCTCGTCGTACACGCGATCGATCAGCGCTTCCTTGCTCGGAAAGTACCGGTACAGCAGCGGCTGGGTGACGCCGATCTGCCGCGCCAGCTCGCGCGTGCTGCCGGAAAAGCCGTGCGTCGCGAAGTGCTCGATCGCCTTCTCGACGATTTGCCGTTCGCGCGCTTCCGGCGCGAGGCGCCGGCCCGGCGTGACGGCGTTGCCGTCGGCATCCGTCCCGCGCTCGCGGGCTGGCGTGCTGCGTTTTCTTTCGGTCATGCATCGGCTCCTGATCGCGTGCGCTCTTAAGCTATCGATCGAAAAATAACACGATCGGACCGCGAGGGCCGCTCGGGGCGTGCCTGCCGACGCGATGCGCGAACCGTTGCGCACGTGCCGCGCGTCGCGTCGACCGCGCCGTCCGTCCGGGCGTCCGGGCAGCCAATTCAGGAAAATTCAGGCCCATCGCCATGACATTAAGACGCGCCTTAACTAGTCTTGCTTCCGAACAGCCGTTTGGACCGGACGCCAGTCGGCACCGCCGGGCCGTTCGGCACAACCGGAGCGGAACATGCGTGATCTGATCTCGCCGGACGCAGGCATCGCGTGCGCCGGCGCAACCGTCGCCATCCAGGAGGCCGCGGCATGCCGACGCAGCCGGTAACCGCGGCCGCGGCACCCGATCACGTGCGTGGCGAGGACGTCTTTCTTGCGTCGATCGCCGGCTACGTCGACACGCTCGGCTTCGTCGCGCTGTTCGGCCTGTTTACCGCGCACGTTACCGGCAACTTCATCCTGATCGGCTCGGGGCTGGCCGGCGTCGGGCAAGGGCTCGCGATCAAATGGCTCGCGTTTCCGGCCTTCATCGCCGGTATCGTCGGCGCGCGCGTGCTCGATCACCGGATGCGTTCGCTGGGCCACGGCCCGCGCGCGCGTTCGCTCTATGCGCTTCAGGCCGTGCTGCTGGCCGGGTTCATGCTGGCCGGCGTGATGGCGTCGCCGATCGCCGACGCCGATGCGCCGCGCACGATCCTGTGCGGTCTGCTCGGCGCCGCGGCAATGGGTGTCCAGAATGCGCACGGCCGGCTGACGGCACGCTCGGTCGTCGCCAACACGGTGATGACCGGCAACGTCACGCAGGCGGTGATCGATGCGTTCGACTGGCTCGTGCCGCTTGCCGCGCCGGCGGAACGCGACGCCGCGCGCGCGCGACTGCGGCGCACGCTGCCGCCGGTCGCGGCCTTCGCGCTCGGTGCGGGCGCGGGGGCCGCGGCGTACGTATTCGCCGCCTTCTGGGCGCTGGCGCTGCCGCTCGCGACCTTGTGCTTCCTCGCCTACCGATCCGGCCGGCCCGACGACGGGCCGGCATCACGCTGAATCCGCGCGCGACGCACGGCAGCGCTTACCACTTTCAAGGAGAATTTCGATGATTGCACTGAAGTTGCGACAGGTATTGCGGATGACGGCCGCGTCGACGGCCGTGCTCGGCGCATTGCTGGCGACCGCGCCGGCCCATGCGGACGAGACGCGTCTGCTCGAGACCTCGTCCGCGAAGGTGCCGGCCGTCTCGGTCGGCCCGCAATACGACACGACGCACGTGTGCGTCGCGCCGGAAGACTTCGACCGCTTCACCGACAGCTTCGTCGCCACGTTCGGCGGCAAGAAGTCGCAGCAGGGCGTATTCCAGGTCACGCCGACGCCGAGCCAGACGATGTCGCAGCTCGTGTTCACGCCATCCGGCACGATCTCGGTGTTCGGCTTCAAGACGCCGATCCCATACCCGTTCTGCGAGGAGCGCACCGGCTACCTCGTCACCGATATGGACGTCGCGATGAAGTCGGCGCGCGCGCATGGCGCGGACGTGGTCGTCGACACGTTCCCCGATCCGATCGGCCGCGACGCGATCATTCGCTGGCCGGGCGGCGTGAACATGCAGCTGTACTGGCACACCCAGGCGCCGCACTACGATCCGCTGCAGACCGTGCCGGAAAACCGCGTGTACGTGTCGCCGGAAAGCGCGAGCAAGCTGGTGCACGACTTCGTCGCGTTCTCGCGCGGCAAGGTCGTGTCCGACGTGCGCAAGGCGCCGGGCATCGAGATCGGCCGGCCGAACGACGCGTACCGCCGCATCCGCATCGAGTCGGGCTTCGGCAAGATGACCGTGCTCGCCACCGACGGCCATCTGCCTTATCCGTTCGGGCGCGAGATGACCGGCTACGAAGTGGCGGACCTTGCCGCCACGCTGGAGAAGGCCAAGGCCGCCGGCGTGACCGTTCTGGTACCGACCTTCACGTCGGACGGGCGCGATGCGGCGCTCGTGCAGTTCCCGGGCGGCTATGTCGCCGAGATTCACGCGCGGTCGAAGTGATGGACCGGCGGTCGATGAGGCGGTCGATGAAGCGGGCGTGGCGGGGCGCGTTGCCGGCCGCCATGCTGGTGGGCGGCGTCGCGACGCACGCCGGGACGGCCGCTGGCGCCGAGGAAACCGCGGCGCCGGCATCGACCGCCGCCGCGACGTGCACCGCGACGCGTCCTGTGGTGCTGTTCAACCGCTGGCAGGAAGACTGGTCGGTGCTCGCGAATCCATGCGTGCCGCGCAAGCCGCTCGACGGGCTGAAGTACATCCCGCTCGGCGCCGACCCGTCGACCTACCTGTCGCTCGGCGCGAACCTGCGCGAGCGCTTCGAGCTGAACAACGCGCCGCTGTTCGGGCTCGGCGCCGCCCACGACGACAACTACGTGATCCAGCGCGCGACGGTGCACGCGGATCTGCGCTATGCCGGACATTTCCAGGCGTTCGTCCAGTTCGTCGATGCGCGGCCGTTCGGCAAGGATACGGTCGGCCCGGTCGACAAGGATCAGCTCGACATCGAGCAGGCGTTCGTCGCGTATGTCGACCAGTTGGGCGGTGGCACGTTCAAGGCGCGCATCGGCCGGCAGGAGATGGCGTTCGACTTGCAACGGTTCGTGTCGGTGCGCGACGGCCCGAACGTGCGCCAGGCGTTCGATGCGCTGTGGGCCGATTACGAAATCGGCAAGTGGCGGCTGATCGGCTATGCGACGCGTCCTGTGCAGTATCGCAACGATGCGGTATTCGACGACGTGTCGAACCGGCACCTCAGATTCGACGGCGTGCGCGTCGAGCGCAACGATGTGGGGCCCGGTGACCTGTCGGGCTACTGGTCGCGCTATACGCGCGACAACGCGCGCTATCTGGGCGGGGCCGGCACCGAGCGGCGCGACGTGTTCGACATGCGCTACGCGGGCAAGTCTTCCGGGTTCGACTGGGACGCCGAGGCGATGCTGCAGACCGGGCACATCGGGCAGGACACGATCGGTGCATGGGCGTTCGGCGCGCTGGGCGGCTACACGTTCGCGAAGACGCCGGGCACGCCGCGCATCGGCATCCAGGTCGACGGCGCGTCGGGCGACAAGCATCCCGGTGACGGACGCATGGGCACCTTCAACCCGCTGTTCCCGAACGGCTCTTACTTCACGCTCGCCGGCTATACGGGCTACACCAACCTGATTCACGTGAAGCCGTCGCTGACGTTCAAGCCGGCCGGCAACGTGACAGTGCTGACCGCGGTCGGTTTCCAGTGGCGCGAGACGACGGCCGACGCGATCTACGGGCAAGGGATGCAGGCCGTGCCCGGCACGGCCGGCAAGGGCGGCGCGTGGACGGGCATGTACGCGCAGGCCCGCGTGGACTGGCTCGTCAATGCGAACACGGCGCTGGCGGTCGAGGCGGTGCACTTCCAGCTCGCCGATTCGATTCGCGCGCTGGGCGCGCGCAATGCCGACTATGTCGGCGTGGAGGCGAAGTTCGGCTGGTGACGCGGCGTGCCGCGCGGCTCAGTGCTGCGCGCCGGCGAGCGTCTCGACGAAATCGATGAACGCCGTGACGCGCTTCGAGCCGCGCTGATTCGGCAGGTACAGCGCGGTGACGACCGAGCGCGCCGCATCGGGCATGACGTCGTACTGTTCGAAGAGCCTGCGCAAGCGGCCCGACTGGACGTCGGCATCGACCAGCCAGTCGGGCAGCAGTGCGATGCCGGCGCCGTCGAGCACGGCATCGCGCAACACTTCGCTGTGGTTCGATTTCAGGCGCCCGGTGACGAGCACTTTCGTCGTGCCGTGCGCATCCGCAAACGTCCACGCCTGCTGGTCGCCGCCGAAATGAAAGCGCAGGCAGCCGTGATCGACCAGCTCGCCCGGCGCCGATGGCGTGCCGTGTGCATCGAGGTAGTCGTGGCTCGCGACGACATAGCGCTGGAACGTGCCGAGCTGTCGCGCGACGACCTCCGCGGACGGGGCCGCTTCGCCGAGCCGGATCGCGACGTCGATCCGCCCGGTGACGAGATCGACGCGTTCGTCGGTGAGCTGCAGGTCGAGATCGAGCTTCGGATAGCGCGCGAGGAAGGCCGCGACGTGCGGCGCGATGCGGCGCATGCCGTACGCGACCGGCACCGACACGCGCAGCGGCCCGGACGGCTCGTCGCCGCGATCGGCGACCAGTGCGTCGGCTTCCGCGAGTTCCTCGAGCAGCCGCTTCGCGCGTGCGTAGTACACGGAGCCGGCATCGGACAGCGTGACCTGTCGCGTCGTGCGGTTCAGCAGCACGGTGCCGAGCGACGCCTCGAGCGCATCCACCGCGCGCACCACCGACGAGGCCGCGAGTTCGAGACGTCGGCCCGCGCTCGAGAAGCCGCCGGCTTCCGCTACTTCCACGAACGCGCGCAGCGCGGAGAACTTGTCCATGTCGTCGCCCTTGTAACTTCGTGACTTCGTGCCTTTGTGCCTTTGTGCGTATCGCAACGATGCGTTGCGTGCCGTTCGCATTCTATCGCCGGCCCGCAAGCGCTATCTTCAGGACTGGCAATGTACAGGAAGGAGCGTGCGATGAAACCCCTCGAAGTAACGGTGACCTACGATCTCATCTGCCCGTGGTGCTGGATCGCGGAGCACAGGCTCGCGGAAGCGATCGACGAAGCAGGCCTGGCCGGCAACGTGAGCGTCCGGTTCGTGCCGTTCGAACTGAACCCGACGATGCCGGCCGGCGGCATCGACCGCAAGGCGTACCGGAGCGCGAAGTTCGGCAGCTGGGCGCGCTCGCAGGCACTCGACGCGCATGTGGCCGAAGCCGGCCGCGCGGCGGGCCTCGTGTTCGATCATGCGCGGATCGCGCGCACGCCGAACACGCGGCTTGCACACCGGCTCGTCTGGTTCGCCCAGCAACGCGGCAGCGCCATCGCGCTCGTCGATGCGCTGTTCGCCGCGTATTTCCGCGACGGCCGCGATATCGGCGACGCGGACGTGCTGGTCGAGATTGCGACGGGCGCCGGTTTGCCGGGCGACACGGTGCGTGCGTTCCTCGCGTCCGGCGAAGGGCTCGACGCGGTGGTCGCGCTCGAAGCGGAGGCGGTGCGTGAAGGCGTCGCTTCGGTGCCGTCGACGCGCATCGGCCTGTCGGTCGTCAGTGGCGCGCAGCCGGCTGCCGTCTTTCGCGATGCATTGATTGACGCGCAGCGCGCGCTCGACCAGATCGCCTGAATCTTGGCCGGCGCCGCCGAGGCACGGCTTTCAGAACGATTCATGTCCCGCTCAGGATTATTGCGAACCGGGCCGGTAAGCTCGGTGTCGTGCGCACGTCGCCGGCCGGGCCGGCAAGCCGGCGCGCAATGTCGCAACGTCGATATGCAACCGGGAAACGGACATGAAGAACCTGAATTGGCGCACGCGCGCGGGCGGGATGCTGCTCGTCGCGTGGTGCTTCGGCATCCTCGCATCGGTCGCGTTCGCCGCAGAGCCGGGCGGCGGCGACCAGGCCCCCGGCTTCTATCGGCAGAAGCTCGGCGATCTGCAGATCGTCGCGCTGTCTGACGGCACGCATCCGTTTCCGATCGATACGGTCTTCCGCGATGTGTCGAAGGCCGAAATCCGGCGCGATCTTGATCGCGCGTTTCTCGAACCGCCGGTACAGGGGTCGATCAATGCGTTCCTGGTCGATACGGGAACGAAGCGGATTCTCGTCGATACCGGCGCCGGCGTGCTGTACGGTGACTGCTGCGGCAAGCTGCTCGCCAACTTGCGTGCGGCAGGCTATGCGCCCGAGCAGATCGACGAAGTGTTGCTCACGCACCTGCACAAGGATCACGTCGGCGGCATCGTGTCGAACGGCAGGATGACCTTTTCGAATGCGGTCGTCCGCGTGAACGAGGTCGAGGCGAATTACTGGCTCGATCCGGACAACAAGGCACAGGCGCCGGCGTTCCTCGCGTCGTTTTTCGATGCGGCGGCCGCGTCGGTCGCGCCGTACGTCGCGGCCGGGCGCTTCAAGACGTTTCGCGGCGAAGCGACGCTCGCCCCGGGCATTCGCGCGGTGCCGATGCCCGGTCATACGCCGGGCCATACGGCCTATCTGATCGAGAGCGGTAACGCCGGGCTGCTCGCGTGGGGCGACATCGTGCACGTCGCGGCGATCCAGTTGCAGGATCCGGACGCGACCGTCCAGTACGACAGCGATGCCGACACGGCGCGCCGCACCCGGCGCGATACGCTGAAGCGCGTCGCGGACAAGCGTTATCTGGTCGGTGCCGCGCACATCGCGTTTCCCGGGCTCGGGCATTTGCGCAGGGACGGGGAGCAGTATGACTGGGTGCCGGTCAACTACGACACGACACCGGTTCGGTGACGCGAAGGCGCGCGGCAGCAGTGGCCGCGCGTGACGGAATCAGCGCGACAGTTCGCGCCGCCATGCGCCGGGCGGATGGCCGACGATCCGCGCGAACACGCGATTCAGGTGGCTCTGGTCCGAGAAGCCGCAGGCGACCGCGATTTCCGCGAGCGTCATGTCGGTCGTCTCGATCAGTTGCCGGGCGCGGATCACGCGCTGTTCGAGCAGCCATTGATGCGGTGTGCGTCCCGTCGTTCGCGAGAACGCACGGATGAAATAGCCGCGCGACAGGTCGCATTCGCTCGCGACTTCCTCGATCGACACGCCGAGATCCGCCTTTTCCATCAGCAGTTCCTTGGCGAGCGCGGCTTTGGCCGGCGACAGTACGCCCTTGCGCTGCAGGTCGCGCGCGCGCGTATTGCCGTAGCGGCATGCCAGATGCGTGCCGATCGCGAGGCCCATCTGCTCGACGAACAGCGTATTCAGCGCGCCGGGCGCGTCGAGGCTGTCGGCGACGGCGTGCGCGAGATGGCCCAGCACCGCGTCCTGCACGTCGGGCGCGCAGGTCAGCCCGCCGATTTCCGTGCCGTCGTGCTCGCGGCCGAGGCGGTCGAGGTAGCTGTGCGACAGCTCGACGAGCACGAAGTCGAACTTGCCGTACAGGTCGGCGCGGAAATTCCGGGAAAAGTCGCGAATGTAGATCGAGTTGTGCTGAAACCGCCGCTCGGATTTGCCGGCCCCGCCGTAGATCGTGCGCCGGTGCCCGCCATTGAGCGACACGCCGATCAGGAAACCGCGATCGCTGGCCGCCATCTCGATGCGCTCGAATTGCTCGTCGCGCATGCATTTGCGATGGAGCTTCAGGCCGCCGACCGACCTTTCAATATCCTTGGACAGCAGGCTCGACAGACATCCGAGCGTGTCTTTCGGCGGCGCCGCGGGTGGCGCGACGAGGGGGACTTGCATGGCGGAACAATCCTTCGGTTGGGTACGGCGCGAGGGCATTTTTACGCGCAGTTTATACGGTGCGTCCGGCAGCCCCCAAGATAACTTGAATAAATGTCCGCTGGCTGACGAAATGCTTGCCGCGAACCGATCCGTGCCGCGCCGGCCCGGCAGGCGCGCGAAGGCGCTATTCCGGTCGATGTTGCCCCATTTGTATTTGCGCGACGCGGGTTCGGGGGCGTGCCCATGCGGAGGTCGCCAGTGCATTTTCCTTCAAGATTTTTATTTATACGGCGTTTACACTCGGCCCACTTTTTGAGATATCGCACCCGGCCCGTAGGGCTGGCCGGGTGCGCACTCCCGCCCCGGTGAACTGCCGTGTTCACATGGCGGTCATCGTGGGGAACCTGGAGGCGGCCATGATCCAGATCGGGACGTTGTCGGTGGATTTCGAGCAGCGAGACATTCGCTGCCACGGCGCGTCGTTGCGTATCGGCGCACGCGCGCTTGACATACTGGAAGTACTGCATCGCGCCAACGGTTCCGTCGTGTCGAAGGACGACATCATGGATGCCGTCTGGCCCGGCCTGATCGTCGAGGAGAACCGGCTGCAGGTCCATGTCGCGACGTTGCGCAAGGCGCTGGGCGCGAACCGCGACCTGATCAAGACGGTGCCGGGCCGCGGTTACCTGCTGATCGCGAATCCCGCCGTCGCACACGAGGCGCCGCCGCGCGCGACCGCGTTGCCGCAGGACGCCGTCGTCGCTGCCCGTCCGGTTCCGCTGGTCGGACGTCAGGCCGAGATCGAGCAGATCGTCGCCATGATCGAACGCGCGCCGGTCGTCACGCTGGTCGGTGCGGGCGGCATCGGCAAGACGAGCCTGGCCGACCGGGTCGCGCACGAACTGCGCAGCCGGTCCGGCGAGCGCGTCCTGTTCGTGGCGCTGGCGAGTGCCGCGACGCGCGACGACGTGCTGCTCGCGATTGCCGCGGAACTGGGACTCGAGACGGACGGCTTGCCGGGCATCGACCGGATCGGCGATGCGTTCGCCGCGTCGCCAGGCCTGCTTGTGCTCGACAACGCGGAGCACGTCGTCGATCTGGTTGCCGACCTCGTCGATACGCTGACGTCGCGCGCCACATCGCTGCGTGTGCTCGTGACGAGTCGCGAACCGCTTCATATCTCGGTCGAAGCCGTGTTTCGCGTGAGTCCGCTGGCGGTGCCGGACGGCGGTGCATCCGTTGACGAGATCGAGCGCTATTCGGCCGTCGAGCTGTTCCTGGCGCGGATCCGTGCCGCCACGCCCGATTGCGCGGTCGATCCGGCCGGCATCCGGCTGATCGGCGACATCTGCCGGCGTCTCGACGGGCTGCCGCTTGCCATCGAGCTGGCTGCCGCGCGCGTCGCGACGCTCGGGCTCGAGATCGTCGCGTCCCGTCTCGACGACAGGCTGAATCTGCTGACGGGCGGGCTGCGCTCGGCGCTGCCGCGCCACCAGACGTTGCGGGCGACGTTCGACTGGAGCTATGTGCTGCTGGATGCGGCCACGCGGTCGCTGTTTCGCCGGATGGCGTGCTTCATCGGCCCGTTTACGTTCGATGCCGCCCGCGAGGTTGCGATGGAGCCTGGCATGTCGGCCGCCGAGATGATCGCGGTGCTCGGCGAACTGGTCGCGAAGTCGCTGGTGACCGTCGAGTTCGACGGCACGCAAGCGCGCTACCGGTTGACGGAATCGACGCGCGCGTATGCGCTCGAAAAGCTGCACAACGAGGGCGAATTCGACGCCATCGCCGAGCGCCATGCGCGGTACGAGCGCGAGCAGGCGGAAGCACGGATGCAGACGCAGGCACAAGCCGCGGACCTCGCGAGCCTGCGTCCGGCCGCCGGTGCGCCGGCACCACGCGAGCCTGCGGCGGCCGAGCCGCAGGCGCTGGAGCTGGAGGCGGACGCGTTGGCGCTCGCGTTGCTGGCGCCGGCGCGGATGCGCGAATGTTCGATACCGGCGCGGCGAGCGCTCGACGCGATCGAGGCCGGGGGGGCCGCGTCCGTCGACGCGGCGCGCGAGATGCGCTTGCTCGCGGCCTATGCGGCGGCGCTGCTGCATACCGATGGCGATACGCATACGGCCGCCGCGATGTGGGACCGGACGCTCGCGCTCGCGGGCCGGATCGGCGACGAGGCATTCGACGCGCGTGCGCTGGTCGGGCTGTGGAACACGATGCTGACGCGCTCCGACATCCACGAATCGTTGCGCTACGCGACGCGCTTCGAGCGCGCCGCCGAGCGGCGGGGCGACCGGTCGCAGCGGCTGCTGGCGAACGCGATGGTCGCGACCTCGCTGCATTACTTCGGCGAACACGCGCAGGCGCGCGAGCGGCTGGAGGCGGCGACGGACGAACTGGCCGAGGCCGGCGAACCGTCGTGCGTGGAGGCAGCGCTGGGGATCGACGTCGCGACGCTCGGCCGGACGATGCTGACGCGGCTCGTGTGGATGCAGGGTGATCCGGAATATGCGATGCGACTGGCGGCGCAGGCGGTCGAATGCGCGCGCCGCGCCGGGGCGGGGCTGGCGTTGTGCGTCGTGCTCGGCGCCGCGGCCGTGCCGATTGCATTGCACTATGGCGATCACGACGTGATTTCCGACTATCTCGGCACGCTGCGATCGACCGCCGAGGCGAACGGATTCGACATCTGGCTCAGTCACGCGGAATGTCTGGCCGGGCAGTTCGACATGCAGACCGGGCACCCCGGTGCCGGTCTCGCGCGGCTCGAGCCTGCGCTGCGGCGCATCGAAACGAGCGGATTCCGGCGCGCGCTCGCACCGCTGACCGTCGCGTACGCGGAAGGACTGACGCGCACCGGCCGCGCGGCCGAGGCATGCACGAAGCTCGACGCGACGCTCGCGCGCTGCCGCGCGCACGGCGAGCATCTGTTCGTGCCCGAACTGTTGCGCGCCCGAGGGCTCGCGATGCTCGAACAGGCCCGCACGGCCGATGCGGACCTCGCGATCGCCTGCGAAGCCGACGGGCACCGTCATCTGCTGATGGGGATCCATACCGCGAACGGGCAAGGGGCAGCCATGTGGGCGCTGCGCGGCATGCTGGATCTCGCCGATCACCTGATCGAGCGTGGGCGTACCGCGCAGGCTTCGTCGCTGGTGGCCAATCTGCCAGGGCATTTCGATCCGCAATCGCGCGCGTTCGATGTTCGCCGGCTGGCACGCGTGCAGAACTTCGTTCGCCCGGAGACGACGCCGTCGACGGCCCGTACGCGCATGCGGCACGAGGCGGCGGATGCGATGCAGCAGGTGGCGTAACGGCGCGCCGGGCCCGTGCAAGACGCCGCCGCGCCATCGCGCCGCGGCCTGCCGGTCCGATCGTTCAATGTTCAAGGGGGAGTGGATGGTCCGTGTATCGTCAGTCCGGGTGCCTGCCGCGTGCGGCCGTATGCCGGCTTTGGGCGCAAGCAGGAGGCAGGACGGTGCTTAAGGCGACGGAACCCGCGGAATCGGCGGACCTCATCGTATACAACGGCAAGATCGCGACGCAGGACGACCGGCAGTCGTTCGTGACCGCGCTCGCGGTGAAGGACGGCCGGATCCTCGCGGCCGGCAGCGGGCCCGACGTAATGCGCCACGCGCGCGCCGACACGCTTCGCATCGACCTGAACGGCCGCACCGTGATCCCGGGGCTGAACGATTCGCACCTGCACGTGATTCGCGGCGGCCTGAATTTCAACCTGGAACTGCGCTGGGACGGCGTGCCGACGCTGGCCGATGCGCTCGCCATGCTGCGCCGCCAGGTGCTGCGCACGCCTGCGCCGCAGTGGGTGCGCGTCGTCGGCGGCTGGACCGAATTCCAGTTCGCGGAAAAGCGCGGGCCGACGGTGGCCGAGCTCAACGCGATCGCGCCCGACACGCCGGTCTTCATCATGCACCTGGGCGACAGCGCGCTCCTGAACGCGGCCGCGCTGCGCGCGATCGGCTATGGCCGCGACACGTCCGATCCGCCCGGCGGCGAAATCCAGCGCGATCGTCTCGGCAGGCCGACCGGCATGCTGATCGCGCGACCGGACATGGCCGTCCTGCACACCGCGCTCGAGAAGGGCCCGAAGCTCGGTCACGACGACCAGATGAATTCGATGCGGCACTTCATGCGCGAACTGAACCGCCTCGGCGTGACGAGCGCGATCGACGCCGGCGGTGATTTCCAGGCCTTTCCGGACGACTACGGCGCGATCCTGGCGCTCGCGAATCGCGGCGAACTGACGGTGCGCATCGCATACAGCCTGTTCGTGCAGCATCCCGGACGCGAACTCGACGACTACGCGCGCTGGGTGACGCTGGCGAAGCCCGGCGACGGCGACGCGTTCCTGCGGATGAACGGCGCGGGCGAACTGCTGGTGTACTCCGCGGCCGACTTCGGGAATTTTCTCGAACCGCGCCCCGATCTGCCCGACGTGCTCGAGGCCGAACTGGCCTCGGTGGTGCGGCTGCTGGTGCGGCATCGCTGGCCGTTCCGGCTGCACGCGACCTACGACGAATCGATCGGCCGCTTCCTGAACGTGCTCGAAGCCGTGAACCGCGACATGCCGTTCGACGGGCTGCGCTGGTTCTTCGATCACTGCGAGACGATTTCGGATGCGAACATCGCGCGCATCGCCGCGCTCGGCGGCGGCGTGACGGTCCAGCACCGGATGGCGTTCCAGGGCGAGTACTTCATTGCGCGCTACGGCGCGGAAGCGGCCACCCGCACGCCGCCGATCCGCGCGATGCTGGCGGCCGGGCTGCCGGTCGGCGCGGGCACCGATGCGACGCGCATCGCGAGCTACAACCCGTTCGTGTCGCTGTACTGGATGGTGTCCGGGCGCACCGTCGGCGGCACGGCGCTCTATCCCGAACGCAACCGGCTCAGCCGGATGGAAGCGCTGCGCCGCTACACGGTCGGCAGTGCATGGTTCTCGAACGAGGACGATCGCAAGGGCGCGTTGGTGCCCGGCCAGTATGCGGATTTCGCGGTGCTGACGGACGACTACTTCACGATCGACGAACCGCGGATCAAGTCGCTGTCGTCGGTGCTGACGGTCGTCGACGGCAAGGTCGTGCATGCGGACGACGAGTTCGCGCCGCTCGCGCCGCCGCCGCTGCCGGTCAGCCCCGCGTGGTCGCCGGTGGCCGAATTCGGCGGCGCCGGCGGAATCGGCCAACGTCGTCCGGCCGCGTCGGCGCAGCCGCGCGCGGCGGCCGGCGACGGCCCGGACGCCGGTTTCGCGCGCGGTCGCGGGCGTCGTTTCGCCCAGCGCCTTCATGTGGCAGCGATGGAGGCTGTCGAGCAGTGCGAAGCATTCGGTCAACCCGGTCTCGCGTTTTAGGATGGCGTCGGTCAACGGGCAGGCCGGCTACCGTGGCACGTGTCGCGCGATGAATGGATGATTATTCGCCCCCGGCGCGGGGCAGAAGGAGACGAGATGAGTTCTGCGCACACCTGCGCACGGGCCGGTGACGAAGTCGCCGGCGTCCGCATTCCCCGGACGCCGATGGCGATCGACGCCGCCGAAGCGGCATGCGCGTCGCTACCGCAGGTGATCACCGATCACGCTTGCCGGGTGTTCGTCCTCGCGTCGCTGGCTGCGCGCCGGGCAGGCGAGACACTCGATGCGGATGCGCTGTACGTGGCCGCGATGTACGCGAACATGGGACTGAGCACCGCGTATGGCCGCTCGACCGAGCGCTACGAGCTCGACAGCGCCGATGCCGCGCAGGCGTTCCTGCTGCGCCATCAGACGTCGCAGCGCATGCGCGACGACGTGTGGCGCGCGATCGCACTGCATACGACGCCCGGCGTGGCCGCGCGCATGTCGCCGCTCGCGCGTGCGCTGGCGTCCGCCGTAGCGACCGACCTGATGGCAACCGACTTCGACGCGTATTCGGCCGACGAGCGGCGGGCGTTGCTCGCCGCGTATCCGCGCGGCGACGGGTTCGGCGACGCGTTTCTCGACGCGATCGCACGCGGGGTCGCGCACCGGCCGGCGACGACGTTCGGCACGTGGAGCGCGGATGTGCTCGAGCGCGCCGATCCGGATTTTCACCGGCCGAATTTCTGCGGACGCGTGCTGGGCGCGCGCTGGAAAGACGCCTGAAGGGTTTGTTCCGGACGATCCGGCCGGTTTCGTCGGCCGTCGGGGCCGCCCGGCGATTGTCGCGCCGGGTGGCCGCCGGTGCGGGCTCAGGCGTTCCGGCCCGCCACGTCGTGACGCGCGTAGTCGACGTATCCCGCGCGGTCGCCGCCATACCAGCCGACCGTCTTCGGCGCGGCGAGCGGCGCATTCGCCGCGAGGCGTTCGACCAGATCGGGGTTCGCGATATACGCGCGCGCGAACGCGACGAGATCGGCGTCGCCCGCTTCGATCAGCGCATTCGCGGCATCCGGCGCGATGCCGCCGTTGACGATCAGCGTGCCGCCGAAGTGCTTGCGCGTGTTCTCGACGATGCGCGGCAGGTCGGGCTCCCCGCTCCAGCCGTTGGTGTCGGCCGCGTGCAGATAGGCGACGCCGGCTTCGTCGAGCATGCGGCCGACGTATGCGTACGTCGCATCCGGATCGGCGTCGCGCACGTTGTTGTACTTCGCGTACGGCGAGATGCGCACGCCCACGCGGGCGAGCGGCATCACGCCGCCGACCGCGTCGACGATTTCCTCGAGGAAGCGCGCGCGGTTCGCGACCGACCCGCCGTAACGGTCGTCGCGGCGGTTCAGCGTCGACGACAGGAACTGGTGCGGCAGGTAGCCGTTGGCTGCGTGGATCTCGACGCCGTCGAAGCCGGCTGCCATCGCGCGGACGGCTGCCTGGCGGAATTCGCCGACCGTCGCGGCGACTTCGTCCGTCGTCATCGCGCGCGACGGCGTCGCGTGAATCTTCGTGTAATAGCCGTTCTGCAATTGCGCCCACACCTGCAACTGCTCGAGATCGTCGTTGACGCCGGACGGCGACAGCGGCGCGTCGCCGCCGAGCAGCGTCAGCGAACTGACCCGGCCGCCGTGCCACAGCTGCGCGAAGATGCGGCCGCCGTTCGCATGGACCGCGTCCGTGATCTGCTTCCAGCCGGCCGCCTGCTCGTCGGTGACGAGCCCCGGCGTCAGTTCGAACGCCGCGGAGGCCGGGCTGACGTTGGTCGCTTCGGTCACGATCAGGCCGGCGGACGCGCGCTGTGCGTAGTATTCGGCCATGAGTCCGGTCGGCTGGCCGCGCGACGGCGCGCGCGAGCGCGTCATCGGCCCCATCACGACACGATTGGGAAGCGGCAGGCCGTGCAGATCGTAGTGGCTGAGCAGGGAAGACATGATGGATTCCTTTTGCGTGGAGCAGGGCGGCGGCGCGTATCGTCCGACGGGCCCTGCGGAACGTTCGGTTGGGATGCCGGTGACGTGCCGGCAGCGTTCCGGCGCGCGAACGGCCCGGGCGGGATTCGCGCGTGAACCGGTGCCGGCGCTGGTTCAGGCTTGTGCGTGGCGTTCGGCGTGCGGACGCCCGATCACGAGGTAGTGAGCAAGCGCAATGATCGGGAACGCGCCGGCGACGGCGGCGACGAGCGGCCAGCCGCCATGCTCGTACAGCGGGCTCGCGAGCGCGGAGCCGACCGCGCCGCCGACGAAGATGCTCGTCATGTACAGCGCGTTCAGGCGGTTGCGGCTCGCCGCATGCAGCGCGTAGATCTCGCGCTGGCCGAGCACCATGTTCATCTGCACTGCGAAATCGAGCACGATGCCCGTGACGACGAGGCCATACAGGCCGGCGCCGTGGATCAGCGCAACCGCGTACGACAGCGTGCCGGCGACCAGCGCGATCAGCGTCGCCCGCACGGTATGGCCGGCATCCGCGAGGCGGCCCGCGACCGGCGCCGACGTCGCGCCGATCGCACCGACGAGCGCGAACAGGCCGATGGCCGATTGCGACAGCCCGTAGTGACGCGTCAGCTCGACGGGCACGGCGGTCCAGAACAGGCTGAACGACGCGAACATCAGACCCTGGTAGAACGCGCGATGGCGCAGCACCGGCATCGTGCGGACCAGATGCAGCAGCGAGCCGATCAGTTCGAAGTAGGTCGCGCGATGATCGGGCTGGCGCGACGGGATCGTCAGCGCGAGCACGGCCGTCACGAGCGTCATCAGCACGGCGGCGGCCGCGAACACGAAGCGCCAGCCGAACGCGTCGGCCACCACGCTCGACAGCGGGCGCGCGAGCAGGATGCCGAGCAGCAGCCCGCTCATGATCGTGCCGACCACCCGGCCGCGCGAATGATCCGGCGCGAGGTGCGCGGCGAGCGGCACCAGGATCTGGACGGCAACCGAGCTGAAGCCGACCAGCAGCGAAATCGCGAGGAACAGCCCGGGCGTCTGGACGACCGCGGCCGCCGCGAGGCTCGCGATCGACACGACGGCCGTGACGATCATCAGCTTGCGGTTTTCGAGCAGGTCGCCGAGCGGCACGATGAAGAACAGGCCGAGCGCGTAGCCGATCTGCGTCAGCGACACGATGAGGCTCGCGGTTTCGCCGGACATGTGCAGGCTCGGCGCGATGAGTTCGGTGATCGGTTGCGCGTAATACAGGTTCGCGACGATCGCGCCGCAACTGAACGCGAACAGCAGGATGAGGCTCTGCGTGAGCTTGGCCGCGTGCCCGTGGGCCGCAACCGGGGTGGATTCTGCTGACATGGTCGACTCCTTGAAAAGAGATGTCGGGTGCCCGTTCATCGGGCGGGCGTTACGATTGCCGTCGCGGCGAAGCGGAAGCAGCCGCATTGCCGTCAAGATTATTGATCGATCGATAACAAGGGAATACGTCCGGGACGCAATCGAGCATTGCGCGGCACGCAAAGGGGGCGGACCGTGGGCGGGTTCATGCGTGGGCGGCGAGGCCGAGATCGGTCGCTAACCGCACGCCGGCGTCGGCGAGACCGCCGCCGGGGTCGGGCAACGGCCGGTCGCGGCACTCGTGGACGACGGCATCGTGGCCGATGCCATTCAGCGTGACGGCGGCGGCCAGGCCGGCGATGGAACCGCCGGCGATCGCGATCTTCATGATGCGCCTCTCGAAACGGGCCTCCGGCGCGGATGTCGCGGATCGCGAAGCCCGATGAGAGCAGTCTGGATCGACCGGACTGAATAGTCCTAAACCGCGTCTTAATTCACTTGATTCATGCGGTGCGCGCGGCGGCGCGGACGATCGGTTTCAACGGCGGGTTTCGACTACCGGCTTCAACCGCGCTTGCCCTGCAGCGTCGGAATCTGCGCGAACAGCCCCGCGAGCCAGTCGACGAAGACCTTGAGCTTGACGGGCGTATGCCGATTGGGCGGATACAGGATCGAGATCGGCCGGGGCGGCGTGTTGAAATCGGTCAGCACCTCGCGCAGGCGGCCCGATTGCAGATACGGCTCGACCAGGTAGAGCGAGGTCTTGATCAGGCCGATGCCCGCGACGCCGGCCGCGATGTAGGTGTCGGCGTCGTTGACCGCGACCGTGCCGCACATCTGGATGATTCGCGTTTCGCCGTCGACGACGTAGTCCCAGGACCGCGGGCGGCCCGTATCGGCCGAGATGTGGCTGACCGCGACGTGCTGCGCGAGATCGTCCACCGTCTCGGGTGCGCCGCATCGTTCGAGATACGCGGGGGCCGCGCACGTGCAGGTCGTCAGGCTGCCGATTCGTTTCGCAACCAACCCCGAATCGTCGAGCGCGCCGATCCGCACGACGCAATCGACACCCTCGCCGACGAGATCGATCTGGCGATCGGTCACGCCGAGCTCGATCGAGATGCCCGGATGGGCGGCGAGAAACTCGGGCAGGGCGGGCACCATGATCTGCTTGGCCATGGCCGGCGGCAGGTTCACTTTCAGCCGGCCGCGCGGCACGTTGCGCGCCTGCGAGACGGCCGCTTCCATGTCGTCGATCTCGCGCAGCACGCCGACGCAGCGTTCGTAATAGGCCTGCCCGTCCTCGGTCAGCGAAATCCGGCGCGTCGTGCGGTTCAGCAACCGGCAGCCGAGATGCTGTTCGAGCGTGCTCAGCAGCGCGGACACGCGCGGCGTCGTGAGTCCGGTCGTGTCCGACGCGCGCGTGAAGCTGCCCGTCTCGACGATGCGCGTAAACACGCGCATCGAAAGCAAGGTATCCATCGTTCAGAAATCTCCAGCCTGTTTGTTGCCCGCGCCGGTTCGTGCCGGCGCGATTTGTTGTGGTCGTGTGATGCCGCTACGCGTCGATGCGTTTCCTGAGCCCTTCACCGGCAAACGGCATTTCGCGCAGGCGCTGGCCGGTCGCGTCGAAGATCGCGTTGGCGAGCGCGCCCGCGGTCGGCCCCATCGACGCCTCGGCCGCGCCGAGGAACGGTGCGCCCGGACGATTGATCAGATGCACCTTGATGCTTTGCGGTGCGGCGCCGAAGCGGAGAATCGGATAGCTGCTCCAGTCGAAGCTGCGCACGCGTTGCGTATCGTATTTCAATGCCTCGTACAGCGTCCAGCTCGCGGACTGGATGATGCCACCCTCGATCTGGTTGCGAATGCCGTCGGGCGATACGATCTGGCCGGCGTCGACGGCCGCTTCCGCACGTTCGAGCGTCACCTGGCCGGTTTCCGGAACGACCGAGACCTCGACCGCGATCGCGACGTAGGCCATCAGGTTCTTGTATTTGCCGAACGCAAAGCCGACGCCGCGATTGCGTGCACGCGGCGGCCGCGGCCAGCCGAATTTGGTGGCGGCGAGCTGGATCACCTGACTCGCGCGGTGATCCTGCATGTGGCGCAGCCTGAATTCGACCGGATCGACGCCGGCGGCGTGCGCCAGCTCGTCCATGAAGCTTTCGATCGCCCAGACGTTCGTGTGCGCGCCGAGCGAGCGCATCGCCGACGTCTGCAGCGGCATCGTCGGCGAGAAGTTGTTGACGATGTGCATGTTCGGCAGCGCGTACAGCGGGATCGCGTTGCGATCGCCGCCGCCCTCGGGCTGCAGCATCGGCGTCGACGGCGCGGAGACGAACGGCGGCTCGAGCATCCGCGCGGGCAGCAGCCGGCCCGCATTGACGATGCGCTCGTTGTGCGAGCTGCTCCACAGCGCGTAGTTCCAGTCGACGATGCGACCGCTCGCGTCGAGCGACGCGCTGAGCTCGGTGACCATCGCCGGCGTGAAGTGGTCCCACGTATGTTCCTGCTCGCGCATCCACTGGACGCGAATCGGCTTGCCGGGCATCGCGGCCGCGATCAGCGCCGCATGCGCGGCCGCGTCGTCCGCACCGTTGTGTCCGTAGCAGCCGGAGCCCTCGGTGTGGATGCAGCGCACGTTCGCCTTCGGCATCGACAGCATCTCGGCGAGCGCGTCGCGCAGCGGATACACGCCCTGCGAGTGCGTCCACACGGTCAGCGTGCCGTTCTCGAGATGCGCGACCGAACAGGACGGCCCGATCGAGCCGTGCAGCAGGTAGTTCTTCAAAAACGTGGCGGAGAGCGTCTTCGTCGCCGGCGCGGCTTGCGCATGCGTGTTGGCGATCTCGATGCGCTGTGTCGCGATCCGCTTCAGGTCCGCGTGGACCGTCGCGGGATCGGGCAGCGCCCGGCCGGGCGACCAGCGGCAGCCGGCGGACAGCGCGCGCTGCGCGACGACCGCCTGCCATTCGCCCTGCGCGACGACCGCGAGCATGCTGCCGTTGCGCACGATCCGCACGACACCGGGCATCTTCAGGATCGCGGCTTCGTCGAACGACAGCAGTGTCGCGTCGTACACCGGCGGCATCACGACACGTGCATGCAGCATGCCGGGCAAGTCCATGTCCTGCACGTAGCTGACGCCGCCCGTGACCTTGTTCGGAATGTCCACACGCGGCAGCGACGTGCCGATCACGGCGAACGTGGCCGGCGGTTTCAGCGGCGACGTCGGCGTGGCGTTGCGGTGCAGGTCGACGGTACGCACCGCGTCGGCGTAGCGCATCGTGCGGCCGTCCGGCGCCTTGATGACGGCATCGGCGACGGTCAGCGCGCGCGGATCGACGCCGAACTGCTTCGCGGCGCCGTCGACCAGCAGCCCGCGCACCTGCGCGGCGGCGTTCAGCAACGCGGAGCCGCTGTCCGCCATCGTGTGGCTACCGGCCGTCAGGCCTTCGTCGGGCGACGCGCCGGTGTCGGCGGTCAGGAACGTGATCAGCGAGGGCTTCATGTTCAGCTCCTCGGCGGCCACCTGCAGCAATGCGGTGCGCACGCCGGTGCCGAGCTCGACCTTGCCGGTAAACACGGTGACCTTGCCGTCGGGCGCGATCTTGATCCACGCGTCCAGCAGCGGGTTGGTCTTCAGGCTGCCGGCCAGCGTTTCGGTGGCCTTGGCGACGTGGACGGCGGCGCCTTCGTCCGCGATCACGACCTCGGCGAGCGCGCGCGCGGCCGGCGCGAGGGTGAACGCGACGAAGAGCGCACCGGAAACCATGAAGTGCCGGCGGCCTTCGTCGATGTCGTCGGGTGCGTTCATCAGATTTCCTTATTGATCATGACGGGCGCGGCAGACGGTTCCGGCTCCGGCAGCCCGGCGACCTGGCGCACGGCCGCCAGGATCCGCATGTGGGTGCCGCAACGGCACAGGTTCGGTTCCATGTGCGTGCGCAGCTCGCGTTCGGTCGGCTTCGGGTTGCGTTCGAGCAGCGCCTGCGCGCGCATGATCATGCCCGCGATGCAATAACCGCACTGCGCCGCCTGATGATCGATGAACGCCTGCTGAAGCTTGCCCGGATGCTCGGCGGTGCCGAGGCTTTCGATGGTCCTGACGCGGCGCTCGCCGATCGCGGCGACCGGGATCAGGCACGAGAACATCGGCTTGTCGTCGACGATCACGGTGCACGCGCCGCATTGCCCGAGGCCGCAGCCGAACTTCGCGCCGTGCAGGTGCAGGTCGTTGCGCAGCGCGTAAAGCAGCGGCGTGGACGGATCGATGTCGAGCGTGTGCCGCACGCCATTCACGGTGAGGGTGATCATTGCGTGCGGTCCTCCTTTCTGAGCTTCGCGGCGAGGGTATCGATGCCGCTCCACGCGGGGCGATCGGAGTACGTCTCGCGGATGTATGCGGCGAGGTCCGCGATCTGCGCGTCGTCGTACTGGTCGAGGTAGGACGGCATGTAGTTCAGCGTGTCCTCGCCATGCCAGCCGATCCCGTTGAACATCATCTGGATCGCGTTGCGCGGCGTGTCGGCAGCGATCGCCGTGCTGAACGCGAGCGTCGGCCGCTCGCCGATCGACTGCATCGGCGATGCCGGCCCGTGGCACTGCGCGCACGACGCCTGGAACAACACCGCGCCGCGCTGGCCGGCAGGTGTCGTCGCATGGCGTTCGGCGACGGTCGTCGCGGGCCGTGCGGCGGCCGGCTTCTGGATCGACAGGATATAGGCCGCGATGGCCTCGACATCCTCGACCGGCACCGTCGCGAGATCGCGCGTGACGGGCAGCATCGGCCCGGCGGCCGCGCCATGCTCGCTCGCGCGGCCGGTGCGCAGGTACGTGACCAGTTGCGCTTGCGTCCACGGGTGGACCGCGTTGCCGAGCGTATTGAGCGGCGGGGCTTCCCAGCCGTCGACGATGCCGCCGTCGAACGCCTTGCCTGCTTCCTCGCCGCCGATCGCATTGAGCGGCGAATGGCACGACGCGCAGTGTCCGAGGCCGTCGACGAGCAGCTTGCCGCGATTCCATTGCGCGGATTGCGACGGGTCCGGCTGGTACGCGCCTTCGCGCAGGAACAGGATGTTCCAGAACGCGACCAGCGGCCGGAAGTTGAGCGGGAAGATCAGGTCGTTCGCCGGCGTCTTCGCTTGAACCGGTTCGCGTGTCATCAGGTACGCGTATGCGGCCGCGATGTCCTGGTCGGACATCCGCGTGAAGTGAATGTACGGAAAGGCCGGGTAGAGCGGATGGCCGTCGCGGGCGATGCCGCTGCGCAGCGCGCGCGCGAAGGCGGCCTGCGACCAGCGGCCGATGCCCGTGTCGGCATCCGGCGTGATGTTGGTCGCGTAGATCGTGCCGAACGGCGTCGCGAGCGGCAGCCCGCCGGCGAACGGCTTGCCGTCCTTCGCGGTGTGGCAGACGATGCAGTCGCCCAGCGCGACCACGCGTGCGCCGGCCTTGATCAGTTGCAGATCGAACGACGCGCGGGCCGGCGGATCGATCGGCGCGATCGACGGCCGATACATGATGCCGATCGCGGCCGCCAGGCCGATGATCGCGACGCCTGCCGCGCCGATCCAGAGTCGTTTGTGCTTCATGCGCGCTCCACGCGAACCGGTTCATCCGGCGTCGTTCGACAGGCGGGGCAATGGACGGCGCGTCGGCCGTGTGCGTTCTCGTGACGATTGCACGCGGTACCGCAGATCCGGTTGCCGAGACGGACGGGCCCACGTGTGCGGCCCGGCGTGCGCGCGCTCGCGACGTGCGTTCCGGTCGGCGCCGCCGGCTGGCGGTGCGGCATCGCCGATCGATTCGGCCATGTCGGGCCTGCTCGGCGGCAGCGATTCGCGGCGGAGATCATGTCGTTACTCCAGGGATGGGGGCTGCGCACGGGCCGTGGCCGGCGCGCTCGTTGGTGGAGGCAGTCTACGCGGGCGCCGACGCCATTTCCTGAAGCTGCGCTGAAACGTTCTGAACGGGCGCACGAACCGTTCCGGCGCTTGCGTTCATGCGTCAGCGCGGCGTGCCGAGACCGAACGCCGCGGCAAGTTGCGGACCCTTGTCGAGCAGCGACGTCACTTCCTCGCGCCGCCGCGTCGACCATTGCGCGAGGCGCGCGATGACGTCGGTCGCGTCCGCCGGCAGCGCTTCGGCGAGCGACACGGCATCGCTCGCCGCCTTCGACGTGCCGGACGCCTTATGGGGGCGCACGGTACAGGCCGCGTCGCCGATCAGCGCGACGCGGCCGTCGACGAAGCCGGGGCTCAATGCGTCGAAAATCGCCTGGTTGAATGGCGCGCGCGTCGCGAGTACCAGTTGCGACAGGGAAGCAGGCAGCCGTTCGCTGGCGAGTTGCCGCAGCGTCGCGACGGTGTCGTCGGCAAGCTGCCCCGGATGCACGGACGCGTGATGAACGTTGCCGTTCCGATCGGTCAGGTGGCGGCGCAGCGCGTCGGGATCGGCTTCGTTGCGATACCACAGCCAGTTGAAGCGGCGCGCGCCCGGCGCGAGCGAGCCGTCGAGCGCGGGAATCAGGAACGCCATGAACAGCTCGCCCGGCGCCTTGTGCAGCGTCATGTTCTCGATCAGCGACTCGATCGCGGCGGCGTCGAAATCGGCTTCGTCGACGATGCCGCGCCACGCGAGGTAACCGGCAAACGATGGCGTATAACCGGGGAAGATGCGCGCGCGCAGGTTCGAACCGGAACCGTCGGCGGCAATCAGCACATCCGCGCGGATGCGTTCGTCGTCCACGTGCACGTCGACGCCGTCCGCGTCCTGGTCGAAACCGGTGACCGTGCGGCCGTAGTGGATGCGCCCGCGTGGCAGCGTCTCGCACAGCGAGCGATAGACGGCGTCCCACGACGAGAACGGCAGCATCTCAGGTTCGTCGCGCGTGACGATGCCGTCGCGATCGATCCAGCGCCGCCGATGCGTCGGCACGCTGATCATCTGGCGGCAATGGCGTCCATGCTGTTCGAGAAACGACATCATGCGTCGCAGCACTGCCACGCCGCCGCCCTGGCCGCGCAGCGGCGTGCGCGAACGCTCGCAGACCGTGACGTCGTGCCCGATGCAATCGAGCGTCAGCGCGGCCGCGAGGCCTGCGATCGAACCGCTTGCAATGACTATCTTCATCGTGCGTGACTCCCGTGTTCGAAACGCGGTGTGCGTTGCAGGCCGGCTGTCGTGATGCGTGGCGTCGCACGCCGGTGCTCGCGGTTCGCCGGATGATGCCATGTCCGGCAACGGGCTGCGCCGAGCGTGCAGGCGTCGTCCGACGCCCACGCAACGCCGGTCGGAATGTTCGCGCTAGATTCTCAGCAGCTTGCCCGCGTTGCCGCCGAGGATCATCGAACGCTGTTCCGCCGTCAGGTCGAGACGGTCAAGAAAGCGGACCGGTTGCTCGTAACCCATGTCGAAACAGTAGTCGCTGCCGAGCACGAGCCGGTCGACCCCGACGTTCTCCATCAGGAAGTTCAGCACGGGGCCCGAATGAGACACCGTGTCGTAGCTGAAGCGCCGCAGATAGCTGCTGGGCCTTTGCGCGAGCCGGCGCGTTTCGGGGCGGGCGGTCCAGCCCGCGTCCAGGCGCCCGAAGAGGATCGGCAACGCGCCGCCCGCGTGCGGCAGCGTGACGTGCAGGGTCGGGTGGCGGTCGAGCACGCCGCCCAGGATCAGGTGCGAGCCCGCGATCGCCGTATCGAACGGATTGCCGAGCAGGTTGCTCAGGTAGAAATCGCCGAGCCGCGCGCCGCCGACCGTTTGCTGCGGATGCAGAAACACGGGCAGGCCCAGTTGCTCGATGCGTGCGAACACCGGCGCGAACAGCGGATCGTCGAGATCGCGGTTGTCGATGTTGGTGCCCATGTACACGCCGCGCACGCCCGGCAACTGCGCAGCGCGCTCGAGTTCGTCGATCGCGTCGGTGGCGTTCAGCATCGGCAGCGTCGCGAGGACGACGAAACGCGTCGGGTGCCGCTGGTAGACGCGCGACGCGGCCGAATTCCAGTCGCGCGCGAGCTTCGCGTTGAACGGCCGGTCGCCCCAGTACGCCATCGGCACGCTGAGCGACAGCGCCTGCACGTCGACGCCGGATGCGTCCATGTCCTTGAGCCGCTGGTCGACGTCGATAAACTTCATCGGCAATGGCCCGAGGCCGCCGGCGGGCGTCCGGAACGTGAACGACGCGTCGTCGCACGTGAACGCGCCACCGAAGCGCTTGCCTTCGCCGCCGACCAGGTCGCAAAAGCTCTCCGGGTAGTAGTGCGCGTGGATGTCGATCGAACGGGGCCGGTGCGGCGGCACGGCGGCAGGTGCGCTCGCGGTGTCGGCCGCCGATGCGGGGCGTCCGGCGACGGCCGTACCGGCGAGCGCGGCAAACGCGCCGAGCAGGCGGCGCCGCGCCGGCGACATGCAGCAGGTGCAATTCAACATGGTGTCTCTCATGGGATGTCGATTTTTCGGTGCGTGCGGATCAGCCGCGTTGCGTCGCGCCCATTTCGCATGTGACGAGCTGCGTGTCGAACTGCGCGCGTTCTCGTTGCGCACGGGCCGAGCGATCGGTCACGGAGAACAGGACGACGCCGGCGAACGCCGCCGCCATCGAGAACAGTGCCGGATATTCGTACGGATAGACCGCATGCGCATGACCGAGCACCTGCACCCAGACGGTCGGGCTCAGCACGGTCAGCGTGACGGCGGTCGCGAGCCCGGTCAGGCCGCCCAGCACCGCGCCGCGCGTCGTCAGGCCGCGCCAGTAGATCGAGAGCAGCAGCACGGGAAAATTCGAGCTTGCCGCGATCGAGAACGTGAGGCTGACGATGAACGCGATGTTCTGCTTCTCGAACGCGATGCCGAGCAGGATCGCGAGCACGCCGAGTACCAGGGTCGTCCCGCGGGCCACGCGCATTTCCTCACGATCGGACGCCTGACCGCGACGCAGCACGTTCGCATAGAGGTCGTGCGAGATCGCCGACGAACCCGCGAGCGTCAGTCCGGCGACCACGGCCAGAATGGTCGAGAACGCGACCGCGCAGATGAAGCCAAGGAACACGTTGCCGCCGACCGCATGCGCGAGATGGATCGCCACCATGTTCGCGCCGCCCGTGATCGCGCCGGACGCGTCGTGGTATTGCGGGTCCGACGCCACGAGCGCGATGGTGCCGAAGCCGATGATGATGATCAGCACGTAGCCGGCGCCGACGATGCCGGTCGCATAGAGGATGCTCTTGCGGGCCGCCTTGACGTCGCCGACCGTGAAGAAGCGCATCAGGATGTGCGGCAGGCCCGCCGTGCCGAAGATCAGCGCGAGGCCGAGCGACACGGCCGAGACCGGATCGGATACCAGGCCGCCGGGGCGCATGATCGCCGCGTGTTTCGGATGGACGAGAATCGCCTGCGCGAACAGCGCATCGAGGCTGAAGCCGAAACGGCTCAGCACCATGATCGCCATGAACGCCGCACCGGCGAGCAGCAGCACGGCCTTGATGATCTGGATCCAGGTCGTCGCCAGCATCCCGCCGAAGAACACGTAGACGACCATCAGCACGCCGACGAACAGCACCGCGACCGTGTAGTTCAGGCCGAACAGCAGCTCGACCAGCTTGCCCGCGCCGACCATCTGCGACACGAGATACAGCAGCACGATGACGATCGAGCTCGAGGCCGCGAACGCGCGGATCGGCCGTTGCCGGAGGCGATAGGACACGACGTCGGCGAGCGTGTACTTGCCGAGGTTGCGCAGCGGCTCGGCGATCAGGAACAGGATGATCGGCCAGCTCGCGAGGAAGCCGACCGAATAGATCAGGCCGTCGTAGCCGCTCGTGAACACCAGCGCGGAGATGCCGAGCAGCGACGCCGCCGACATGTAGTCGCCGGCGATCGCCCAGCCGTTCTGGAACGCGGTGATCTTGCCGCCCGCGGCGTAGTGGTCGGCCACGCTGTGGTTCTTGCGCGCGGCCCAGCGCGTGATGAAAAGCGTCGACGCGACGAACAGCAGGAACATGCCGATCGCGACGGGATTGTGCCCGTGCGCCAGCGTCGCGGGGCTGGCCGCGAATGCCGGCGCCGTGCCGGCGGCGACGAAGAAGATCGATGCGAGGAGCAGGCGTTTCATTGATCGCCTCCGTGACGAATGGACGCGACGATCGTGTCGAATGCCGAATTGGCCCGATACACGTAAAGCGCGACCAGTGCGAACGTGACGACGAACATGCCGAACCCGATCGGGATGCCCCATGGCGTAGGCCGGCCCGGCACGATTGGCTGTCCGAGCAGCGTCGGCGAAAACGCCAGCGTCAGGATGAACGCGAAATAGAGGGTGAGCATGACGAGTGTCAGGGACCAGGCGAACAGCCTTCTGCGCCTGACGAGATCGCGAAAGCGGGCATCGCGCAGCAGCGGATGCGTGGCCTGCGCCGGCGCGTCCAGGTCCGGCGCGGTGCCGGCGGCAGCCGGAATGGGGTGGTTCACGGTGTCTCCTTTTGGTTTGGGTATCCGGGCCGGGCAACGGGCAGAGGGCGCCGCGCGTCGCGCACGCCGCGCCCGTGCCCGATCAGAAATGCGGCGGAACGGCGGTTTCCCGCATCACGACTTCCGGCGTGCGATAGCGCTCGGCCATTTCGCGTTCGGTGTCGTTCTTCAGTTGCGCCTGCATGTAGGCGCCGAGGTGGCGCGCGTGCTGCACGATCGCGGCACCGAATGCCGTGCGCGTTTCGCTGTATTCGCACAGCGCGTCGAGCGTGTCGGTGCGCGTGGCGAGCGCCGTGACGAGCGCGAGCGCATCGCCGGCGGCTTTCGTGACGCCCATTCCGCAATGCGGCCGCGCGACGAACGCGGCGTCGCCGAGCAGCGCGATCCGGCCGAACGCCATGTTCGGCACTTCGAGGTCGTAGATCGGCTGGAACAGCGGTTGCGTCGCGCGCGCCACGACCTCGGCGAACTGCGGCGCAAGCAGCGCGTGCGCCGCGTCTTCCAGCTCGGCGAGGACGTCGCGCCGGATCAGCGTCGGTGGAATGCCGCCCGCCCACAGCTTGCCGGTCTCGTCGGTCAGCAGGTTCGGCAGGTCGGACGCTTCGCGAGTCGCGCGATACCAGACGAAGTTGTAGCGGCGCTCGCCGGGTTTCGTGCTGTTGCCCTGGCCGGCGACCGGATAGCCGAGGATCTGCTCGTGCGGCGGCAGGCCGAACGCGAATTTATCGAACAGTGTCGCGTGGGTCGCGTCCGACAGATCGGCTTCGTCGACCAGCCCGCGCCAGGCGACGTAGCCCGCGTACTGCAACTGCGCATCCGGCAGGAATTTCTCGCGGATCGCGGAGCGGAATCCGTCGGCCGCGATCACGAGATCGGCATGCACGACCGAGCCGTCGGACAGCGTGACCGATGCGCGATCCGGTCCGTCCGCGACATCGGTGACGACGCCGCCCGAGTGGTAATGCTGGTCGGGCAGCGCGGCGCGCAGCACGTGGTACATCTTGCTCCACGCGGTGAGCGTCTGCGGCAGCGTGCGTTCCGACTCCACGGTGCCGTCCGCGGCCAGCGTGATGCGCGATTCGACCTTCACGCCGATCGATGCGTCGATGCGCACGCCCGCGGCGAGCATCACGTCGAACAGTTCCGGGTGCGTGACGATGCCGGCGCCGCGGCCCGAGAGCGCCTCGGGCACGCGTTCGAACACATCCACGTCCCAGCCGTTGCGCAGCAGCAGATTCGCGGCAAACAGGCCGCCCAGCGAACCGCCGATGATGGCGGCCTTGCGATTCGTCGAAGTGCGGTTGTTCATGTCAGTCTCCGTGGGTGCCGCCGGCCGTTGCAGCGGCGGCGGGAAGTGTCAGGCAGGCGACCTCGGCGGCAGGGAAGTTGAGCTCGATCGTCACGCCGGACGGATCCTCGATGAAGACCTGGTGCAGCCCGAGGCTCGGCACCGTGCGGTCGCGCCACGCGATGTTTTCGGCACGCAGCGTGTCCCACATCGCCTCGACGCCGGTCGCGAGGAACGCGATGTGGTCGACGGTTCCGGTGCCCGTTGCGGGAAGATCCTTGTCGCCGAGATAGGCCGCGAGTCCGTCGGGGTTCGCCGGATCGACGCCGATGATGTGGACCGTGCCGAAATCGGCTTCGTCGCCGCCCTTGTAGAGCCATGCGCCGGGAAAGTCGAACGGCGGGCGATAGCCGCGTTTGAAGCCGAGCACACGTTCGTAGAAGTGGCACGATTTCTCGAGATCGAGCGTGCGGATCGAGTAGTGCGCGAGTCGGGATACTGGCATGGCGAACCTCTTGTTTATCGAAAGATAAGTTATCGTTCGATAAATACTAGTCGAAAAAAGCGGTGAGAAAAAGCCGCAATCGAATCGTGTTAACCCTAGGCCCGAAACGGTGCCGGATGCCGGTGCGCGGTGCGCGGTGCGCTACGACGCGATTTCGCCGGCCATGACGTCGTCCGCATAGCACCAGACCCAGCGCTCGCCGGGTTCGATCGAACGCGCCAGTGGGTGAGTCGTTTCGTGGAAATGCCGGCTGGCGTGGCGATTCGGCGACGAGTCGCAACAGCCGACGTGCCCGCAAGTCAGGCACAGGCGCAAATGCACCCACCGGCTGCCGGACTTCACGCATTCCTCGCAGTAGTCCTTATCGGTGGTCAGGATGCGTGCTTCACCGAGATGGGTGCAGTTCGTAGCCATCTTCCGCTCCGATGCCGGCGCAGGAGATCGCTCGCGGCGCGGCCGGCGCGAAGCTGCGAGCGGGGTTGGATACGGTTCATTGTGGACGGTCGTGTCGCGAGCGGACCTTAATTCTTGTTAAGCGTGTCGGCCCGGAGGGCAGGGAGGACGTACAGTCACGAGTGCGGCCGGTGCCACATCCGGCCGGAATCCGACATGGCGATCATCGGGAGGCGCTTATGACTCAGTCGCAGCATGTCAAGGTAATCGGCTTGCCGAACAGCAAGGAGGCCTACGCAATCCGCGACTTCCTGAAGCGCGGCGTGGTCGAGTACGAATGGTGCGAGTTGACGTCCGACACCGATTGCGTGCGCGAGCTGGGCATCGCGCCGCTGCGCGACATCCGGTTGCCGGCCGTCATTTTTCCGGACGGCTCGTGCATTTTCCAGCCGACGCTGCCGGAGATTGCCGCCAAGCTCGGCTGGGTCGCCCGGCCGCGTTTCATCGAGTACGACGTATCGATTTACGGCGCCGGTCCGGCCGGCCTGTCGGCGGCCGTCTACGCGGCGTCGGAAGGGCTGCGGGCCGTCGTGATCGAACGCGATGCGATCGGCGGGCAGGCGGGCACGAGTTCGCTGATCGAGAATTACATGGGGTTCCCGGAGGGCATTCCGGGCGCCGAGCTGGCCGAGCGCGCGCGCCAGCAGGCGGTGAAGTTCGGCGTCGAACTGCTGATGATGCGCGAGGGCGTGCACGCGACGTTCGTCGACGGAAAAATTCGCGTCGACCTGGCCGATGGCTCGATCCTGACCGCGCGCTCGAACATCTGCGCGACCGGGATCGAATACCGCAGTCTCGGCCTGCCCGACGAACAGAAGTTTCTCAACGCCGGGCTGTTCTACGGCGCGGGGTCGAGCGAAGCGCCGATGTGCGAAGGCAAGCACGTATTCATCGTCGGCGGCGGCAATTCCGCGGGGCAGGCCGCGATGAACTTCGCGCGGCACGCGCGCGAAGTCACGATGATCGTCAGGGGCGCGTCGCTGGCGGCGACGCTGTCGCGCTACCTGATCGACCGGATCGAGCGCATGCCGAACGTGACGGTGCGCTACGGCTCGACCGTCGACGCGCTGCACGGCGACGGCCGGCTCGAAGCGATCGTGATTCGTTCGGAAGACGGTGCAAGCGAAGTGCTGCCGGCGACGCACCTGTTCGTCTGCATCGGCGGTGCGCCGAACACCGAATGGGCCCGGGATACGAACATCATCCGCAATCCGGGCGGCTATCTGGTGACCGGCAGCGACCTGTACGACTGCCCGGCATTCGAGCGCGTGTGGCCGCTCGAGCGCCGGCCTTACTATCTGGAAACGAGTGTGCCCGGTTCGTTCGCGGCGGGCGATGTGCGCTCGGGTTCGGTCAAGCGGGTGGCGTCGGCGGTCGGCGAAGGGGCGATGGCCGTGACGTTCGTGCACCGGTTCCTCGGCGAAGACGCGCATCGGTCGAGCGGCACTCGAGCCTGAGCCGCGCGGCGCCGGTTCCGCCGCGTGCTCGGCCCATGCGTCATCGCGTCGTTGAAACCGGCAGCCGGAACGTCAGTACGGTGCCGTTCCCGTCGCGCGGCGCGGCTTCGAGCGTGCCGCCATGCGCTTCGACGATCGATCGGCAGATCGCGAGGCCCATTCCCATGCCGTGCGATTTCGTCGTGAAGAACGGATCGAAGATCCGGTTCGCGATCTCGGCATCGATACCGGCGCCGCGGTCGGCGACGGAGACGACCGCGTAACCGTCGCCGACGTGCGACGCGATCTCGAGTTCGCACGTTGTGGCCAGTCCGTCCATCGCGTCGAGCGCGTTGGTGACCAGGTTCAGGATCACCTGCTGGATCTGGGTGCGATCCGCCATCACGTGGATGTCGTTGCAATGCAGGTCGACGCACAGCGCGACCTGCTTCGCGTCGATTTCGGTCGCGGTGAGGTGCAGCATGTCGCGAATCAGGTCGTCGATCGCGAGCGGCGCCAGCGCGGGCGGTGCCTGGCGTGCGAGCGATCGCAACGCGCGGACGATGTCGGCCGCCCGCACGCCGGATGCACGAATGTCCTCGAGGCTCGCGAGCGCTTCGCCGAGATCGGGCTGCGTGCCGCGCAGCCAGCGCATGCACGCGCCGACGCTCGACACGATGCTCGTCAGCGGCTGATTGATCTCGTGCGCGATCGATGCGGCCAGTTCGCCCATCACCGTCATGTGCGCGGTGCGCGCGAGCTCGGTTCGTGCATGCCGCAGCGCGGCCTCGGTCTCGAGCCGGCGCGCGTTCTCGTCGATCAGTTCCGCATAGAGCCGGGCGGATTCGAGCGCATTGGCCGCTTGCGGCGCGAGCACTTCCAGCATCGCGATGCGCCGTTGCGAAAACACGCCGTTGGTCAACGCATTCTCGAGATACAGCACGCCGATCAGCGCACCCTGCTTCAACAGCGGCAGGCAGAACAGCGAGCGCGTCGGATGCGCGCGCAGGCTGTCGGCGTGGTCCGGCATGCCTTCGCGCTGCGCGTTCGCGAGCACGACCGGCTTGCGGGTCCGGGCGACGGTGTTCAGGATCGACAGCGGGACATCCTGCTCGGTCGGTTCGCCGCGGGCAATATCGACGATCACGTCGCTGCCGACGACGCGCGCGGTCGCCTCGATCGTCAGCCGGTCGTGCCGGGCGAGCAGCAGCAGGCCATAGCGTGCGCCGGCGTACACGATCATGTTGCGCATCAGCGTCTGGATCAGGCGCTCCAGCACGATTTCTTCGGACAGCGAATGGGCCGCGCGCATCGCGAGCGCGAAATCGAGATCTTCGCGCGCGGGCAGGGCAGGGCCGCCCGGCGACGGGTCCATCACGAGGAACGGATGCTGCGCTTCCATCGCCTGCGCCTTGCCGGTCGCGCCCCAGCGCCGGTAGCACGCATGGGCGAGCCGCAATTGGTGTCGCGCGGGGCCGGCGAGCCCGAGCGACGTGGCGTGATGCGCGGCCAGTTCGTGCGCGAGCGCCTGTTCGTGCACGAAACCATGTTCCGCCGCGAGGCTGGCCGACGCCTCGTACTGCTGCATCGCGACGATATGGTCGCCGCGCACGCGCGCGAATTCGGCGTCGATCAGCGCGAGCTTGTTGCGGAACGTCGCCGGATTGCGTTCGCTCCACGCGGCGAAGCGGGCGCGTTGCGGCGCATGGCGTTCGAGCAGCCGCTCGGGCGGCGTGGCGCCGCGGTCGCTCGCGATGCCGGCCAGTACGCCGAACAGGTGGAAGTCGGACAGCATGATGTGCGCGGGCGTCGACCACGCGCTCGAAGCGGCTGCCTCGAGCGACGCACGCGCCGCGTCCGCGTCGCCGAAAATGAAGGCCGCCTGGCCGGCGAGCACGTCGGTCCAGAACTGCAGGACCGACATCGGTGTCTTCGTCGACGGCCGGGCACGCCAGGAGCCGATCGGCCGGTGGTAGCCGAGCTGCAGCGCGTCGATGAATTCGGACTGGGTGGACACGAGATCGACGATGTCGTCGTAACGCGCGCCGCGTGCGATCTGCAGCAGCGGATCGATCTCGTCGCGGATCGCCGGCAGTGCTTCGCCCATCGAGAGCAGATCGCTGACGATATGGTTGCAGCTGTAGCACATCCAGCGCAGCTCCGCGCTTGCATTGCCTGCCGCTTTCGCATCGCGTGCGCGCTCGAGTGCGTAGGACAGCGGCTGGGTCCAGACGCTCACCTGGTCGAGCGCGATCAGCGTCGCGGAGCGGTAGCGCTCGAAGCCGTGGCGATCGACCAGTGCGAGCGCGACCTTCGCGAATTCGAAGCCGTCTTCATACGCGTCGTGATGCCCGACGATGCTGACGCCGTACCACGCAAGCCCCTGCACCGACGCGGCGGTGATGCCGTGGCGCAGGGTCAGCCGGACCATCGTCGCGAAATGCAGCAACATCAGCCCGCCGCTCGGATAGAACATCGCGGCTTCGAGTGCGGTCAGCAGCGCCATCGTGGCTTCGACGCGCGCATCGGTCATCACGGGCAGGTCGACGAGGTCGCGGATGGCGCGGCCGTCGAGGGCTTCCCGCACGGCGTCGCAGGCTGCCGCGAGATCGGCTTCGGCCGGCTCGGCCGGCAGTTCCACGCCGAGCAGCGCCAGCCCGGCCAGCGCGACGTCGACGGCTTGCCGGTAGCGCGACTCCACCGTGAGTTGCGCGGCCTTCAGCCGGTGCGCCTCGGCACGATCGGCCGGCGTGCGCGTACGCGCCATGAGCTCGTCGATCGCGTCGGATGCCTGCGCGGTTTCGCCGATCGCGAGCAGCAGGCCGCTGCGCAGGATGCCGATCCGGCTCGCGAGACCGTAGTGCTGCGACCACGCATGAGGACCGAGCAGCGCTTGCGCGGACGCGAGAAACGACAGCGCGCGATCGCGCGCGGCGGCGGGGGCCGCCGCCTCTGCGGCGGCGACCAGGGCATCCGCGAAAGCGAGCGCGAGCACGCCGTCGAGCGGCGCGGTTTTCGCCTGCTCGATCTGAGTGGCGAGTTCCAGCAGGGATTCGGTCGACCGCGCGTTCGCGCGGCCGAGCATCGCGGCGGCGATCCGGGCGTGGGACTGCGCGCGCTCCGCGCGCCCGGCAAGCGCGTGGACGGCTTCGAGGATGCGGTCGTGAACGAAGCGCCAGCGGTTGCCGGAGAGCGACACGAGGCCCGCCTGGCGCGCGGGGTCCAGCCAGAAACGGAGTTCGGCCCACGTCTTGCCGGCGGCGGCGCACAACAGCGCGTCGTCGGCATCGGTGCCGATATAGGCCAGCAGCGACAGCAGCGTTCTCGATTCAGGCGGCAGCCGCTGCATCCGGATCGCGAGCAGGCTCACGATGTTCTCGGTCGGGTGGTGCGCGTCGATGTCCGACGCACGCCACTGCCACGTTTGCCGCATCGGGTCGTAGCCGAGGAGCCGCTCGTCGATCAGCGTGCGCAGCAGGTGCTGGATGTGGAACGGATTGCCGCCCGTCCTGCGGTGAACGATGTCGCCGAGCCCCGACAGCCGGGCCGGCGCCTCCCCGAGCATGCCGGCCAGCATGTGCGTGACGTCGGGTGCGTCGAGCGGCGCCAGCGTCAAGGCCGACAGGCGGACGGGGTCGAGCTGTTGCAGGAAGCGGCGGAACGCCGGTGTGTGATCGTGTTGCGGCCCGCTTCGATAACCGGCCACGATGTAGAAATTGGCGGGCGGATCGACCGCGATCGACGCAAGAAACGCGAGCGTCGCGTCGTCTGCCCACTGGATGTCGTCCAGCGCCATGACCAGCGGTTCGGCCGGCGCCGCGAACGCACGGAAGGCATTCACGACGATCTGGCACAGATGAAATTCCGGAATCGCATCGGTATGGTCGAACGCGACGGGCTCGACATCGAGCAGCCACGCAATCTCCGGGAGGATGCCGGACAGCAGGCTGGCCTGACGGCCCACACAGTCGCGCAGCCGCGCGGCGATCGCCGCGATTTCGTCGTCGGGCCTGGCCAGCGCGCTGCCGAACAGCGCGCGCAATGCCTGCAGCACGGGCGCGTAGGGCCGTGCGGGCTGGAATTGATCGACCTTCGCCGACGTGCACCAGGCCGTGCGCCGCGCCGCTCGCGCATGGCGCATGAAGTCCTCCGCCAGTGCGGTCTTGCCGACGCCGGCCGGCCCGTCGATCAGGACAATGGCCGTTTCGCCGGTTCGCGATACGGCCGCCAGCACCGCCTCGAGCCGGCGGGATTCGGCTTCGCGGCCGACCAGCTGATCGGGCGCGCGCAAGCCGGCGAGCGGATCGCTGCCGCCGAGCGCGAACGGCTCGACGCGGCCTGCGGCCAGCCAGTCGCGCCGGATACGTTCGAGATCGTGCTGCACCGTTTCGCAGGACGGGTAGCGATCGGCGGGCTCCTTGGCGATCAGTTTCAGGATCAGGTCGCTCAGGACGGCAGGCAGGTCGTCGCGAAAGGTGGTGGCCGTCGCCGGCTGCATGGCGACATGCGCGTGGACCCATTCGGACGTCGACGTGGCCTTGTAAGGCATCGCGCCCGTCAGCAGTCGGAACAGCGTGATGCCGAACGCATACAGGTCGGAACGCTCGTCGACGCATGAGCCGTCGGAGACTTCGGGCGCCGCGTAGGCCGCGAAATCGGTGCGCATCGTACTCGCCACGGCGCGTTCCGTCCGACGGTCCCACGCATGGGCGAACGAGCGGAGCATCACCGTGCCGTCCGGTGCGATGACGAAACTGGCCGGTTGCAGATCGCCATGCAGCCAGCCGCGCCGATGAAGCTCCCCGAGCGTGCGCGCGGCCTGGATCGCCGCGTCGAGAAAGACGTCGAGCGGCAGCCGCCCGTCCGCCAGCGTGTCGAAGCCACGCACGTCCGGGCGGGGATAGACGAGCACCGGGCCGTCCGCGGCGCGGATCAGCGAAACCGGCATGAGCGCCCACGCCGGCTCCAGCGCTTCGTTCAATGCGTATTCGTGCTCGAATTGCCGGCAGCGCTGGTCGGATTCCCACCCGGTCTGGCACGCGGACCACACCTGCCCCGTTCCTGCGTCGGTCAGGTCGAACCACAGCACGTCGCCCGATCGGACGGCATTCGACAGGCGGGCGCGCGCCAGCCAGTCGGCATCCATTCGCTTCGTGTCGTCCGGGGCGCGCAAGGGTTGGTTCACGGTAGGGGCAGGTTCGGTGGAGCAGGGTGTAACCGGCGCGTCATACGAAATCGGCCGGGCTGGATTGCGCACGTTCGGGCGGCGGCCCGTGCATTGTCCATCAGTCCGACGAACTCTGCAGTACCCCACCGCGCACCATTCCCGACGACCGAGCCGGCCGGTACCCGACTAAACCTATAGATAATGGCCGGCGCGCCTGCCACGCCATACGATAGGTTCAAGCCTCCCGACACGCATCGATGCGTGTCCGGCGGGCCGAACAGGGGGTGTCGCCTCGCGAGGCGGCGCAAGGTGCGGAGCAGCATAAGCGAGTGCGGATCATGTACACGTTCGGGCGGGTGACGGTTTCCCTTGAGTGTCGCGAAGTCTGCGTCGACGGGCAGCCCCGGTATATCGGCGCCCGGGCATTCGAGATTCTCGAGCTGCTGGTGAAGGCGGCCGGCAGGCTCGTGTCGAAGGACGAGATCATGCAAGCGGTGTGGCCGAACACGATCGTGGTCGAGAACAACATCCAGGTGCACGTCTCGACGCTGCGCAAGCTGTTCGGCGGCAAGCACGGGTGGATACGAACCGAATCGGGCCGCGGCTATCGGCTCGCGCCGCCGGCCGACCTGGCCTATGCGGACCGTCAGCCGGACCGGGTCGAGCCGGCGCGCGGCACCCGCGCGGGCACCGCCCCGCGCAAATGTCCGCTGATCGGCCGCGAGCAGGAAGCGGCCGAACTGCACACGCTGCTCGAGCGCGAAGCGCTCGTGACACTGGTCGGCCCCGGCGGCGTCGGCAAGACGCATCTCGCGCTGGAGGTGGCGACGGCCTGGTCGGCGGTGCGCGGCATCGAGATGGTCCGGATCGATCTTGCCGGCTGGCAGGGCGGCGCGACGCTGGAGTCCGCGGTGCTGGACGCGCTCGACCTGCCGCTCGGCCCGGCCGCCGGGCCGGCCGACGTCGTGCGCGCGATCGCCGCGCAGCGCGTCATGCTGGTGCTCGATAACGCCGAGCAGCATGTCGACGAACTGGCGGACCTCTGCGAAGCGATCGCGGAGGCGAATGCCGGCACGATACTCGTCGTGACCAGCCGCGAACCGCTGCGTGTCGCCGGCGAGCGCGTTTATCGCGTCGGGCCGCTGCCCGTGCCGCCGGCCGGCGCGAACGAGGGCGAGATCGTCGCGTGCGGTGCGGTGCGCATGTTTCTGGCCCGGGCGCGCGCGATGGGCACCGACATTCCCGCGGATGCGAAGACGCTGGACGCGATCGCGACCATCTGCCGCCGCCTGAGCGGCCTGCCGCTCGCGCTCGAGCTCGGCGCGGCCCGCGTCGCGTTGCTCGGGATCCAGGGGCTGGCAGCCGATCTCGACAAGTCTGTCCTGTCGTTGTCCGGCGGTCTGCGTACGGCGCATCCGCGCCAGCAGAACCTCAGGGCCACCATCGAATGGAGCTATCGGCTGCTCGACGATGCGGAGCGCACCGTGCTGTGCCGCCTCGCGGTATTTCCGGATGCGTTCCGGCTCGATGCGGCGTGCGCGCTGGCCGCCTGCGACGAACTGGGTGCCGCCCGCGTGCTCGACTGCCTGGTCAGCCTTGCATCGAAATCGCTGCTGGTCGTCCATTCGGTCGGACTCTCGAAGCATTATTCGCTGCTCGAGGTCGTGCGTGCGTATGCGCTCGAGAAGCTGGCGGAGTCGGGCGAAGCCGGCCGCCTGCATGCCCGGTGTGCGTCCTTCGTCGGCGAGGCGCGCGCGGAGACGCTGCCGCCGGCGCAGGCGACGTCCGTGCAACCGCTGCTGGCGGCACGGTCGTGGGCGTGACACACGGGTTGTGCGCGCGTGGCGCGCAGCGGTAACGCCGTCCGACGCGGCGTAAGCTGCATGGCGATGTTCTGGATTGACAAAATTTTCAGGTTCTCATTTCATGGCCATTGTTTGCATCATCGATGACGATGCGTCGGTCCGTAAGAGTCTTGCCAGCCTGCTGAAATCGGCTGGCCATACCGCATTGCCGTTCGCGTCGGGCGAGGAATTCCTCGCGGCCGGCCCGCTGGACGACGTGGTTTGCGTGCTGGTCGATCTGAAGATGAAGGGGATGAGCGGTCTCGACGTCCAGCGTCTGCTGGTCCAGCGCAAGGCGACGCTTCCGGTCATCTTCATGTCGGCGCACGGCGACGACGAGTCGGTCCGTCGCGCGCTTGCGCAAGGCGCGGTCGCGTTCTTGCGCAAGCCGTTTCCATCGGACGATATGCTCAACCTGATCGATCACATCGCATCCGGCGCGCCGCCTGCGTGAGCGGCGGCCCATCGACCGGCCGCGCCGCAGGCGGCGCGGCGGTTCCGGTCGGCCTGTTCTTAGTTTATCATTCGATAATGAAGCGGATGCCTACACAGGAAATGCAATGGCGAGCACGCCGGATATGACGTCGATCGGCAACCGGGGCGGGGGCGACTCCGCCCCGATCGTCTATGTGGTCGACGACGACGAAACGCTGCGGCGCGCGTTGAGCTCGCTGTTGCGTTCGGCGGGATGGCGCGTCGAGACGTTTGCGTCTTCGCGGGCGTTTCTCGCGTTCGAGCGGCCTGCCGTGCCGAGTTGCCTGATCCTCGACGTGCGTCTCGCCGACGAGAGCGGGCTGGCCCTTCAGGAGGAAGCGGTGCGAGCGGGCCTGAACGTGCCGATCCTGTTCATGACCGGTTACGGCGACGTGGCCACGACGGTCAAGGCGATGAAGGGCGGCGCGCTCGACTTCCTGACGAAGCCGTTCGACGACGATGCGATGCTCGATGCCGTCGGTCACGCACTGGCCCGCGATGGCGAGCGCCTCGCGCGCGACCGTGCGCTGGACGCGGTGCGCGCGGCCTATGCGTCGTTGACGCCACGCGAACGAGAAGTGATGAGCCTCGTGGTCGCTGGCCTGATGAACAAGCAGATCGCAGCGAATCTCGGGCTGCAGGAAATCACGGTGAAGGTGCATCGGGCCCAGGTCATGAAGAAGATGCAGGTCCGCACGCTGCCGGATCTCGTGCGGCAAGCCGAGGCGCTGGGCGTGGGCCCGGCCGGCGCGCGCGACTGAGCGGGACGGCCTGATCGTTCGACGCAACGGCGCCGGCTTCGACGCGGTGCGCCGGGCCGCTACGATGCGGACGACGGCATTCATGCGGCCACTTCGCTGTCGGCATCCGCGGTGTGCGTGACGGCGCGCGCGTCGTGTCGCGCTGCCGGCCGGGTATCGGGGTTGTCGTCGAACGCCGCGACGAGATGTTCGGCGAGCGTTCTGATGCGCGCGGGCAGGTTCCGGCGCGAGTGATAGAGCAGCGATGCGTCGAGGTCACCGACCTGCCAGTCGGGCAGCAGGCGAACGAGTGCGCCGTCGCGCTCGAGCGGCCGCGCGAGATGCTCCGGAAGCACCGCGAAGCCGGTGCCGCGGGCTGTCGCGAGAATCAGCGCATCGAGGCAGTTCGAGCGGATCGCGCCGGCCAGCCGTATCTCGGCGCTCGCGCCGGTACGCCGGTGCCGCAGCGGCCATACCGAGCCGCTACCCGGTTTGCCGCCGCGCGCATCCATGCGTTCGAGCGCCTGTGGCGAGTCGGTTGCCCCACCCGCGGCTCGATACACCGGGCTCGCGTAAAGGCCCATCGGGATGCGCCCAAGGCGCCGCTCGATGCACGTCAGGCTCGACGTGCGTTCGGTGACGATCGAGAGATCCGTTTCGCCGCTCAGGGCCGCGCTCGGGTGGTCGACCCAGTCGACCCGGATTCGCACGAGCGGATGCTGCCGATTGAAATCGGCCAGCACCGGCACCAGGCGATCGACGCCGAACAGGTTCGACACCTCGATCGAGATGTCGCCGTCCATCTCGCTGGCATTGGCGTGACAGCAATCCGAAAAGTGCTCGTATTGCTCCAGCAACGCGCGCGCCTGCTCGAGCACGTCCTCGCCGACGCGCGTCAGCGTCACCTTGCGCGTCGTGCGGTGAAACAGCAGCACGCCGAGCGACGTTTCCAGGCACCGGATCGCGCGGCTGATGCAGGGAACGCCGAGCCGATGGGCTTCGGCGGCTTTCGTGAAGCTGCCTTGTTCGGCAACCGTCTTGAGTATCTCGAGTGTTTTCAGGCGATCCATGACACGTCTCGCTTCAGTGGATTCGGACATGACCAATTTATGCGGCACGCCGGCGCCAGGCAACGCAAAAAACGTTAGGTTAGCTTAAGAGCGATATGAAAATACGTGAGGCCGTTTGAACCGAGGCCGAGGGCGCGTTGATGTTTTTTCAGAACCGGTCTTCGCGATTCGCGACGTTCGCCGGTTTCGCTGCAGGCGGCGCCCATCCGCCGCCCAGCGCGCGCACGAGATCGACCGTCGCGATGGCGAGTGCCTGGCGGCTATGAATCAGCTGGCGTTGCGCGGTCAGTGCGTCCCGGTCCGCGTCGATGACCTCGAGATAGCTGACGTAGCCGTGCCCGTAACGGTTCAGCGACAACCGCGCCGCTGCTTCGGTGGCGCGGGCCGCGCTGTCGTAGCGCACGATCCGCTCCTTCTGCGCGGCGATGTCGTTGAGCGCATCCTGGACTTCGCGCAACGCGCCCAGCGCGGTCGCGCGATAGTTCGCGTCGGCGAGTGCCGCGCCGGCCGTCGCGGCGGCCACTGCGGCCTCGCGCTTGCCGCCGTCGAACACCGTTTCGGCCACGCTCGCGCCGAGGCCCCACAGCGAACTGTTGCGGTCGAGAAACGTGTGGAGGTCGCGGCTGGCGAATCCGCCCTGGGCGGTCAGCGTCAAGGTCGGAAGCCACGCGGTGCGGGCGACGCCGATTTCGAGGGACGCCGCGTCGACGCGGCGCGCCGCCGCATAGACGTCCGGGCGTTGCGCGAGCAGCGCGGACGGCAGACCGGGCGGCACTTCCGGCACGCGCATGGCGGACGCGGTTGGCGCGACCGCGAAGGCGGTCGGCGACACACCCGTCAGCACGGCGAGCGCATCGACGAGGTTTTCGCGCAGCCGCCGGCTGTCCGCGAAATCGGCGCGAGCCGTATCGAGATCGGCCGCCGCACGCAGCGCGTCGAGATCGCTTGCCGCGCCGGCCCGCACGCGCGCGGCGATCACGTCGAGCGCGGTGCGTCGCAGCTCGATCGCGCGGGCGAGCGTCGCGAGATCCTGCTCGACGAAATGGAGCGTCAGGTAGTCGCTCGCGACATCCGTCGCGACGCGTAGTCGAACGGCTGCACGATCCGCGTCGGCCTGCAGCACGTTCTGCCTGCCGATCTCCGCATCGCCACGCAGGCGCCCCCACAGATCGACTTCATAGCTGGCGTTGAACGGCACCGACCAGTTGTGCATCGTGCGTTTCGGCAATGCGTTGTCGACCGTGCCGGATACGCGCGAGCGGCTGAACGACGGATCGACGCCGACGGTCGGCGCCAGCGCGGCTTCGCGCACGCCGAGCAGCGCCTGCGCCTGGTCGACGCGCGCCGCGGCGGCGCGGATGTCCTGATTGCCGGCGAGCGCGGCATCGACGAGCGCGACGAGTGGCGGATCGCCGAACGATGCGGGCCATTCGACGAGCGACGGTGCGGGTTCGCCAGGCGCATCCGCATGGCGGAACCGGTCGGAGCCGACCGCGACGGGAGCGAGCGGCTGCGGCGCGATCGTGCACGCGCTCAGCAGGCCGGCGGCGAGCAGGGCGGCGAGGCGGGTCATGGCTGCGTGCGGCTGCGTTGCAGCGAGACGATGACCGACAGGCCGGGCCGAATACGCGGCTCGGTCGAGGCCGGGCCGTCCAGCAGGATCTTGACGGGCACCCGCTGCGTGACCTTCGTGAAGTTGCCGGTCGCGTTGTCGGGCGGCAACAGCGAGAATTGCCCGCCCGTCGCGGGCGACAGGCTGTCGACGTGTCCGCTGAAGGTCCGGTCCGGCAGCGCGTCGAAGCGCAACTGCACGACGTCGCCGGTGCGCACATGCCGAAGCTGGGTTTCACGGAAGTTCGCAACCACCCACGGGTGCGGTTCGACGACCGTGAGCAGCGCCTGACCGGGTGCGACATGCTCGCCGGTCTCGACCGTCTTCTTGCCGACGTAGCCGTCCGACGGCGCCACGACGGTCGTGTACTGACGCTGCAGCTCCGCATCGCGCAACTCGGCGTCGTTCTGGTTCGACACGGCATCGGCGGCCTGCCGCGCGGCCTGCGCGCTGCGCTGCTGCGCTTCGGCCGCGTCGATGCGCGCGCGGGCGGACTTGCGCGCCGCGTTGGCGGCATCGAATTCCTGCTGCGACAATCCGCGCGGGGTTTCGCGGGTCAGTTCGCGTGCCCGTGCGTAGTCGAGCTCGGCCTTCTCGGCGTCCGCGCGTGCCGACACGAGCGCCGCGTCGGCTTGCTCGACCAGCGCCTTCGCACGGCTCGCATCGGAGTGCGCTTGTGCGACGCGGGCGCGCTGCAGCGCGACGCGCACGTCGAAATCGCGCGGATCGAGCCGCACGAGCGGGTCGCCCGCATGCACGAACCGGTTGTCGTCCACCAGCACGCGCTCGACCGTGCCGGCCACGCGCGGCGAGATCACGTGCAGGTGGCTTGTCACGTACGCGTCGTCGGTGCCGCGGTCATGCGCGTCGAATTCATAGACCAGCAGCGCGACGAGCAGCAGCGCGCATCCGGCGATCAATACGACCGGCCACTTGCGCGAGCGCGCGGGGGAGGTGGGCGGCACGTCCGGCGAGTTCGTGGTCACGATCGGGATACTCCATGGAACAGACGGGATTCGTCACATCGCGCTATGCTTGCGCGAGCCTTTTGTGCGGGAGCCGCTCGACGATGAACACCACGTTCGCCCCCGGTGGCACGACACCGGCGCCGGCCGCAGCGCCGGCCTCCGACATACCGACGTTTCGTTCGATCGCCGCGATCGCGGCGGTGCTGCTCGGCGCGATCATTTCGACCTTGACGTCGCGCATCACGTCGCTCGGGCTCGCCGACGTGCGCGGCGCGCTCGGCGTCGGTTTCGACGAGGGCGCGTGGATCAACACCGTGTTCATCGCATCGCAGATGTTCGTCGGGCCGCTCGCGATCGCGGCGGCCTTCGTGTTCGGCACGCGTCGCGTGCTGCTGGCGGGTGCCGCGGTATTCCTGGTCGTCGAAAGCGTGCTGCCGCTGTGCACGAATTTCGGCACGTTCATCGTGTTCCAGAGCGTGGCCGGTTTCGCGTCCGGCGTGTTCGTGCCGCTGACCGTCGGGTTCGTCGTCCGCACGCTGCCGCCACGGCTGATTCCGTTCGGCATCGCCGCGTATGCGATGAACCTCGAGATGTCGCTCAACCTCTCGGCGACGCTCGAAGGGTGGTACAGCGAACACCTGAGCTGGCGCTGGCTGTTCTGGCAGAACGCGCTGCTGACCGTGCCGTTCATCGTCTGCCTGATGCTGTCGCTGTCCACCGAGCCGATCAAGCGCCTCGCGTCCGGCATCGACGCGCGCGGCATGCTGCTCGGCGCCGGCGGGTTCGCGTGCCTGTGCGTCGCGCTCGATCAGGGCGAGCGGCTGTTCTGGTTCCAGTCGCCGCTGATCGTCGCGCTGCTGTGCATCGGCGTCGTGATGGTGGCCGCGTTCCTGATCCACGAACTGGCGTCGCGACGGGCCGGGCTCGATCTCGGCTACCTCGCGCTGCCCAACGTCGCGTTGCTGATCCTGCTCGTCGGCCTCGTGCGCTTTACCGTGCTCAACACGAGCTTCATTCCGTCGGCGTTTCTCGCGAGCACCTACGGGCTGCGCCCGCTGCAGATCGGCGACACGCTGCGCTGGATCGCGATGCCGCAACTGCTGTTCGCGCCGTGCGTGGCGTGGCTGCTGCAACGCGTCGATCCGCGCCGGCTGATCGTGGCTGGCTTTGCGATGGTGGCGGTCGCGTTCGCGCTCGGCGCGCAACTCACGCCCGTCTGGGCCGAACCCGACTTCATCCCGTCGCAGCTGCTTCAGGCATTGGGTCAGACGATGGCGCTCACGTCGGTCGTGTTCTTCTTCGGCAAGCACGTGACGGCCGAGCACGCGCTGACGTTCGGCGCCGTCGTGCAGACGACGCGCCTGCTGAGCGGGCAACTCGGCACGACGTCGATCGCGGTGATCCAGCGCATCATGGAGGCTACCCATTCGAATCTCGTCGGTCTGCATGTCACGCTGTCGGATCCGCAAACGCTGGAGCGCTTGCGGGCCGGTGCGGCGTCGCTCGTGTCGCACGGCGCGACCTTCGCGACCGGCGACCAGGCGGCCTATGTGTTGCTCGATCGGGCCGTCCGCGTCCAGGCGACGACGCTCGCACTCGCAGACAATTTCCGTGTCGCGATGACGTTCGCGGTCGCGGGGGCGCTGATCGGCATGCTGCTCAGGCCGGCGCGTGCGTCGTAAGCGCCCGACGCCGGATCGGCGGATATCCCGCATCGACGATCCTGGCGATCGTGCACGCCGCAACGGAATCGCGACGACCTGAAAAATCCTGAAACGTGCCAAACGACGCGCCGGCGTGGTGGCCGGGCGCGCCGTACGGTGACGCGTGCGCTTACGCTTTCAGAAACGCGAGCAGTTCGGCATTGATCCGGTCTGCGTCGACGACGCACATCCCGTGCGCGCCGCCGGGGATGACCTTGAGCTCCGCGTGCTTCACGATCTTCGCGGACAGGCGAGCCGAATCGTCGATCGGCACGATCTGGTCGTCGTCGCCGTGCAGGATCAGCGTCGGGACGTCGATCTTCTTCAGGTCGTCGGTGTAGTCGACCTCGGAGAATTCCTTGACGCACAGATACTGGCCATGGATGCCGCCCATCATGCCCTGCGCCCAGAACGCGTCGATCGTGCCCTGCGACACCTTGGCATTCGGACGGTTGAAGCCGAAGAACGGCACGGCGAGATCCTTGTAGAACTGCGAACGGTTCTCGGCGACGTTCTTGCGGATCCCGTCGAACACGTCCATCGGCAGGCCGCCGGGATTGGACGCCGATTTCACCATCTGCGGCGGCACGGCGCCGATCAGCACGGCCTTCGACACACGCTTCGTGCCGTGGCGCCCGATGTAGTGCGCGACTTCGCCGCCGCCGGTGGAGTGGCCGACGAGCGTGGCTTCGCGCAGGTCGAGCGCATTCATCAGCGCCGCGAGATCGTCGGCATACGTGTCCATGTCGTTGCCTTGCGACGGCTGGCTCGAGCGGCCGTGACCGCGGCGATCGTGCGCGATCACGCGGTAGCCGTGCTGCACGAGGAACAGCATCTGCGAGTCCCACGCGTCGGCGCACAGCGGCCAGCCGTGCGAGAAGACGACCGGGCGGCCGCTGCCCCAGTCCTTGAAGTAAATCTGCGTACCGTCTTTGGTGGTGATCGTATTCATCGCATGGGCTCCTTGATGGGCGGAAGCGGCGTGTTTGGGGGCGGCGGCGGCGGCGGCCGGCAGCGCGGCGGCTGCAACGGCGGTCGCGCCGGCAAGCAGCATGTCTCGGCGACGCGCCGAGGGAACGGCGTCGATGTCTGCTGGACGCATGGGAACTCCTTGAACGTGCGGTGGAACGATGCCGCGTTGGATGGATGGTTCGGATCTGCCCGCATGCGGCAATCGCGCCGGCAGCCGGCGTGCGTTCGCGGTCGCGGGCCGGCAGGCGCGCGAAGGCAGCGAACGAACGTCGACAGGAGCCTATCCCGCGGTCATGCGCCATGTACTGAAATCGGGCTGAATTTTCATGAAGCCGGTCGCGGCGCATGCCGCGCAAATGCACCGGCCAGAAAATTTAAGCCCGGAATAAAGACTCTTCAGCGGCGGCTCGCTATCGTCAGCATCAGGTCATCCCGTCGCGGGTCGGTGCCGGTCCGCGTCGGCGGATGGCGATCGCGACGCGGGCGGGTGTGCAACATCCGGACCGCTCGCCACTTGCCTGGGTACGCCGCCATGGACGAATTCAATCGCTGGGAGCACGTGATGACGCTGCTCGACCCGTCGCCGGCCGCGAGTCGGTGTGCGCCGTCGCATCTTCGCGACCCGGACCCCGTGCGCCGTCGCCATCGTGACGACGCGCCGCCCGCGTCGAGCGGCGGCGCGCGCCGCCGGTGCGCGATCGTCGCCGCCGAGCGGCAGACCGATTCGTCGGTGTTGATCTCGTGGAGCGACCCGACGCGCTGCCGCTACGACGAGCAGCGCTGGATCAGCGCAAAGTCTCGCGCCCTCGGGCGCTGCGCGCTGACCGGCATCACGATTCACACGGGCGATGCGATCTACAAGCCGCAATGGCGCGGCGCGAAGCGCCCCGCGAACTACCGGGAGGTGATCCTCGCGTCCGAACTGGAGCGGTTCATCGCCAGGCTGTCCCGTTCATGATCCGTCCGTCGGCCCTGGCTGGCGGCCGCCACTTTTTCACCGCTGAGGAAGAAACCCACATGAGCACGTTCACGACACGCGACGGCGTTTCGATTCACTACAAGGACTGGGGAGCAGGGCGACCGGTCGTGTTCATTCACGGCTGGCCGTTGAATGCGGACATGTGGGACGTCCAGATGCATCATCTCGCGTCGAACGGCTTTCGCTGCATCGCCTACGACCGGCGCGGCTTCGGCCGGTCCGGCCAGCCGTGGACGGGCTACGACTACGATACGCTGGCGGACGACCTCGCGACGCTGATCGAGACGCTCGGGCTGCGCGACGTGACGCTCGTCGGCTTTTCGATGGGCGGCGGCGAAGTGGCCCGCTACATCGGCCGGCACGGCACGCGACACATCGCGAAGGCCGTCCTGATCGGATCGGTGACGCCGCTGGTCGCGCGGCGCGACGACCATCCGGACGGTGTCGACGTGGCCGTGTTCGACGGTATCCGCGCGGGCATCATGGCCGACCGCGCGGCATTCTTCGAGCAATTCTGGCCGCTGTTCACCGGTTCGAACCGGGCCGCTTCGACGATCTCGCGCGCCGCGCTCGACTGGACGTCCTTCATGGCGCTGCAGGGCGGCTTGAAGGGCACGCTCGATTGCGTCGGCGCGTTTTCCGAGACCGATTTCAGGGCGGATCTCGACAAGTTCGACGTGCCGACGCTCGTGATTCACGGCGACGACGACCAGACGGTGCCGCTCGCGCTCACGGGCGCCGCCGCGGCGAAGCGCGTGCCGCACGCGACGCTGAGCGTCTACGAGGGCGGGCCGCATGCGTTGTATCTGACGCACGCGCGACGATTGAATGACGAGCTGCTGGCGTTCGCCCGCGCATGACTCGACGGCGGTTGCTGCCGTGACGTGGCGGAGCGAGCCTGGCCGGCCGGCTTACTCCGTCCACTTCGACCCGAGCACGAGGCCGCAGAAATTCGTCCGGCGATAGTCCGGGTCGCACCGCTCGAGCACGTCGGCGCAGACGTTGCCGAACGCAGTCGCGGGGCGATGCGCGGTGCCCGCGGCGAGCGCCTCGAGGAACAGTTCCTTGAAACACGGGCCGCGTGGCCACGCGTTGAGGATCTCGTCACGTTCGGACCGGCTCACTTCGTCGAAATGGCGAGCAAAGAGATCCGTCTCGATGCCCGCGCCGAGCAGCGCCGTCAACGGCGTCATGTACGGGTGAATGCCAAAGGTCGTGTGCAGCGCGATTGCACGCCACACCTCAGCCGCATCGTCGGCAGCGACGCCGTATCCGCCGAGGAATGCGTGCGCGGCATTCGCACCGTCGATTTCGTAGCGCCGGCGCGAATGCCGGTAGCGCTCCGTCAGTCCGAAGTCATGGAACAGCGCCGCGACGTACAGCAGCTCGGCGTCGAATGCGACGCCGCGACGCAGCCCGATCAGCGACGCGAACGCGAACACGCGCATCGCGTGCCGGAACAGGAGTTCCGGCTTGCCGGCGCGCACGGCCGCGGCGGCCTCCCGTGCGATCGGGCCGTCGGGAATCCGGATGCCGGCGATACGGTTGCCCATGGTCGTGTTCCTCGCGGCGTGACGGCAGTCGCTCGACGCTGGCGCCGTGGAACCATCGTCGCGCGTCGCGCCGCTGAATGTCCTGAGCGGCGCCTGAATCGTTCTGAACGGAAAATCCGACCGGCCGTCACGGCCGGAATCGATTTCGCTGCGCCTTGCACGTCGTTGTTACCGGCTTTTTTCTCGGGAGCCATCCGAACCGCCATCTCAATTCACGAGACTACGAAATCAAGTTCGGTCAATCGGCCGTTTTATCCTACGAAACAGGTTCATGAGTAAACGGCTATTTCACGCATTGAAAATGCAGGTTGCCGTGGTGCGTCGTGCCTTGCCAGTTGGGGCGGGGCACGTCGTCGTGGCGATCGCGGCATTCATCTATTCAAAAAATTTGCTGTTTGAGTTCTGATAATTTGAATCATTTGACCGGACAAATGCCGTAGCATTGCCGTCAGACCGGTGTCATTTCTGACAGGGCATCGATGAATGCAATCGATTAAAAATTCCCATGATCCGGATTGGAACACTTCACGTTTTTCTCGACAGACGTGAAATTCGCTCGAACGGCAAGCTGCTGCGTATCGGCAGTCGCGCATTCGAAATTCTCGAACTCCTGATTCGTGCGAACGGCGCACTGGTATCGAAAGACGAAATCATGCAGCGCGTGTGGCCGCACACGATCGTGGAGGAAAACAACCTGCAGGTGCATATCGCCGCGTTGCGCAAGGCGCTCGCCGACGACCGGAACCTGATCGTCACGGTGCCGGGGCGCGGCTATCGGCTGGTTGGCGGCCACGCCGAAGGCGCGGCGCCCGCACCTCCCGCAACGTCGCGGCTGACGGCCGCGCCGACGGCGCTCGTCGGCCGCGAGCAGACCGTCGCCGACGTCCTTGCGGCGCTCGACACCGCGCGCGTCGTGACGCTGGTCGGGGCGGGCGGCATCGGCAAGACGCGGGTCGCGCTCGAAGCGGCGATGCGGGCCGAGGCGCGCTTTCCGGATGGCGCCGCGTTCGTGTCGCTGGCCACGGTGGCGAGTCCGCGATTCGTGCCCGACGCACTGGCGGGTGCGTTCGGCATCGTGGAGCCGACCGGATCGCTGACGCTCGAAGCGGTGCTGGCCAGCGTGGCGAACCGCCGGATGTTGCTGGTGCTCGACAATTGCGAGCATCTGCTCGACGCCGCCGCGCAGATCGCGACCGCACTGACCGAATCCGACGCCGGATTGCGCGTCCTCGCGACCAGCCGCGAGGCGCTGCGTATCCAGGGCGAGCGGCTGTGTCCGATTCCGCCGCTCGATGTCCCCGGCGAAGGCGCCGACGATACTCAGACCCTGAGCGCCAGCGCGGTGCAACTGTTCTCGGCGCGCGCGCGTGCCGCCGATCCCCGCTTTCCGCTCGACGAACGCAGTGTGGCGCTGATGGCGTCGGTGTGCCGTCGTCTCGACGGTCTCCCGCTCGCCATCGAACTGGCAGCGGCACGCGCGGCCGTGCTCGGCATCGATGTGCTGGCCGCGCATCTCGACGACCATTTCAGGTTGCTGACCGGCGGTTTTCGCACGGCCTTGCCGCGTCATCAGACGCTGCAGGCGATGTACGACTGGAGCTACCGCTTGCTCGGGGACGCGGAGCGCCTGCTGTTGCGGTGGCTCGGCGTGTTCCGCGACAGCTTCTCGATCGACGCGGTGCGGGATATCGTCGGAACGAAGGGGTTGGCCGATGCGGATCTGCTCGACACGATCGCCGGCCTCGTCTCGAAGTCGCTGCTGAGCCTCGAGAGCGCGCACGGCGCACCGCGCTACCGGCTGCTGACTACGACGCGTGCGTATGCGCTGCAGCAGCTCGAGAACAACGGCGAATGCGCGGCCGCGGCACGCGCGCATGCGAACTACTTCCATACGTTGTTCAGGCTTGCGCCCGGCGGTGGCGGCGACGGGCCGCGGACCGAATCGCGGCTCGACCTGATCCGGCGCGAACTCGGCAATCTGCGCGCGGCGCTCGACTGGGCATTTTCGCCGAATGGCGATGCGGACATCGGCGTCGCGCTGGCGGCTGTCGCGGTCCCATGCCTGTTCGACCTGTCGCTGGTGGACGAATGTCGCGAACGGGCGCGCGCGGCGCTCGATGCAATGCGGAACATGGACGAGACACGGGCGCGCGAGGATGCGCGCGTGCGCCTGCTGGCCGCCTATGCCGCCGCGCTCGCCCATACCTCGGGGCCGACGCACGTCGTACACGACGCGTGGTCCGAAGTGCACGCGTTCGGGTTCGAAGCGGGCGAGGCCGAGTTGCCGCCGCGCGAATCGTAACGGCGCGCGCCGCCGGCGAATTCAGAACGTTTCAGCCTGAACTCAGGACCGGGCCGGCCGGTGCGTCTACATTGCATGTACGGAGACCGTCGGCGATTCGCAGGCGTGCGCGCAGCAGACCGGCTCGCACCGCAGCATCGATGTCGCGACGCCACTGAATGCCAGCGCGGGGCGGCAGCGACACATGCGTTGCCGCCGCGACTTCGCGCGTCATCGAACGACCACCGCATGAAACCTGTCCAGCCCGACCTTTCTCGCCACGATTCGCTGCCGGCGGCCGCTCGCCGGATCGGGTAGCGCGCCATGCGATCGCGCGGATTCCCCGCCCGTCGCGCAACGCGCACGCGGCCCGTTCCGGCATGCTGAACCTGTCGGTCACGGTCGCTTACGGCGCGCCGATCGTCGTTGCCGACCTCGTTGCATGGCGGTTGCTCGGGCCAGGCCGTTCGACGACGAAAGCGGTCTGGCGCTGTGCATCGTTCGCCGCGCTGACCTATGTGCTGTTCGCAACCGGTGTGAGCCCGCTCGCGGTGCCGGCGTCGCCCGACAGGTTCGACCGGCTGGCGATCCAGGCGATCGGTGTCGCGTGGTGGCTGCAGTGCGCGCTGGTGTTCAGCCTGATGCTCGACCATCTGCTGCTGCCGCGCGCGTGGCGCAACCAGCGGCTGTTTCATGACATCGCCGCAGGCGCCGTGTTCGGTGCGGCCGCGGTGGCCGCGCTGGGCTACGTCCTGGGTCTGCCGCTGAGCGGCCTGGTCGCGACCTCGGGCGCGGTGGCCGTGATCCTGGGCCTGGCCGTCCAGAACACGCTGAACGACGTGTTCTCGGGCCTCGTCCTGAATACCACCCAGCCGTTTCGCCTGGGCGATACGGTGGCCATCGGCGAGCTGGAAGGGCGGATCGTCGAAAGCAACTGGCGCGCGACCAAGATGATCAATAGCCTCGGCAACCTGGTCGTCGTGCCGAACAGCACCGCGGCGAAGGCGACGATCGTCAACCTGAGCGAACCGCCGAGCGTGCACGGCGTGACGCTGACGATCGAGATCGATCCGGAAGTGCGGCCGGCCGTCGTCGTCGATGCGCTCGACCGGGCTGCCTCCAGTTCGCTCGACGTGCTGGCCAGCCCCGCGCCGGTCGCGGTGGTCAAGGCATTCAGGACCAACTCCGTCGAATACGAACTCGTCTGTTACGTCGACGCGCTGCAAAAAAAGGTGGCGGTGCGTAACCGGCTCTACGATCTGGCCCATCGGCATCTGGCCGCCGCGGACATCGCGTTGCGCCCGCTTGGCGGAGCGGCCGCGGCGCACCGGCCGGCGTCGCGCGGTCAACGCCTGCTGCGCGCGGTCGAGCTTTTCCGGCAACTCGGTGACGAGGATCTGGCGGTGCTGGCCGACGCGCTGGCGTCACGCGTATTCCACAAAGGGGAGGTGATCTACGCGTCGAATTCCGATACGCGCCTGCTGACGATCGTCGGGTCCGGCGTCGCATCGGTGTTCGTGCCGGGCGCGACGGGCGACATGGAGGTCAGGCGGATGGCGCCCGGCGACGCGATCGGCCAGTCCGTCGTGCTGGCCGGCACGCAACTTCATGCGAGTGTCTATGCCGTGACCGCGGTGACGGCCTATCAGTTGAGCAGCCGCGACCTGACGCCGCTGATCGCGAGGAAGCCGGAACTCGGGCGATTGATGTGCGAATCCCTGACCGAACACATCGCGACCGAGGAAAAGATGATGATCCCGCCGGCCGCGAAGGCGCACGCGTCGTTCAACCTGATCGAATGGCTCGAGAAGGAGATGAAGCGCCTGCACGATTCGTTCGGCTGATGCGGCGGGAGATCTTGGGAAAACGTTCGACCGAGGGGCGCGGCCGACGGGCGGCGGAATCAGGCGAGCGCGGTGAAGCGGTCGACGAGATCGGGGTGGGCGAGCTGATCGACCCACCAGTGCAACGCGCGTCCGGCCTCGTCGCCGCGCCACGCGATATAGCAATGCGTCGTGTCGCGCATGCCGGTCACCTTGCGTGCGACGAGCTTGCCTTGCGCGATCGCGCGTGCCGCGATGCAATCCGGCAGCGTGCCCACCGCGAGTCCTTCGCACTGCGCGGCCAGCTTTGCGGCGAGCGTGGGGACCGCGAGATACGGCTGCCCGGCGTCGACGGCGACCGAGCGTGGCTGCAGTTCGCGAGAGGTGTCGCTGATGACGGCGCCGCGATGCTCGATGACCGACGCCATCGACAGCGGTTCGGGCAGCGCCGCGAGCGGATGGGTCGGGGCGACGGCGAACACGTGCCTGAGCGTGCCGATCGGCCGCGCGACGATGTCCGGCAGTTCCGGCGGCTCGCCCGCCGCGCCGACGACGAGATCCGCGCGGCGCGAAATCAGCGCATCCCAGGTGCCGCCGAGGACTTCGGTGGACAGGCGCAGCCGCGTGTTCATCTCGAGTCCGTAGAACGTATGCACGTAGGGCCACAACGCCTCGAACGGCAGGATCTCGTCGATGCAGATGCGAACCTCGGTTTCCCAGCCTTGCTGGGCACGCAGCGCCTTGAGTTCGAGCTGTTCGGCGGCATGCAGCAGCCGGCGGCCCTCTTCGACGACCACGCGACCCGCGTGCGTGAGCTTCGCGCGGCGCCCGCTCCGGTCGAACAGTGCGACGTCGAGGTCGCTTTCGAGCTTTTGTACGAGATAAGTCAGCGCGGACGGTACGCGGTGCAGGAGCTCCGCGGCTTCGGCGAACGTGCCGGTGCGGTCGATCGCGTCCAGTGCCTCGAGCGCTTCGAATGACAGCTTCATGATGAATTCCACGGGGGCGTCGGCCTGCCATGTTATCGCCAAGCACCGCCGAGTCCAATACGATTCGGAACAATTCGTCCGTGAATCGCAGCCGGGGCACCATCCTGTCCGCGCAGGATTGCCGCTCGCGGTTGCGGCGTCCGATCGGTATTGGTGGTGTGTGCCGTTTCCGGAGCGTCGGCACACGGGGGGAGCCGTGCCGACCGGGGCCGCGCTTCGCGTGTGCTGCACGCTTTGGCGTACCCGCGTGCCGTCGGCGTCGGCAGATCGGTGGGCCTGCCAATCTGCCTGCGCGAATCCGGTCGATCAGCTTGGGGTACGACGGTGTCTATTGAGGTTTCTTCGCGGCGGCATCGGATGCCTGGGCGCCGGGCAGCGCGCCGAACATGTGCTGGCTGCACTTCGCCTCGTTCCACGCGGTTTTCAGATGAATCCCTCCGAGCATCCGGCGTGCGACCGGCAGGATCTGTTCGCCGGCAAGAATGCCCAGCAGGCCGGCCAGCGCGATCGTGGGCGGAGCAGGCGACGGCACGCCGATCAGGTAGTAGACAGCGCCGGCGAGAATTCCGGCAAGCAGCGATGAAATGTACGGCTTCATGATTCAGAGACAAGTGAATGACAACCGTGTGAAAAATACGGATAACTACCGATCCGGAGACGAGCATGAATTCATTCGATAGCCTAGCAGGTCTTTTCTGATGTGACCGTTGAATTCTGCGGTTTTTAAGATCTTTTAAGGCCTGAATTTAGGGATTTTATTAATAGAATTGATTAAGTGGCATTACCATCGATTCGCGTGTTGAATGACAACGGCTGGCAGGCGAACCTTCCGGCACAGCGCATTGGGCGCCTCCCGCTTGCCGGCGAGGCAGGCAAATTTTTCTCCGCGTCAAAGGACATGACCGCCATGAGCAATCCGAAGCTTGAAGTACTCACCCCCCATAACAGCCAGCTGATCTTCATCGACCAGCAGCCGCAGATGGCATTCGGCGTGCAGTCGATCGATCGTCAGGCGCTGAAGAACAACGTCGTCGGGCTCGCGAAGGCCGCGAAGGTATTCAACATCCCGACCACGATCACGACCGTCGAAAGCGACAGCTTCTCGGGTCACACCTATCCCGAACTGCTCGACGTGTTCCCGAACCAGAAGACGCTCGAACGCACGTCGATGAACTCGTGGGATGACCAGAAGGTGCGCGACGCGCTGGCCGCGAACGGTCGCAAGAAGGTGGTCGTCTCGGGCCTGTGGACCGAAGTCTGCAATACGACGTTCGCGCTCTGCGCGATGCTCGAAGGCGACTACGAGATCTACATGGTGGCCGATGCATCGGGCGGCACGTCGAAGGACGCGCACGACTTCGCGATGCAACGGATGATCCAGGCCGGCGTGGTGCCGGTGACGTGGCAGCAGGTCCTGCTCGAGTGGCAGCGCGACTGGGCACACCGCGAGACGTATGACGCCGTGATGGCAATCGCCAAGGAACATTCGGGTGCGTACGGCATGGGCGTCGACTACGCGTACACGATGGTCCACAAGGCCGCGCCGCGCACCGCGACGCCGCACGAGTCGATCCCGGCCGTGCCGGCGAAGTAAGCGCGGACAGTCAGCGACTGTCGATGCCGAAGCGGCGTGTTCGATCCGGACGCGCCGCCTCGGCGATGCGTCGACGCGGACGGTGGAACGTGACGATTCACGATGCCGTCCGCCAGGCGTTTGTCAGGACCTAGGGCCTGCATTCCAACCTGTCCGAGAAATTGATCGTATGGAACCTTATCTGGTTTCCCTTGGTGCGGGCTTGCTGATCGGTGTCATTTACAGCGCAATCAAGGTCCGCTCTCCGGCACCGCCGCTGATTGCCCTGGTCGGGCTGCTCGGCATGGTGATCGGCGTGCAGGTCATCCCCACCCTCAAACAGCTCTTTGGCTTCTGACCGAAACGAGGTGATGTATATGACCGCAACCGAGTCCCAACCGGATCTGATCCTTCACAACGGAAGGTTCACGACTCTCGACCGCGCAAACCCCACCGCGACGGCGGTGGCGATCGCCGCGGGCCGCTTCGTCGCGGTCGGCAACGAGGCGGACGTCATGCCGCTGGCCGGCCGTGCGACGAAGGTCGTCGACCTCGGGGGCCGCGCCGTGCTGCCGGGCCTGATCGACAATCACTGCCACGTGATTCGTGGCGGCCTGAATTACAACATGGAGCTGCGCTGGGACGGCGTGCCTTCGCTCGCGGTCGCGATGGACATGCTCAAGCGTCAGGTCGCGATCACGCCCGCGCCGCAGTGGGTGCGCGTGGTCGGCGGCTTCACCGAACATCAGTTCGTCGAGAAGCGCCTGCCGACGATCGACGAACTCAACGCGGCCGCGCCCGATACGCCGGTGTTCATCCTGCACCTGTACGACCGCGCGCTGCTGAACGCGGCCGCGCTGCGCGTGGTCGGCTATACGAAGGACACACCCGAGCCGCCGGGCGGCACGATCCTGCGCGATGCCGCGGGCAACCCGACGGGCCTGCTGCTCGCGAACCCGAACGCGACGATCCTCTACGCGACGCTCGCGAAGGGGCCGAAGCTGCCGTTCGAATACCAGTACAACTCGACGCGCCATTTCATGCGCGAACTGAACCGTCTCGGCGTGACCGGCGTGATCGACGCGGGCGGCGGTTCGCAGAACTACCCCGACGATTACGAAGTGATCCGCAAGCTGCACGACGCGGGCGAGATGACGATCCGGATCGCGTACAACCTGTTCACGCAGAAGCCGAACGCCGAGAAGGAAGACTTCGTGAACTGGACGAAGAGCACCAAGTATCACGACGGCACCGACTATTTCCGCAACAACGGCGCGGGCGAGATGCTGGTGTTCTCGGCGGCGGATTTCGAGGACTTCCGCGTCGCGCGTCCGGACCTGCCCGCGCAGATGGAGGACGATCTCGAAGGCGTCGTGCGCGTGCTCGCGCAGAACCGCTGGCCGTGGCGCATGCACGCGACCTACGACGAAACCATCAGCCGCGCGCTCGACGTGTTCGAGAAGGTCAACAAGGACATCCCGCTGGAAGGGCTGAACTGGTTCTTCGATCACGCGGAGACGATCACCGAAAAATCGATGGATCGTATTGCGGCGCTGGGCGGGGGCATCGCGGTGCAGCACCGGATGGCGTACCAGGGCGAATACTTCGTCGAGCGCTACGGTGCGCAGGCGGCTGAAGCAACGCCGCCCGTCGCGAAGATGCTCGGCAAGGGGCTCAAGGTCTCGGCTGGCACCGATGCGACACGCGTGGCGTCTTACAACCCGTGGGTGTCGCTCGCGTGGCTGGTGACGGGCAAGACGGTCGGCGGCCTGCGCATGTATCCGCAGCGCAACCTGCTCGATCGCGAGACCGCGCTGCGCATGTGGACCGAATACGTGACGTGGTTCTCGAACGAGGAAGGGAAGAAAGGGCGTGTGGCCGTCGGGCAGCTTGCCGACCTGGTGGTCCCGGATCGCGATTTCTTCGCGTGCGCCGAGGACGACATTGCGGGCACGACCGCATTGCTGACCGTGGTCGGCGGAAAGATCGTATGGGGCGCAGGGCCGTTCGCGTCGCACGACGCGCCGATTCCGCCCGCGATGCCGGACTGGTCGCCCGTGCGCGAGTACGGCGGCTATGGCGGCTGGGGCGCGACGCAGCGCAACGGCGCACCGCTGCAACGGGCGGCGGCCGCAGCGATGTGCGGTTGCGCGAATGCCTGCAACGTGCACCAGCATGCGCACGGGGGTGCATGGGCAAGCGCATTGCCGACGTCCGACGCGAAGGGCTTCTGGGGCGCGTTCGGCTGTTCGTGCTGGGCGATCTGACATGTCGACGCGCACCTTCTACGGCAACCCGGCATGGGTCCGCGTGCTGCTCGCGCAGCCGTGGATCGGTGCGCTGGTACGGCTTGCACTCGTCTCCGCGTTTCTGATCGGCGGCATCAACAAGGCGATGCATTTCGACGAAGCGGTGGCCGAGCAGGCGCATTTCGGCCTGCACCCGGCCGCGCTTTGGGCTGCGCTGGCGATTGTCGTCGAGATCGGTGGTTCGCTCTGCGTGGTGTTTCGCCGCTTCACGTGGCTCGGCGCCGGCAGCCTCGGCATGTTGACGCTCGTCGCGATGGTCGTGGCGAACGATTTCTGGAACCGCTCGGGCGTCGAACATTTCATGGCGCTCAACAGCTTCTTCGAGCACTTGGGCCTGATTGCCGCGCTGGTTCTCGTCACGATGGTCGGCGACGCCCCGCGTGTGGAGGGGGGCGGTCGCGCCTGAGCGCCAGGGCGGCATGGCGCATCAGGAAGGTTGTTCGATCATGGCGCCCGTTCGCGGCGCCATGACTTGCACTGAAGATCGCGCACGGTTTCGTCGTCATCGCCGACCCGACGGACGACCGGCGCGACGACGACGCGTGCCGCGCGCCGGCCGTGGCGCCGCGCCTTCACGCCTCCCGGTACGTCCCCTTGGCCTTGGCCGTATGCGTTGCCAGAATGTCCATCAGCGCCGGGCTCAGGCAATCGTAGGGCTCCAGTCCCTTGCCGCGCAGCGTGTCGCGCACGTCCGCCATCAACGACGGCGGCGTGCCGCTCTCGATGATCGACGATACGAACGCGGCGAAGCCTGGGCCGTCCCAGCCGACATCCTGCGACAGTTCGGTATGGATGAAGTCCAGGCCGTAAAACGCATGATCGGCATTTTCGATTCGCCCGAACAGATGCGTGCCGCAGGCGGTGCACGCGTGGCGCTGGATCAGCGCCTTGTCGTCCACGACCCGCAGTTTCTCGCCGTGCGCGGTCACGGTGACCTTGTCGCGCGGCACGACGCCCACGACTGCAAACAGCGCACCAGCCGGTTTCCAGCACTTCGTGCAGCCGCACGCGTGATTGAACGCGACCTGGGCGTCGACCCGAACCTCGACCGGATCCTGCGTGCACAGGCAGCGCAGCGTACCGCCCGCGAATTCGGCGGCTCCCTTCTGAATGCCTTGATCGACAGCGGGATGAATGGCGACGGACATGTTCATGCTCCTCTTCGTTGCTTCAGTTGAACGACGGTTCGGATCGACTTTCCTGCGTGCATCAGATCGGGTGCGTCTTTGCGCCGAGGCTCCATCATCGACCCTTTGAGCGCGCCATGCACGGCTGCAATCCGCTGAAGAATCGATCTGCCTTTCATCGCAACGCACGGATGCGGGAGCCCGCATCCGTGCTCCGGCCGCATGTTGGCTCTTACGCGCTGGCATCAAACTGGGGGGGAGTATATGCGGATACTGGCGGGGAGTATACCCGGCGATCAACCGAGGGCGGCGATCGTCGAGACGGGGCACGCCGAACGGGTGCCACACGGACGCCACGCTCGGGCGTCGCCCAATTTCGTCCGGCGCGCCTGAGCGCGCCTCCGGCAGGTTGAACGTACGGGGCGGGCCCGGCGCTGCCGGGCCTCGACGACGGTCCCGCTATTTCACTGGCGTGAGGACGGGGGCGCCCTTGTTCTTGATCAGGAACACGACGAATTTTGCCGGCTTCGTGCTGCTGGCGTTTCGTCCGACCGTGTGCACGTCCTCCGGGCCTTCGTGGAATGTGTCGCCGGCATGGAGCGTGACCGTCTTGCCGCCGTTCAGGCCCATCACGATGCTGCCGTCGATCACATAGACGAATGCGTGTGCGTCGTGGCGATGGATGGGGTCGACGCTGCCTGGCGGATAATCCACGACGATCATCTCGACTTCCTTGCCCGGATACTCGGGCAACGGTTCCGTTGTCAGTTGCGTGACCTTGGCTTGCGGTGCGGCGGCGACCGGCTGAACGGGAATCAGCAGCGACAGCGCAAGCGGTGCAAGTGCGAGCAGGATGCGTTTCATGTCGTTACTCCAGGTTGGCCTTGTCGAGCCCGAACATCTTGTCGAACGAGCCGGGCACGACGCGGAACGCGACGTTCAGCCGGTTCCAGCAGTTGATCGCACCCACGAGGACGGTGAGATCCGACAGTTCCTTCTCGGAATAATGGGCCCGCACGCGTTCGTAGAGATCGTCCGGCACGCCATGCGACGAGAGATGCGTCAGTGCCTCGGTCCATTCGAGCGCGGCGCGCTCGCGCGGCGAAAACAGCGGCGACTCGCGCCAGATCGCGACGTGATGCACGCGCAGTTCACGCTCGCCATGGATCTTCGCCATCTTGATGTGCATGTCGACACAGAACGCGCAGCCGTTGAGCTGCGACGCGCGAATCTCGACGAGCTCGCGCACCGGAACCTCGATCGTCGTCTTCTGAAACAACCCGTCGAGTTCGACGAGTTTCCTGGTCAGATCCGGCGATTGCTGAAAATAATTGATACGTTGCGTCATGATCCGTTGTCCTGATTGGTGAAAGTGGCACGAGTGGCCGTGCGCATGGCGATGCATCGCACGACCTGCCTGTCAACCATCGTAATCGCGGGTCCAGCGGGCCGGTAGAACCGGGAACGTGCGCACTCTGTTGCCGCTTCGGCACCAATCACGTCGACACGGCGACGACATTGCAGATTCCCTGCCGCGCCATCTTCGAATAGGGGCACAGGCGCTCCGTGTCCCGGACGAGACGCTCCGCGACATGCCGGTTCACGCCCGGCATGCGGATGGTGACGTTGGCGGTCAGCGCATATCCGCCATCGACCGGATCGCGACCGAACGTCACTTCGACAGCGACGGTCGCTTCCCGGATGTCGATCCGGTCGCGTTGCGCGAGCAGGCTCAGCGCGCCGTGAAAGCACGCGGCGTAGCCGGCAGCGAGAAGTTGTTCGGGGTTGGTCCCGCCGCCCGGGCCGCCGAGTTCGGTCGGCAATCGCAGGTCGAGGGCGAGACAGCCGTCGTCGGATCGTGCGACGCCCGATGCACGGCCATGACCGGACTGGCCGCCGCATACGGTGACCGTGGTCGTGTAGAGCGCCGCGAATTCTCGTCCGCGGTATTTGTCGAGCAGCGTCAGCGGCGGAGGTTGCAACCTCTCGTTCTCCATATTCCTCCCGGTTGCTTGTATTGATCGGCGCGAGTGTTCCGAGCCCTGCGGATCGGCGCGGCGCGTCGTTTCCCGAAGCGAATCGGCGCAATGGTGCAACGCTTGCCTGCAGGCCGTTCCCCACGACCGCCATCCGAACGATGGCCCCAGCGCTCTTGCATGCTAGGCAAAGACGGATCGTCGGACCAGATCGTTCAGGGATGCATGGTGTTTCCCGCTTCGCACCAATGCGGCGAGAGCGGCGGATGTCGCTCGCATCGAGCGTTCCACGACCGCGGGGACGCAGCCGATTGGTGCCGATGAGGAACGGGAAAGTGTTCCGATGCGGGTCTACCTGCGCGTGAGTGCGGATCCTAGTATGACGGCACGGGAATGCGGGCCGACCTTCGGTTCGCGCATGCAGGCAACCCATCGGTGGCGCGACATGCGGCACACCTACGCAATCGGAGGCTCGCGATGGACACTTTGAATATCGATTGGCCGACGCTTTCGCACGTACCGATTCGGTCGGAACCCAACATCGACGCTGGCGCGCATCTCGTCAGCGAGCGCGACGGGTATGTGCATCACGGCATCTACGTGGGAGACGGCCTGGTTGTTCACTACGGCGGCTTCGATCGTTCCGCGAGGCGGTGTCCGGTGGAATGCATCCCGTTGCGTCGCTTCGCGGCGGGAAACGGCATCCGTGTCCAGGCGGATCCGGACGCCATCTATACCGGAATCGCTGTCGTCGAGCGGGCCTGGTCGCGCCTCGGCGAGGACCACTATCGGCTCCTGACGAACAACTGCGAGCACTTCTGCAGCTGGTGCGTGTGCGGTGTCGGTCACAGCGGGCAGGTACGCCGCGGCTTGCTGAATCCATGGATCGGCATCCGGACATTGATCGCGCTCGTGAAGGGACGCGCGACGACCATGCTTTCAACCGCGTGGCGGTATGGATCGCGCGTGTCCCGAGCCGGCGTGCCGGTGATCGTCGCATCGGCGTTGTCGGCATGCGCGAACTACGCCGGCATTCACGGCGATGCGGCGATGACCGATCCACAGCATTACGCAACGCAATGGAGCCTGCCGTTCGAGCAAGGACATTGGCCGACCGCGGATTGGGCCGATCAGTTCGGTGACGGCCAGTTGAAGTCCTTGATCGACGAGGCACTCAACAGCAGCCCGACGCTCGATCAGGCGCGTGCACGCGTGGCGGCCGCGCAGGCCTACAGCGAATCCGCGCGAGCGGGGACGATGCCGCGCGTCGACGCCAGCTACGCGCTCACGCGTCAGCAGTTTTCCGGAACGGCGCTCGTGCCGCCGCCGTACGGCGGGTCATGGCAGACGGAGAACCGCGGCATCCTGGGCGCTTCGTACGAGCTCGACCTCTGGGGCAAGAAACGCGAGGCGCTGCGCGCGTCAGTGTCCGATCTGCAGGCGAGCCGCGCCGACGCGGAAGCGGTCAGGCTGACGCTCACGACCGCGATCGCGCGTACCTACAACGAATTTGCACGCCTGTTCCTGTTGCACGACATCGCGCAGCGGGAGATCGCCCGGCGCGAGCAGATCGATCGCATCGCCGCGGGCCGAATCGCGACCGGGCTCGATACGCAGGTCGAGCGAGAGACCGCCCGTGCGAATCTCGCGACCAGCCGTGCGTTGCTGAAATCGCTCGACGGCCGGATCCTCGCGGCGCGCTACCAGATTGCCGCGCTGGTCGGCGCCGGTCCCGATCGCGGCCTGGGGATCGCGCGACCGACGCTCGGCACCGGCAACGAGGTACGCCTGCCCGACAATCTGCCTGCGGATCTCGTGAGCCGGCGCCCCGACATCGTGGCTGCCCGATGGCGTGTCGATGCGCTCGCGCACGGCGTGAAGGAAGCGAAGGCCGAGTTCTATCCGGACATCAACCTGAGCGCCGCGATCGGACTCGATGCGTTCGGCTTCGGCCGTTTCCTGACGGCGGCGAGCCGCACCGCGTCGGTCGGACCGGCCATCCACCTGCCGATCTTCGACGCTGGCGCACTCCGTGCGCAACTGAAGGGGCGCTATGCGGACTTCGATCTCGCCGTCGCGACCTATAACCAGGCGCTCGTCACCGCGCTGAGCGAAGTCGCGACGCAAGTCGCCGACGTGCGTTCGACGGACGCACAGCTGGTCGATGCGCAGACCGCGCAGCAAGCCGCGCTGAAGGCGGCCGCGCTGGCGCTCGTGCAGTACAAGGCCGGTCTCACGAATCAATTGACCGTGTTGAACGCCGACGTCAACGCACTTTCCGCCGATCAGCGCGTCGCGAATCTGCGCATGGACCGCCGCGATCGTCAGATTGCGCTCGCGTCCGCGCTGGGCGGCGGCTTCGTCGACGCGTCATTCGCAGGCGCGGGCACCGCGGCACATGCCGATGCGCGCGTATCGGCCGTGCCCGCTGTCGCCGCGCGCTGAGCGGCGATCCATCGAATCTGCCTGGAGAATTGAAATGAGCGAAATCGATCCCCCGGTACGCAAGCCGGTCGACACACCCCGCGTGAATCGTGATACGTCGCCGTCGGGAGGCGACGATGTCGCAAGCGAAGACGCGCCGCGCCGCCGCCGGCTGCTGCTGGCGCTGCTCGGCGTGACGGTCGTGGCGGCGTCGGTTGCCTACACCGCGTACTACCTGACGTTCGCGCGCTACCACGAATCCACCGACGATGCGTACGTCAGCGGCAATCTCGTGCAGCTGACGCCGCAGGTGGCGGGTACCGTCGTTGCCGTGAACGCCGACGATACGCAGATCGTGAAGGCGGGGGAACCCGTCGTCACGCTTGACGCCGCCGATGCGAAAGTCGCGCTCGGCAACGCCGAAGCGGCGCTGGGTCAGACCGTGCGGCAAGTGAGCAGTCTCTACGTGAACGACGATCTGTATGCCGCGAACGTCGCGCAGAAGCAGTCCGATCTCGTGCGAGCCCAGGAGGACCTGCGTCGTCGCGTGGCCGTCGCCGATACGGGCGCCGTGTCGGCCGAGGACATCGCGCACGCGCGCGACACCGTGGCGGCCGCGCGGGCGGCGCTCGACGCCGCGCGTCGACAGGCGGAGGCCAACCGCGCATTGACCGACCGCACGACGATCGATCAGCACCCGAACGTGCAGGCGGCCGCGTCGAAGGTGCGCGACGCGTATCTGGCGTACGCGCGCAACGTGCTGCCCGCGCCCGTCACCGGCTATGTCGCGAAGCGCTCGGTTCAGGTCGGCCAGCGCGTATCGCCCGGCATGCCATTGATGGCGATCGTGCCGCTCGACGGCGTGTGGGTCGACGCGAACTACAAGGAAAGCCAGTTGCGCAACATGCGCATCGGTCAACCCGTCACGCTGACGGCCGACGTGTACGGCGGAAAGGTCAGGTATCACGGCCGCGTGGTCGGCTTCTCGGCGGGCACGGGCAGCGCATTCGCGAGCCTGCCCGCGCAGAACGCGACAGGTAACTGGATCAAGATCGTTCAGCGCCTGCCCGCGCGCATCCAGCTCGACCCGAAGGAACTCGACGCGCATCCGCTGCGCATCGGACTGTCGATGGACGTCGACGTGGATACGCGCGACGACACGGGCCCGCAGCTCGGCGCGGCGACGAACACGTCATATCGCACGGACGTGTTTGCCGAATACGGCGCACAGGCGGACGCCGAGATCGAGAAGATCATCGCGCGCAACATCGTCATCGGGCGTGCGGGTACGACGGCGCGTGGCGGCGAGCCGACGGCTTCCGCCACGCGCGATGCAAAGGACCCGCGCGACACGACGCGGCGCGCGAGTTGAACCGTCGACCCGGATACGCGTGGCAGTCGCGTTCCGGTCGATTCAATCATCCGACTGGCCGGAACGATGTGCCGGCGCGGTCGACCTTCGGAGTGTGAGCAAGATGAATTCCTCGACTCAACCCGCGCCGCCACCGCTGACGGGCGGAAAGCTGGTGCTGGCGACGCTCGCCGTCGCGCTCGCGACGTTCATGAACGTGCTCGATTCGTCGATCGCCAACGTGGCGATTCCGACCATCTCCGGAAACCTCGGCGTATCCGTCGACGAAGGCACGTGGGTGATCACGCTGTTCTCGGCGGCCAATGCCGTCGCAATTCCGCTGACCGGATGGCTCACGCAGCGCGTCGGGCAGATCAGGTTGTTCGTGGCCGCGATCGTGCTGTTCGTGTTCTCGTCGTGGCTGTGCGGCATCGCGCCGAACCTGCTCGTGCTGCTCGCCGCGCGCGTATTGCAGGGCGCCGTCGCGGGGCCGCTGATTCCGCTTTCGCAGGCGATCCTGCTGGGTTCGTATTCGAAGGAGAAGAGCTCGACCGCGCTCGCGCTCTGGTCGATGACCGCGACGGTGGGCCCGATCGCCGGTCCCGCGCTGGGCGGCTGGATCACCGACAGCTACAGCTGGTCGTGGATCTTCTACATCAACATTCCGGTCGGCCTGTTCGCGGCCGGCGTGACGTGGATGATCTATCGCGACCGTGAGACGCAGGTGCGCAAGCTGCCCATCGACAAAGTCGGCCTGATGTCGCTGGTCGTATGGGTCGCGACGCTGCAGATCATGCTCGACAAGGGCAAGGATCTCGACTGGTTCAGCTCGCCCGTGATCTGCTCGCTTGCCGTGATTGCGGCCGTCAGCTTCCTGTTCTTCCTGATCTGGGAGTTCACGGCGCGCAACCCGATCGTGGACATTCGCCTGTTCGCGGTGCGCAATTTCCGCGGCGGCACGATCGCGATCTCGGTCGCATACGCGGTATTCTTCTCGAACCTCGTGATCCTGCCGCAATGGATTCAGGGCTATCTCGGCTATCGATCGGTGGACGCCGGACTCGTGACGGCGCCGCTCGGGATCTTCGCCGTGCTGCTCGCACCGTTGATGGCGAAGATCATGCCGAAGTCCGACGCGCGGGTGCTCGCGACGCTGGCCTTCGTGGGTTTCGCGGGCGTGTTCTTCATGCGCTCGCGTTACACGACGGGCGTCGACCCCTACACGCTGGTGCTGCCGACCCTGTTGCAGGGTATTCCGATGGCGCTCTTCTTCACGCCGCTTACCGCGATCATTCTGTCGGGCCTCGCGCCCGACCGGATTCCGGCCGCCGCCGGGCTGTCGAATTTCGTGCGTGTGTTCGCGGGCGGCGTCGGCACCTCGCTGATCGCGACCGGATGGAACGACCGGACGATCCTGCATCATGCGCGGCTCGCCGAGCAATCCAGCGTGAACAACCCCGCTTACACGAGTGCCGTCACGCAGCTCCAGGCGACGCTCGGCGGCGGCGTCGATCAGGCGTCGGCGTTTTTTGAACGCACGCTGAATGCACAGGCCGCGATGCTCGCGCTGAACGACATCTTCTGGTTGTCGTCGATCATCTTCATCGTGATCATTCCGCTGGTCTGGCTCACCCGGCCGGGCAAGGGCGGCGGCGGCGGGATCGCGGCAGGCGGTCACTGAACGAGGCCGCTGGCGTCGCGCGGTGGCGATCGCTCGCACGCCGCCGAGCCGGGATGCGCCAAACCCTTGAGGATCGATGTCGGCATGGTGTCCGTCAAAATGATGGACACCATGCGGTCGCATTCGGCGGACCGGGCGGGTCGTTGCGGGAAGCGGCTACACCTTGCATCAAACGCTTCGTCAAACTGATCAAGCCGTCCGAGGCCAACCAGTGCCTCCGTCGTCACGGAAACGCGCCGGATGGCGTTCCAAGCGTGCTGACGTCGAACGTCCGTTACGCCGATCTCACTGTCTGTGTCGGGGAATGTGCCCGCCAGGCGCGCAACGGCGGAAGGAACGCTTTATCCGTTACGCGATCGACAGATCGTCTTGCCCCGGGTTCGAGACAAGCGGCGCAGTCGCCGCATGGCGCAACTGTGGTCGGGAGAGGGTGTCAGGTCCGCCGAGGATGTGACCAAGAAGAGGCGTGAAACCCGGCTAGCGGGGGTCGCGATGCCGAGGTCCGGCACTCGCTGCGTGAGCCGATGGAGGTGCCATGGAGGCGTTGTCCGTCGCCAGGCGAATCGACGTCCCGACAGGCCGCCAACGGTGCGATACCGCGCTGCCCAGGAACCCGGGCGCGCCACGGCGTCAATACGTGAAGGCTTTCCGCTCTTCCGGGGCGATTGCCGCGTCGTTCATCGCGACCATCGGCTCCACGTCGAAGCCCGCGACGCGCCATGCATCGATACCGCCGGTGAGCGGTAACGCGAGCTTGACACCGGACAGGCGCAACTGCCTGGCCACCGACACGGCGGACGTTTCGTGCGGGCACGCACAATAGATGACGAGCGTCCGGTTCGTGCCGTAGCGCTCCATGATCTGGCGCGGCTTGCGTTCATCGCCGATCACCGCGCCCGGGATGACGAACGGATCGAGCATTCTTCGCTCGGCGGAACGGATATCGATCACGGCCGGCCGCGGATTGCTCGCGAGCAACGCATGCAGTTCACCCGCGCTGATCCGCGCTTTTCCGAGGGCGCTTGCCAGCATCCGTCGGCGGCAGTGGCGATACGGAAGATACAACGCCGGTGCGATGCCGATCACGATGAGCACATGCCAGCCAAGACGAGTGACGAGGGCGAAGACCGCGTCGATCTGCGAGGCGAACAGTGTGCCGACGGCCAGACCGATCGACGCCCACAGCGCAATGCCGACGCAGTCATGCAAGATAAAGGCGCGCAACCTGACGGCCATCGCGCCGCATAGCGGAACGGCCACGAGTGACAGGCCGGGTACGAACCGCGCGATCACGAGCACGCGAACGCCCCAACGCCCGAAGAAGCGCTCCGTCGTCCTGACGCACGCGTCGCGCGACGGTGTCAGTTTGCAGACGGTGTGAAGCGTGCGCTTGCCGTACCGTTTTCCACCCTGGTACCAGACCAGGTCGCCGAGCAGGCCGCCAACCACGGCGGCGGCCAGTATCGTCGAGAAATGCAGCAGCGTCGACGACGCGACATGGGTCACGAGCGCGATGCCTGCGCCTACCGTGACCAAGGTCGGAATGGCAGGCAGCGGCAGGCCGAGCGACGACCCGAGAACGTTCAGGAATACGATCAACGTGCCGTACCGCGCGATCATTTCGTGCGACATCATGGTGCTCTCCTTGAGGCGGGCGCATGCGCGATCTCGACGATCGGTCATGGCTCCACCTGAAGCGGTCCTGCAAGGGCGGTTCCGCGAGTCGGGAACAGAGCAGGCGGGCCGCCGGTCACGCGTCGCCGGCACGCGGCCGACCGCCCGGCTCACCCGCGGCTGGCGTCGATACGGGTTACCCGGCGACGGAGGATTCCTTCTCAGGCGGCAGTTGTTCCGCGGGAGAAGCATGCTTGCCGAGGCTGCCGGCTTCGTCCACGTCGTGCCGATAGCGGTGCACGTCTCGCGTGACGAAGCCGATTTCCCGGCTCGGAATCTCGAACCACTCCGGGTGTCCGAACGAACGGCGAATATCCTCGAGACCGCTCGCCCAATGCTCGCGCATCGTGTCCTTGCTGAACTCATAGTCCTTGTAGTGCCCCTCGAACGTCTTGTTCTTGTAGATCAGGTGCACCACGTTCACGGCACTGCCATCCGCCGTTTTCTGAGCTTCCCGCAGCAGCGGGTGGGCAAGCCGCACGTGTTCCGGAATGTGTTCGAGCAGCGCCTTGATCATCTGCGCATGTTTCTGGTTCTGCGACATGAACGCGGTGATCGCGCGCGTGCGGCTCGAATACTGAATGTCCTTGGTGCGCTCGCTGACATCGAGGAAGTTGCCCGGCAACTTGCCGCGCGAGCTCCACAGATCGAGCTGGAAGACGAGCGTGTCCTTGTGCTGGCTTTCGCGGATGATCTCGGTGAGCGGCGTATTGGAAACGAGGCCACCGTCCCAGTAGAACTCGCCATCGATCTCGACGGCCGGAAAGCCCGGCGGCAGCGCGCCGGACGCGATGAAATGCTCCGGCGCCAGGCGCATTTTCGTATTGTCGAAATAGACGAGATTGCCCGTTCGCACGTTGACCGCTCCGACGGAAACGCGAATGTTTCCGTCGTTGATGCGGTCGAAGTTGGCGTACCGCAGGAGCGTTTCACGCAACGCCGACGTGTCGTAGTAGCTGACCTGATCGGGACGCTTTGCGCCGAATCCGGCGAAAGGCACGTGCGTGCGCGGCGAGAAGAATCCGTTCTGGCCTTCCATCAGCGTTCGCGTGGCGGCCCATGCGCTCGACCACCTGCGCCCCACGTCGGCAAGCCCGGGCCACGCCGACATGCACGCGCCGACGTGAGCGAGCGGATCGCCCGGCTGACTGATGGTGTTCCAGAAGCCTCGGAGCGCGTCCGTGCGGTCCGCCGGCGCATTGCCGGCGATGATCGCCGTATTCAGCGCGCCGATCGATATGCCGGCGATTCGCGTCGGCTCCACGCCGACTTCGGCCATGCCTTCATACACGCCGGCCTGATAGGAGCCGAGTGCGCCGCCACCCTGCAGCACGAGTCCGATTTCGTCATACGCGGGCAGCTTGATGCGATGGGGCTGCTTGAGCTTGTTACGCTGGCTCGAATACATGGTGTCCTCCTTACTGCATGAACCAGCCGTGGCTGACGACGATCGATTGTCCGGTGAGCGCGTTCGACTCGAAGCCCGCCAGGAACGCAACCGTGTGCGCGACATCGGCCGCCGACGTGAATTCGCCGTCGACGGTCTCTCTCAACATCACGTCCTTGACGACCTGCTGTTCGGAGATGCCCAGCGCTTTCGCCTGCTCCGGAATCTGCTTGTCGACCAGCGGCGTCCTGACGAAGCCCGGGCACACGACATTGGCGCGTACGCCGCGTGGCCCGCCTTCCTTCGCGACGACGCGCGCGAGACCGAGCAGCCCGTGCTTCGCGGTCACGTAGGCGGACTTCAGCGGCGAGGCCTCGTGCGAATGCACCGAGCCCATGTAGATCACCGTGCCGCCCTTGTTCGACGCGTACATGTGCCTGATGACGGCACGCGTCGTCAGGAATGCACCGTCCAGGTGAATGGCCAGCATCTTCTTCCAGTCGGAAAATGCGTAGTCCTCGATCCGGTTGACGATCTGGATGCCGGCGTTCGACACGAGCACGTCGATTCCGCCCAGCCGGTTCACCGTTTCGGCCATGCCCGCATCGACGGCTTCCTCGCTGGTGACGTCCATCGCGATCGCCAACGCCTTCCCGCCGCTCGCGACGATGTCGTCCGCAACCTTGCGCGCGGCCGCGAGGTTCAGATCGGCGATCACGACCGTGGCGCCGTCCGCTGCTAGCTTGCGTGCGCACAGATCGCCGATACCGCTTGCCGCGCCCGTCACGAGCGCGACCTTGTCATTCAGTGGCATACGTCCTCCGGAGGTTTACTGGTTGACCGCGAGCTTCAGCGACGCGGCGGGGGCGAGGTAGTCATGGGCCACTTCGCCGATATCGAGCGTGAGATGTGCGATGACGTGGCGCGCGCCGATCACCTTGCGAACCGGCAGGTCGGCAACCGACGCGAGCGCATGCGGATGCAGTTCGAGCGCGGCAGGCCCCTCCCATGCGCCGATCACGTCGACATCGCGCAGGAAGAAGCGCACCAGTTCGCAGATGCGCGCGGTGCCGTCGACGTGCGGAATGACCTTGAGCAGATAGTTGGGCGTGCCGGCGAGCTTGCGGCGCTCGGCTTCCGTGTCGAGCGCGCGGTACTTGTAACCCATCGTTCCGGTGGCGATGCGCTGCGTGCCGTAGTCGAGCGTGCCGAGCAGCGTGTCCTTGCCGTCGACGCAGAGCCGCGGCGACGCCAGTTTCTTGGGAAATCCCCAGATTTCCCGTCCGGCGGCGATGGGGCCTTCGTCGTCGAGGTACATCGCATGCGTGAAATTGGCTCGCGTGCCGTCCTCGTCGAGAACGGAGATCACCTGACCGCTTTCGGTGTAGTCACCGAATCCCGACGAATCGGGCATCCGGATGAACTCGTAATGGACGACGGCCTGGTCGACCGTCAGAGGTTCCGGGACGACGGCCCGGAGGGCGTCCATGTCCGTCTCGTACGAGATGATGAAATACTCCCGATTGACGAAGCGGAAGGGCGGACGCGGATACGCCGGGTTGTGCACGGGCATCGCGAATGCGTTGCTGCGGATATCTTCTTCTGTCACGGATCGTTCCTCGGTTGATGAGGTGCTGGGTCACACCCATGGCAACAGCCTTGGCTGCCGCGGCCAATGACGCGCGACGACGCGACGCGGCGCAGACGGCCGCGCGGGTCGCACGTTGCACTTGCGGTGTCGTGTCCGTTTCCCGGAGGGGATCGGGCATGCATGCACGGCCACCGTCATCGCCAAGCGTAGGCGATGTGCTCGTGCGGCAGTAGCGTCGCGACGGACCTCATCATGTTGTCTCGGCGACAACAATCGACGAACGGAGGATGGCGAAACGAAAGACGTGTGACGCGCTACAGCGCGATGATCGTGCGGCTCGACGGATCGCGCGCATGTTCGCCGAGCATCGCTTTCAGATCGCGCTCGATCGTGCTGCACAGCGTTGAAATGGGCACGTCGTTGGCGCCGCCTTCGAACGGGTTTTCCGTGCTTTCGCCAACCTGCTCGAGCGAGGTGTACATCCAGGAAACGGCGACGCTGCACGGCACGACCAGCCAGACCATGTTGCCGTGCATGAAACCGCTGACGCTATCGTTCAACCGGTTGAATTCGTTCAGAAGACCGAACGGAAGCGACAGGCAGAAGAACCGGACGAACAGGGAGCTGACGGTCGCATACTGACGCGGGTAGGGAAAGTTCTTGAAGCGTTCCGATCTTGCCTGGAGATCGATGAAATCGCCGACGGTTTTCTGAAGCTCCATGTAAAAGTTCGAATTCAGATGCCCGGCCATGTGAAGCGTCCGGAGCGAAGTGCCCTGCAGGCTCAGCACGAACGTTGCGATGCAAGCCGAGGAGAGCGACTGTTCCGTTTCGGTCGAGGAGAGGTACTTCGGCAACAATTCGCTGATGTCCTTTTCCCACTCCGGAACACGATAGAACCGGCGGTACTCTGCGTTGTAGCGTTTGTTCGTGCTTTCCCAGATGCGCGGGCGGCGCAGGTCGTAGCGCAGCGCGGTCAGCCACGCCAGGTGGCGATCGACGAGTGTTCGGGCGATCTCGTCATCGGTGACGAAGTCGCGGACGAATTGGCCCCAGCGCCGGCTCTTGCTCAGGATATCCGTCCAGATGTCCAGCGCGTCCATTGCGCGGTTGTAGGTTTGGACGTTCTTGAAGCCGACGATGAACGACGTCGCAGTTCCGAGCAGAACCACGATCGTCAGGGGGATCGACAGCCACGTGACGGAGAAAAATTTGTACAGCACAACCGGAACGGAACCGAAAACGAGCAGCTCGTAAATTTTCCAGCGCGTCCAGATCAGGAACTCCGACAGTTTGTACGATTTCCCCATATGCATTTTATTTGCCTCATCGTTGAGTCAGGTGGGTGACGAAGACGGCGTTCGAGTCGCGTGCGATCGTTCGTCGACATCATGCCCGCGATCGATCAGTGCGGCGTGTGATGGATTGGTGCCGAAGCGGCAACATCGTGAGCACGACTGCGGATCTACTGCGCAATGCCGTGTCGACCTAGGATGACTTCGTGCGGCGAGTTGCCGCCATCGACATCAACCGAGGGCAATGATCATGTCGCAGAAGATCCTGATAGTGGGTGCCGGTTTTGCCGGCGTGTGGGGCGCACTGGGCGCGGCGCGCGTGCTGGATGGTGCCGGTGTGACGAGCGGCGACGTCGAGATCACGTTGATCTCCCCGAAACCGGAACTGCAGATCCGGCCGCGGCTGTACGAAAGCGAGCCGCAGCGGATGGCCGCACCGTTGCTGCCGCTGCTCGATGCGGTCGGCGTGAAGTTTCTCGAAGGTAGCGTCGAGGAGATTTCCGTCCGCGAGAAGACGGTCAGTGTCGCGTGCGCCAACGGCCAGCGACGTCTGCTCGCGTATGACAGGCTGTTGTTGACCAGCGGCAGCAGGTTGGGCAAGCCGCCGGTGCCGGGGCTCGCGGAACACGCGTTTTCGGTCGATCGCATCGAGGACGCCGTCGCGCTCGACGACCACTTCGCGGCGCTCGCGAAACTGCCGGAATCGCCGGCACGCAATACGGTCGCGGTGGTCGGTTGCGGCTTTACGGGTATCGAGGTTGCCACCGAGTTGCCCAAGCGTTTGCGCGAGTGGTTCGGCCCGCAGACGAAGGGGCGTGTCGTCGTGATCGGCGCGCAGGACGACATCGGTCCCGATCTCGGCCCGAATCCTCGGCCGTATGTCGCCGAAGCATTCGCGTCGCTCGGCGTCGAGGCCGTGCTCGGATCGCGCGTCGTGTCGGTCGCGGCCGACGGCGTGCGTACCGCGTCGGGCATGCACATCGAGGCGATGACCGTGATCTGGGCGGGCGGAATGCTTGCGAGCCCGCTGACGTCGCAAGTCTCGTCGCACCTGGATCCGCTCGGGCGCGTCGAGGTCACACCGGATCTTCGCGCGGCGGAAGCGCCGCACGTATTCGTCGCAGGAGACGTGGCGCGGGCGCGCAGCGACGATGACGGGCACTATGCATTGATGTCGTGCCAGCACGCGATCGTGATGGGGCAATTCGGCGGGCACAACGTCGCGGCGGATCTGATCGGCGTGCCGACACTGGAATACCGGCAGCCGTTCTATGCGACATGCGTCGACCTGGGCGATTGGGGCGCCGTGTACTCGGAAGGCTGGGATCGGCAGATCAAACTGACGCATGCCGAAGGAAAGGCGCGCAAGCAGATGATCAACACGCAATGGATCTATCCGCCGGCACCGAATCGTGCCGAGGCACTGGCGGCCGGTAACCCGCAGGCATCGTTCGATTGACCGATCGCCCCCCGCGCGCGCGTCGCGAGATGCGCCGCGGGGGGAGGAGCACGCCGCTGCGGCAACGAACGCCGTCGGCGGACGACGCGCTGTCGCGCCGCGACAGGCGCCGGGTCAGTCGACGACGGTCACGATATTGACGGTGCCTTGCCGGGCCATCTTCGCATATGGGCACAAGCGTTCCGCGGTTCGAACCATTTCTTCCGCGACGTTTCGATCGACGCCCGGCATCCGTACCCGAACGTCGATGAGCAACGCATAGCCGCCGTCCATGGGATCGCGGCCGAACGAAACCTGCACTTCCACGGCGGTATCGGGGGTTTCCATATCGGCGCGTTTCTCGAGCAGATTGAGCGCGCCGTGGAAGCACGCGGCGAAGCCGGCCGCGAACAATTGCTCCGGATTGGTCCCGTTGCCGGGCCCGCCAAACTCGGTGGGCAGGCGCAAGTTGACGGCGAGATTTCCGTCGTCCGAGCGGACGACGCCGGATGCGCGGCCGTGTCCCGTCTCGCCGCCGGACACGGTGACGGTCGTGGTGTAAAGCGGTTGAAAATCCCGGCCTCGATACCTGTCGAGGAGGGAAAGCGGCGGGGCTTGCAGCTTGTTGTCATCCATGATGCGTGCTCGAATTCAGCGACACGCTTCGACCTCGGTCATTCGATCGTCGAAACGTCTTGCGAAGGGGCCGGAACGCCCGGGCAAGTAGCGTCGTCAAGGAATGACGGGCACGGAGGATCGTCCGAGGAATGCGGCAATCTTCCGGTGCAGCCCGATTCCCGGTTCGTCTACGGGAGAAAGACGCTTCCATGCTAGAGGCGCGCGCGGGATGGCGGTATGGCCGTTCCGGGCGATTGTATGTTTCCCGTTGGACACCAATCGGGAACGCGGCACGAATTTCAATCAGGCGCCCGGCGGCAGCGGTTGCCGGCACGCAAGGCCGCACGCGATTGGTGCACGCCGCGCGTCAGCGGCCCAGGCACGCGCGCAGCGCTCGTGCGTGACGTTGCGCTTCGTCCGCGTCGGCGATGTTCGCGAACCCGATGATGAGGCCGCGTGGCGTTTGCTGCGTGTGGCTGTTCGTGTACCAGATCGACAGCGGCAGGACCGCGAGCCCGGCTTCGCGGGCGCGCGCGGCGACGGTGACATCGTCGACCGGCCCCTCGGGCCCCGCCGTGAACCGCACCGCGAACTGGATGCCGCCAGGCGGCAGGTCGACGATCAGCCGCTTGCCGAACGCCTGCCGCAATGCGTGCACGATCAGCGTGCGGCGCTCGCCATACAGCGTGCGCATGCGCTTCAGGTGCCGGGCGAAGTGACCCTGTTCGATGAAATCCGCCAGGGCCGCCTGCAGGAGCGCCGGCGAGCCTGCGTTCATGCTGCAGGCCACGCGTTCGACACGCTCCACCGCACGCTCCGGCACGACTGCGTACGCGAGCCGCAAGCCGGGATACATCGCCTTGCTGAAGGTACTGCAATAGATCACGCGATCGCGCCGGTCGAGACTCTTCAGCGCCTGCAGCGGGCGGCCCAGATAGCGGAACTCGCTGTCGTAGTCGTCCTCGACGATCCACCCGGACGTCTTTTCGGCCCAGTCCAGCAGCGCGATGCGGCGGGACAGCGACAGCGTATGCCCGAGCGGGCTCTGATGCGACGGCGTCACGAGCGCGAAGCGCGCGTGCGCGTCCAGCTGCAGGCCGCGCTCGACGTCGATTCCCTCGGCATCCACCGGCACCGGGACGAGGTGCACGCCCGTCTCGGAGAGGAAACTGCGTGCGAGCAGATAGCCGGGGTCCTCGAACCAGACGCGGTCGTTCGGACGCGCGAGGCTGCGCAGCACGAGTTCCAGCGTGGCGCGGTAGCCGCTGGTGATGAACACCTGTTCCGGCACGCAGGTGACGCCGCGCGACAGCCCCAGATAGGTGGCGATGTGTTCGCGCAGCGGCCTGTAACCGGCCGGATTCGGGTAGCCCAGCAGCGCGCGGTCGCCGCTGCGCGCGCGCAGCGACACGAGGCGGTGCCAGACCTTGCGCGGAAAGGCGTCGAGGGCAGGGACCCCGGGCTGCAACGGGCGCGGCTCGCCGCTCATTGCGACGGCGATCGGTTGCGCGCGCCGCGGAGGCGGGCTGTCGCGCGACATGCCCGGTACCTGAAGCACGTCGACGCTGTCGACGTGCGCCGCCGATTCGTCGTCATGCGCGGGGGTCGCCCGCGGCAGCGATTTCGGCAAGGACGGCGAGACGAACGTGCCTGCCGCGCCGCGCATTTGCAGATATCCCTCGTCGACCAGGATCGTGTAAGCCTGTTCGACGGTGCCGCGCGCCGTGTTCAATTGCGTCGCCAGACCGCGTAACGCCGGCACGCGATCGCCCGGACGCAGGTGGCCCGCGGCGATCGCGGTTCTGAACCGCTCACAGATCTGCAGATAGATCGGCAACTGATGCTGCCGGTCGATTTCGATGGTCAGCATGGAGGATTGCGCAGACATGACGGCCTCGTGGGTAACGGAACAGACGCGGCATGGACCAGTCCGATCGACGATTCTTGGCACTGATGGATAGGACATGATTCTTCCACAATTGCTCCACGCGATGCGACGGTCATCACCGCCTTCACCGGATCCGGCACCCGTCATGTCCCCTCGCATTCACATGCAATCCATTCGTCAGGAGATTTTGCGATGAAGATCGTTGTCATCGGCGGTTCGGGCCTGATCGGCTCGCGTGTCGTCACGCTGCTCGAGGAAGCGGGCCATCGGGCGGTTGCCGCATCGCCGCGCACCGGTGTCAATACCATCACGGGCGAGGGCCTGACCGACGCATTGACGGACGCGGACGTGGTCGTGGACGTGGCGAACGCACCGTCATGGGAACCGCAGGCGGTCCTGGACTTCTTCCGCACGTCGGCACGCAATCTCGGCAAGGCCGAAGTGGCCGCGGGCGTGCGCCATCACGTCGCGCTGTCGATCGTCGGTTGCGACCGGATGCCGGAGAACGGCTATTTCGCGGCCAAGGTCGCGCAGGAGCAGGCGATCGAGGCGGCGGGCGTACCGTACACGATCGTGCGCGCGACGCAATTCATGGAATTCATCGGCGGCATCGCGGATTTCGGCACGGTTGACGGCACCGTGCGCATCGGCGACGGACTGTTCCAGCCGATCGCCGCGGAAGACGTGTCGGCACTCGTCGCGCAGGCCGCGCTCGCCGGGCCGCAGAACGGCACGATCGAGATCGCGGGTCCGGATCGCGCGCCGTTCGCGGAGATCGTCGCGTGCTACCTGAAGTCGGTCGGCGACACGCGCGCGGTGGTGACCGATCGCGACGCCCGCTACTACGGCGGCCGCGTCGAGGAAACGTCGCTGGTGCCGCTCGGGGACGCGCGGCTGGGCCGCATCGGTCTCGACCAGTGGCTGGTAAGAAGCTGATTCACGTTCGCACGTATGCGATACGCCGGCGCATGCCGGCGACGAGTCGATCCGTGTGAGCAGCACGAGTGGGGGCAGCGGAAATGAATCATTCGGAACCATCGGAACACGGCGCGCGTCGCGAGCTGGCCAGTCGCGCCGATGCACTGTCGGCGAGCTTCGGTGCGAGCTATGCAGGCATCCTTGCATTCGTTGCCGTGGCGAGCGAGGGGAGTTTCACCAAGGCCGCCGAACTGCTCGGCGTCGGGCGGCCGGCCGTGAGCCGGAACGTCCAGAAGCTGGAGGCGCAGCTGAGCACGCGGCTGTTCCAGCGGACCACGCGCACGACCGAGCTGACTTGCGAGGGCCGGCGCTTCTTCGAGAATTGCCACCAGGGCGTGGCGCAGATCGTCGAAGCCATGAACGACATGCTGGAATTGCGGCAGGGGCCGCCGCGCGGCCTCATCCGCATCAGCTCGGCAGTGGGATTCGGCAGGAAGATCGTGGCGCCGCTGCTGGAAAAGTTCGCGCACGCCTATCCGGACATCATCATCGATCTGCTGCTCGACGACCGGCCCGTCGATCTGGTGTCCGAGCGGATCGACGTGTCGTTCCGTAACGGCCGCATCGAGGACTCCAGCATCATCGCCCGGCAACTGATTCCGATGCAGATGGCGCTCTGCGCGGCGCCGTCGTATGTGGCGAGGCACGGTCTCCCGCAGAGCGTCGAGGACCTCGACCGGCACGAGTGCATCAATTTCCGGTTTGCGAGCGGGCGCCTGTTCGAATGGGAGTTCAACGTGGACGGCCGCGTGCAGAAGTACCTGCCGACGTCGCGCCTCACGTTCAATGACGCGGATCTGGTGTTGCGTTCGGTGCTGAACGGATCGGGCATCGCGCAGATGGCGGGCTACCAGATCCGCGACCATCTCGCGTCGAACGAACTCGTCGTCGCGCTGGCGAAGCACGTGCCGGAGGATCGCGGTCACTACATCTGCTATCTGAGCCGGCAACACCTTCCGACGCGCATCCGGATCTTCGTCGACTTCATGACCGAGCAGATTCGCGCGCTCGATCTGAACTGCATGACGCGGTTCAATCCGGAAGTGCCGGTGTTGTCGTCGGCCGCGTCGGCCGCGTCGGCGGGGCTGGCGGCTTGACGCAGCTCCACGCGCGTTTGTCCGCAATCCAGTCGCCAAACAGCTGGATCTTTTGTTGCTGTTCGGTTCCGCCCGGATACACGAAGTAATAGCCCATCCCCGTCGGCAACGAGATGTCGAACGGCATCACGAGCCGGTGTGCCGCCACGCTCTCGTCCACCAGCGTCCTGTCGCCGATCGCGATGCCGTAACCGTCGATCGCCGCATGTGTCGCGAGATCCAGCGTCTCGAAGCTCAATCCGCGAGTCGAGTCGACGTGCGGCGCGCCCGCATGGTCGAGCCACCGTTTCCAGTCACGGTGATCGCGAGTCGGATGCAGCAGCGTATGACGGGCCAGGTCGCCGAGACTCGCGAGCGGTTGCCGGTCCAGCAGGCTCGGGGCACAGACAGGGGTGAGCCGCTCTTCGAACAACGGGATCGCGTGCATGTCGGGACCGGCGCCGGGGGCGTAGATCACCGCGGCGTCGAACGGTTCCATGCGGAAATCGACGTGATGCTCCCAGGTGGTCGTGATCTGCACCTGAAGTTCGGGATGCTCGGCCTGGAACCGCATGATTCGCGGCAGCATCCACTGCATCATGCAGGTCGGCACCTTCAGCGCGAGCTCGGTGCGCCTGCGTGAAAGACGCATCGATACCTCCTCGATGCGCGCGAAGCTCTCGCGCACCGTCGGCAACAGGAGCTCGCCCTCGGCCGTCAGCGTCAGTCCCTTGGGCGTGCGCTTGAAGAGCGGAAACTGATAGAAGCTTTCGAGCGCGAGAATTTGCCGGCTCACGGCGCCCTGGGTCAGGCACAGGTGCCCGGCGGCGCGCGTGAAGCTGCCGTGACGGGCGACGACGTCGAAGACCTGCAGCGCGTTGAGGGAAGGAAGTCGTTTCATCGGGAGAACTGGCGTGGAGCGGGCGGCGACGCGGTATCGTTCAGTGCAGGATTTTCGCGAGGAAGTCCTTCGCGCGATCCGACTTCGGATTCGAGAAGAAATCGTCCTTGCGGTCGTCCTCGACGATCGCGCCACGGTCCATGAAGATCACGCGATGGGCGACCTTCTTCGCGAAGCCCATTTCGTGCGTGACGACCATCATCGTCATCCCTTCCTGCGCGAGCTCGACCATCACGTCGAGCACCTCGTTGATCATCTCGGGATCGAGCGCGGACGTCGGTTCGTCGAACAGCATCGCGATCGGGTCCATCGACAGCGCGCGCGCAATCGCGACCCGCTGCTGCTGGCCACCCGACAGCTGGCCCGGAAACTTGTGCGCATGCGCCTTCAGGCCGACGCGATCGAGCAGCTTCATGCCCTTGTCGGTCGCTTCGTCCTTGCCGCGTCCGAGCACCTTGACCTGCGCGAGCGTCAGGTTCTCGGTGATCGACAGGTGCGGGAACAGCTCGAAATGCTGGAACACCATCCCGACCTTCGAGCGCAGTTTCGACAGGTTCGTCTTCTTGTCGCCGACCGACTGGCCGTTCACGAGAATCTCGCCGTGCTGGAACGGCTCGAGGCCGTTGACGGTCTTGATCAGCGTCGACTTGCCCGAGCCGGACGGGCCGCACACGACGACCACTTCGCCTTTCTTCACGTCGGTCGTGCAATCGGCGAGGACCTGAAACTGGCCGTACCACTTCGAAACGTTACTGATGGAAATCATGAAAGTACCTGCATCGTAATGAGGCGCGCGCGGCGCCGGTTCAGCGCGCCTTCGCGACGCGATGGCGCTGCTCGAGCGCGCGGGCATACCACGTCAGCGGGAAGCACATCGCGAAGTAGAGCAGCGCGACCATCGCGTAGATCGGAAACGGCTTGAATACCGCGTTGGTGATGATGTTGCCGGTCTTGGTCAGTTCGGTCAGCCCGATGATCGACGTGAGCGCGGTGCTCTTCACCGCCTGCACGAGGAAACCGACGGTCGGCGCAAGCGCGATCTTCCACGCCTGCGGCCACACCACGTAGCGCAGCCGCTGCACCCACGTCATGCCGAGGCTCGCCGCCGCGTGCCACTGGCCATGCGGCACCGCGTCGACGCAGCCGCGCCAGATGTCGGCCAGATAGGCGCTTGCGTTCAGCGTCAGCACGACCGACGCCGCAACCCAGGGCGTCACGTCGATGCCGACGAGCGGCAACCCGAAGAAGCCGAGGAACAGTTGCATCAGCAACGGCGTACCCTGAAACAGTTCGACGTACAGGATCACGAAGCGGCGCAGTGCTGGCACGGGCGAGATGCGCATCGCAAGCAGCGCGAACCCGGCGATGCTGCCGCCACCGAACGTGATCAGCGACAGCAACACGGTCCAGCGCGCGGCGAGCAGCAGGTTCCATGCAATATTCTGGAAAGTGAATTCGATCATCGCGCACGTTCCGTCGGCAAGTGGGTCTCGGGGGAGCGGGCGCGCCACGCGAGGCGGGCAACCCGGGTGCGCCGCGGCGCGGCCGCCGCGCCGTGCGGCGCGCGGCCGGAGAACAGCCGGCGGCCGACGCGATTGAGCAGCATGCGCAGTGCGATCGACAGCAGCAGGTAGATCGCTGTCACGACGATGTAGATCTCGAACGCGCGGAAATTGCGCGACTGGATGAAGTTGGCCGCGTAGGTCAGGTCGGGCACCGAGATTTGCGACACGACCGCCGAGCCGAGCATCACGATCAGGACCTGCCCGAGCAGCGCAGGGTAGACGTTCGCGAGCGCCTGCGGCAGCACGACGTGGCCGAACACCTGCCGGCCGTGCAGCCCGAGCGCACGCGCGGCCTGAACTTGTCCGTGCGGCACCGATTCGATCCCGGCGCGCAGGATCTCGACCGCATAGGCACCGAGGTTGATCGTCATCGCGAGCACGGCCGCCTGCGCTTCGTCGATGTGTACGCCGATTCCTGGCAGCCCGAAGAAGATGAAGAACAACTGCACCAGGAACGGCGTATTGCGGATCAGCTCGACGTAAGACGCGACGAGCGCGCGCGCCCAGCGCGGGCCGGCGAGCGCGGCCCACGCGCCGGCGGTGCCGATCAGGCCGCCCAGCACGGTGGCGGCCGCGGTCAGGCCGAGCGTCACGCCGATGCCGCGCGCGAGCATGCCGGCGTAGGGGCCGAAATCGCTGAAGTCGAACACGTAGGTCATCGCGATGCCTTGGGTCGAGAATGCGGGGCGGAGGCGGTGCGCATCACAGATCGGTCGGCAGTGCCGCGTGCAGCCACTTCTGCGACAAGGTGTTCAGCGTGCCGTTCTTCTTCGCGCCGGCGATCGCGTCGTTGACCTTCTGCATCAGACGCGGTTCGTTCTTGTTCAGGCCGACGTGGTCGGGCGAGCTGAACAGCGAGAACTTCTGTTCGGGATCGATCGACGGATGGCGCGCGATGATCGTGGCGCCAACGTCGTTGCCGACCACCAGCAACTGCGCTTGCCCCGACAGGAACGCCGCGATCGCGCCGTTCGGGTCGTCGAAGCGCTTGATCGTCGCGCTGGGCGGCGCGACCTTGCTGACGCTCAGGTCCTCGAGCGTGCCGCGCGCAACCGCGACCGATTTGCCGGCGAGATCGGCGTTGCCCTTCACGGCGAGCGACTTCGGGCCGAACACCGCAAGATAGTACGGCGCATACGCGTTCGAGAAGTCGATCACCTTGGCGCGTTCCGGCGTCTGTCCGACCGACAGCAGCATGTCGGTCTTGCGGTCGGCGAGATACGCCATCCGGTTGTCGCCGGTGACCTGCACGAGTTCGACCATCGCGCCGAGCGCCTTGCCGATCAGGTTCGCCATGTCGATGTCATAGCCTTGCGGCTTCATGTCGGGCCCGATCGAACCGAACGGCGGGTAGTCCTCGAACACGCCGATGCGGACGACACCCGATTTCGCGATCGTGTCGAGCGCGTCGGCGTGCGCGAGCGGCGCGAAGGCGGCAAGGCCGCTGGCGCAGGCGAAGAGGAGGGCGGTACGGGCGAGCAGGCGTCGCACGAGGCGGTTGGCTTGGGTCGATGCGTTCATGGTGAGATCCTTGTTGCTGCGCTGGGGAGGAAAGGGAAAGTCAGGCGCCGCGTGCGGCGATCAGCTTGCATGCATGCGCGGGCAGTTCGGCGGCAACCGGCATGCCGACGTGCAGGTCGGGCGTCTCGCGCGGCGTCGTCGTCGCCGTCAGCGTGAAGCCGCGGCAGTTGATCGTCGCTTCGATCGATGCGCCGACGTCGCGCACGAACATGATCGTGCCGGCGAGCGTATTCGGCGCCGCAGCCGGCTGGCCCGGACGCACGCACACGTCCTCGGGACGAATCAGCAGGCGCACGGCGTCGGTCCCGCGTGGCGTGTCCGGCGCGCGCCGGATCGCGAGACGCTGCCCGCCGGGCAGGACGATGGCGTCGTCGCCGTCGCACGCGACCGGCAGGATATTGCCGAGGCCGATGAAGTCCGCGACGAATTCGTTGACCGGATCGCGATAGATGTCGAGCGGCCGGCCGACCTGCTGGATCCGGCCCTTCTCCATCACGACGATCTCGTCGGCCATCGTCATCGCTTCGCGCTGGTCGTGCGTGACCATGATCGTCGTGATGCCGAGCCGTTGCTGGAGCAGCCGGATCTCGACCTGCATCGCCTCGCGCAGCTTCGCGTCGAGTGCCGACAACGGTTCGTCGAGCAGCAGCAGGCGCGGCGACGATGCGATTGCGCGCGCAATCGCGACGCGCTGGCGCTGCCCGCCCGACAGTTGCGTGACGAGCCGGTCGGCCATGTGCGGCAGCTGGATCAGCTCGAGCAGCTCGGCGACGCGCCGAGCCTGCGCGGCCTTGTCCGTCTTGCGCAGCCGCAGCGGATACGCGATGTTCTGCGCGACCGTCATGTGCGGAAACAGTGCGAGCGACTGGAACACCATGCCGAAGTCGCGCCGGTTGGCGGGCACGTGCGTGAGGTCGCGGCCGGCGAACGTCACGGTGCCGGAGGTCGGCGTTTCGAGACCGGCGATGATCCGCATCAGCGTGGTCTTGCCGCAGCCGGACGGGCCGAGAAAGCAGACGAGCTTGCCGTCTGGCACCGACAGGTCGACATGTTCGACCGCATACGCCTGATGGAAGCGCTTCGTCACGCTCTGGAGGATGAGCTGGTTCATGAGGGTTCCTTGCACGGGCGAGGGCGAGGCTGTGCGCGCGTCAGAGCGCGACACCCTTGTCGCCGACGAGTTTTTCGAGCATCCAGATCAGCGCGAAGTCGATCGCGACCGTGAACACGGCGAAGCAGAACACGGTCGGGTCGAGCGACGACACGGTGCGGCTGTAGAGCCAGACCGGCAGCGTCATCGTGTCGATGCTGTACAGGAAGAACGTCACCGTGAATTCGTTGAACGACACGATGAAGGCGAACAGCATCCCGGCGAGGATGCCGGGCCGCATCAGCGGCAGCACGACGTCGACGAGCGCGCGGCGCGGGCTCGCGCCCATCAGGCACGCGGCTTCTTCGAAATCGGGGCCGATCGACGCGACCGAGGCCGCGCAGTTCTTCACCGTGAACGGCAGTGTCAGGATCACGTGCGCGACGACGAGCCGCACGATGCCGAGTTCGACCGGCAGCGCGTTGAACACGATCAGCAGCGCGAGGCCGAGCATCACGAGCGGATAGACGATCGGCAATGCGACGAGCTGCTCGACGAGCGTCTTGCCGCGGAAGCGGTAGCGGGAGAGCGCGTAAGCCGCGGGTACCGATACGGCGGTCGCGATCAGCATCGTCGCGACCGCGACGACGAGGCTCGTCGTCAGCGCGGCGCCCATCGATTGCGCGCTACCCGCATCGGACGACACGAACGTCTGCCACGCGGTGCGATACCAGTGCAGGCTGAATTCGCGCGGCGGGAATTCGAGCGTGCCCGATGCGCCGAACGACATCGTGATCATCGTCACGATGGGCAGCGAGGCGAGGAACAGCACGAGCGTCGCGAGGGCGCCGGTCACGCGTCCGAGGCGGCCGGGCATGGGCGCGCGCAGGAGCAGGGCATTCATCGGTTCACCTCGTCGGCACGTCGCAGGGCGTGCACGAGGCGCTGCGACACCGCCATCACGACGAGCGTCGCGCCCATCAGCACGGCGCCGGATGCCGAGGCGGCAGGCCAGTTGAGCAGCGGCGCGACCTGGTCGTGCACGAGCACGGCGAGCATCGGCACGCGCCGGCCGCCGAGCAGCAGCGGCACCGCGAACGCGCTGGCGTTGTACGCGAACACGAGCAGCGCGCCGGAGACGAGGCCGGGCATCGCGAGCGGCAGCGTCACGTGCCGCAGCGTCTGCCAGCGGCTCGCGCCGAGCGTCGCGGCGGCTTCGTCGTACGCGCGTGACACCGCGCGCAGCGCGCTCGACAGCGGCAGCACCGCGAGCGGGAACGCGGTCTGGATCAGTCCGAGCAGCACCCCGTGCTCGCGGTACAGCAGCTGCAGCGGCCGATCGACTACGCCGGTGGCCAGCAGCGCGCGATTGATCAATCCGGCCGGGCCGAGCATCACGAGCCAGCCATAGCCTTGCAGCAGCAGGTTCACGAGCAGCGGCAGCAATACGCCGGCGAGCAGCAGCCGGCGCGCGAGCCGCGATTCGGTGCGCGCCATCGCGAGCGCGACCGGGATCGCGAGCAGCACCGCGCACACCATGCTCTGGAACGCGAGGCGCAGCGTGAGCCACAGCGACGTCGCGAAGTACGGGTCCGCGAGGTCAATGTAGTTCTGCAGCGTGAAGGTCCGCCATTCGTCGCCGGACACGCCGACGCTCATTCGCAACACCGTGAGCGTCGCGGCGGCGAGCACCGCGAGGAACGCGAGGATTGGCGCGAGCAGCAGCCAGGGCGGCACGCCGGGCAGCGCGGGCGCGGCGTCCGACCCGGCACCGGCCGAAGCGGCGGCGGCCGGCGCCGTATCGCGGGGGGAGGACAGAGAGGCCATGTCGTTACGCCGAGAAGAGGCTCGTGTAGCGCTTGATCCACGCCGGCTGGACGATCGCGAGCGCCTTGTCGTCATGGAGCACGGCTTTCTCCGCGATCTGCTGCGGCGACGGCACGAACGCGCGGCTTTCCACGGGAATCACGGCCTTCGCGTTCACGGGCCCGTTGAGCACGTCGGCCGCCATCCGGCCCTGCACGCCCGCGTCGAGCGAATGGTTGATGAATGCGTGGATCAGGTCGAGGTCGCCAGGATGCGCCTTCGGGATCACGGAGAACATCAGTTGCGTCGCGAAGCCTTCCTTCATCCCGTATGTGACGCCCATCTTGTAGTCGGGCTTGCGGATCTGATCCGGGAAGAACGCCGGCGAATAGATGCCGCCGATGTCGAGCGAGCCGGTGCGGAACAGGTCGGCGACCTGGTTCGGGTTTTCACCGAGGGTCATCACGCGATCCTTGAGCTGCGCGAGCTTCGTGAACCCCGGATCGATGTTCTGCTGCGAACCGCCCGCCAGCTTCGCGGCGATGATCGCGAGGTCGACCGCTTCGGCCCACTCCGGCGGCGGCAGGAACAAGCGACCCGCATACTTCGGATCCCACAGCGCCTCGTAGCTCGACGGCGCGCTCTTCACGGTCGCCGTGTTGTAGATCAACCCGTCCGACCACAGCAGGTAGCCGATGCCGAAGCCGTTCGCGCCCGTGCGGTATTGCGGCGCGACGTCCTTCAGGTTCGGCAGCCGGTTCAGGTCGGGCTTCGCGAGCAGGCCCGCGTCGGCGAGGCCGGCCGCGCCGACGCCCGCGAGCGTGATGACGTCGTAGGTCGGCCGCTCGCCCGCGGCCTTGACCTTCGCGACCATCCCCGACGTGCCGTCCGCGCGGTCGGCGACCACGCGCGCGCCCGTCTGCTTGCTGAAGGTTTCCGCGATGTTGCGCAGCGCGGCCGCGCCGGTATCGTCAGACCATGTGAGCAGGCGCAGCGTCTTGCCGGCGAAACGGCTCGACTGTGCCTTCGCAGTACTGATGAACGGCATCGGAATGGCGGATGCGGCGAGTGCCGTGCCGAGCGTTTTGATCACCTGCCTTCTTCCCGCCTTGAAGTGTTGCATGGCCGTCTCCTTATGAACGATGCCGTGTGGTCCGATGCCGGTCGCCGAACTGCGGCGCGGGGTGTGGATGAACTGTAGGGAGGTCAAATTTCCGCAACAAACGAAATATCCGCATGCGCGGCATGACATAAACGCATGGGCCGGCGGCCTCAGCCGGCCGGCGTCATGACCTGCTTGATCTCCTGGAATGCGGCCAACCCGAACGGGCCGAGCTCGCGCCCGAGGCTGCTGCGCTTGTAGCCGCCCCATGAGGTTTGCGGATAGATCAGTTGCGGCGTGTTGATCCAGACGACGCCCGCCTCGAGCGCATTGGCGACCCGCCTGCCGCGCGCCGCGTCGCGCGTGACGACGGTGGCGACGAGCCCGTATTCGGTATCGTTGGCGGCCGCGATCGCGTCGTCCTCGGTGTCGAACCTGCGGACGCACAGCACTGGTCCGAAAATCTCGTCGCGCCATAACGGGCAGGTGTCCGGCACGTCGGCGAACAGCGCGGGCCGGATGAAGTAGCCGGGGCCGGCGAGCACGTCTCCGCCCGTCACGAGCCGCGCGCCGTCTGCCTGGCCTTGCGCGATGTGGCGCTTCACGCGTTCGTATTGGGCGCGGTTGGTGAGCGGCCCCATCTGTACGCCGGGCGCGAACGGGGGGCCGACGACGGTCGTATCGATCCGTCGTGCGAGGCGCGCGATCAGGTCGTCGGCGAGTGGGGCCGCAACGAGCACGCGCGAGGTCGCCGAACACATCTGCCCGGCGTTGAACAGGCCGCCGCCCGCGATCAGTTCGACTGCGTGATCGAGGTCGGCGTCGTCGAACACGACAATCGACGACTTGCCGCCGAGTTCGAGACCGACGCCCTTGATCGTGTCCGCCGCCGTCTTCATGACCCGTGCGCCGACCGCCGTGCTGCCGGTAAACGACACCTTCGCGACGAGCGGATGCGCGCACAGCCGGGCGCCGACGTCGTGGCCGGTGCCCGTCACGACGTTCAGCACGCCCGGCGGCAGGCCCGCTTCGGCAATGATCGCGGCGAGTTCGAGCTCGGGCAGCGGCGTGATTTCGGACGGCTTCAGCACGACGGTGCAGCCGGCGGCGAGCGCGGGCGCGAGCTTCCACGCGGTCGTCACCATCGGGAAATTCCATGGCACGATCAGCGCGGCGACGCCGGCCGGTTCGCGCCGGATCCATGCACGATGGTCGCCGCCCGGCAGGGCGATCTCGGTTTCGCCGTCGGTGTCGAGGGCGTCCGCAAGGCCCGCGTAGTAGTCGAAGGTGGCGATCACGTCCGCGACGTCGATCTCGGCTTCGGCGAACGGCTTGCCGTTGTTGAGCGACTGCAGCGTCGCGAGCCGCATGCGTCGAGCGTCGACGCCGCGCGCGATCGCGCGGAGCAGGGCTGCGCGCGCGGCGCCCGTGGTGCGTTTCCAGCCGGGAAACGCGCGCGATGCAGCCTGAACGGCACGCTCGACGTCGGCCTCGCCGCCCGCGCTGACGTTGGCGATGACCGCTTCCGTCGACGGGTCGACGACGGGCAGCGTCGCGCCGCTGAAGCTGGTGCGCCACGTACCGTCGATGAAGTGGCGCGTGTGCAGCGGGGGCTCGAACGCGAGATCCGGTGTCGTGCTCATCGCTGCACCTGATCGAACCAGGTTGCCTCGTCGATTTCGATCACGGTCGGAATCGTGCGTGCCGTGGCGTCGTGCAGCGCGTCGGTCAGCGCGCCGGGCGTCGCGGCCGTGTGCGCCGCGCAGCCGAAGCCGCGCGCGAGTGCCTGGAAATCGGGCGTATACGGATCGACGCCGACCGGCGTGATGTCGCGCGCGACCATGTATTTGCGGATCTCGCCGTAGCCGCGGTTGTTCCAGACGATCACGATCACCGGCATGCGGGCCTCGACCGCGCTCGCGAGCTCCGGCAGCGTGAACTGCAGGCCGCCGTCGCCGATCAGGCACACGACAGGCCGCGCGGGCGCGGCGAGCTTTGCGCCGATCGCGGCGGGCAGCCCGTAGCCGAGCGTGCCGTAGCCGGTCGACGAGTTGAACCAGCTGCGAGGCGCAGGCGCGTCGTGCGTGAAGTTGCCGACATAGACGGGGCTCGTCGAATCGCCGGCGATGATCGCACCGGGCAGCGCCGTGACGATCGTGTCGATCAGCAGCGCCTGGGCACGCGCGGCGCCGTCGTGACCGGACGCGATTGCCGCGCGCACGGCGGCCACCCGCGGCGCGCCCCAGCCGGGCTCGGGTGCCGGCGCCGGCCGTTCATGCAGGCGGGTCGACAGCGCGCCGAGCGCCAGCCGCGAATCGCCGGCGATGGCGATTTCCGCACGCGCATTGCGCATCAACTGTTGCGCGTCGATGTCGATGCGGATCAGCCGGCCGTCGATCGCGAAGCCGCCGTCGAACGTGACGTCGTAATCGGTTTCGCCGAGTTCGGTGCCGACGGCGAGCACCACGTCGGCATCGCCGATTGCCGCGCGAGTGGCCGGCAGCGACTGCGTGGAGCCGATCAGCAACGGGTGGCCGGCCGGCAGCAGGCCCTTCGCGTTGATCGTCAGCGCGACGGGTGCGTGCAGGCGTTCGGCGAGTTCGCGCAGTTCCGCCGCGGCGTGGATCGCGCCGCCGCCGGCCAGTATCAGCGGCCGGCGAGCGTGCGCGAGCAGGTCGGCGGCTGTGGCAAGGGCGTTCGCGTCCGGTGCCGGACGCGCGGGCAGCGCGAGCGGAGTGGCGGGCAGCGCGGGCGCCGGCATCACGATCACGTCGAGCGGGATCTCGATGTGCACGGGCCGCGGACGCGCGCTTTCGAAAACCGCGAATGCGCGCGCGAGGACCTGCGGCAGGTCCGCCGCATCGAGCAGCGTGTGCGAGAACGCGGTGAGCCCCGCGAACACGTCGCGCTGCGACGGCAACTCGTGCAGGCGGCCGTCGCCGCTGCCGAGCTCGCGCCGCGCGTTGACGCTCGAGATCACCAGCATCGGAATCGAATCCGCATAGGCCTGTGCCATCGCGGTCGCGATATTGGTCATCCCCGGCCCGGTAATGATGAAGCAAACCCCCGGCCGGCCCGTGACGCGGGCATAGCCGTCGGCCATGAATCCGGCCCCTTGTTCGTGGCGCGGCGTCACGTGACGGATCGACGATGCGGCAAGGCCGCGATACAGCTCGACGGTATGCACGCCGGGAATGCCGAACACGCATTCGACGCCCTGGCGTTCGAGGAGGTCGACGAGCGCTTCGCCGCAGGTGCGGGGGCGGGCATGGAACGGTGTCGCCGTGGCCGCGCGGGCCTCGGCGATGCAGGAGACGGGGGCTGGATGGTTCATGGATCGTGACGTGCCGATTGGGAGGGGGAGTGGCCCGTACCGCAAGCAAGGGGCATGAAGCGGATTGTCGGTGTTGATCGGCGCTGCCAACAATCGATAAGTTTTCATGCGGCGCATGAGCGCCGCGCATGGGGGAGTCGTTGCTTGTCGCGGCCACGATCGGCGTTACGACGAACCGGTTCAATGGCACGGTTGCCGTATCGTTTCGCACTGCGTGAAGCAGGAAGGCACATCCCAGGGGCGTCGACGTCGTCTCCAAGGACGCGCGCCCCCCTGTTCAGACTGAATTCCGCTACCGGCCGCATTTGCGTCGCGCGTTCTCGTCCAGGCGTCGCTTCAGTAGCATCGGTACGCGGACCTGATGCGATGCCAGGCCCACGTACCGCTGATTCGATCGGTCATGCGTGCGCGCGGATATCCCGCGTTGCCGAACCAGACCAGCAGCCGGTATGCCCGGCTCGGCCTGCAAGCGAGCCCGCGACGGTCAATGCAGCTCGCTGAAGTGCGGATCGATATACGCGTCGACGTCCTGCGACTGTTTGTACACGGCATTGCGCACGTTGAACGCATTCGCGTTGCGGGTCGACCCGTAGATCGAGTCGAGCCCGTCGCCCTTGCGGAACGCTTGCTTCGCGGCCGCCGCGTCGAGCAGGTGCGTGCCTTTCAGCAGCGGGAGATATTGCGCCGGCGTGAGGCCCACGCGCGCCGACATGATCTTCACCGCATCGGCCTGCGTCTTCGGGTCGTTGATATAGGCGACGCAGCGATACCAGACCTTGACCACCTTCGCCCAGTCGGCCCGACGCGCGGCGAGGCTCGCCGGCGCGACCGTGATCGCATCGTAGATCAGCCCCGGCGCATCCGCCGACGTGAAGATCGCCCGTGCGCCGGGTGCGCGCTTCAACGCCTCGCCCGCGTTCGGCTGCCATGCGGCCACCGCGGCGATGTCGGTCGACGAACCGAGCACCTGCGGCAGTTCGTTCGTCTTCGCATTCACGAGCGTGACGTCGCCGTCCTTGAGCCCGTGCTTCTGCAGCGCGGTTTCGAGCAGCAGGTGATCGACGAGGCCAAGCTCGACGCCGACCTTCTTGCCCTTCAGGCCTTCGACGGTGCGCAGCGGCGGCTTCGCGACGATCATGTCGTTGCCGGCCGAATAGTCGGTCAACAGGATCATGACGTTCTTCGCGCCGGCCGCGCCGGTGACGAGCGCATCGCCGTTGGTCGCCGCGACCGCGTCGAGCTTGCCGGCGGAAAACGCGTCGAGCGAGGCCGAATAATCGAACCATTCGAAGTCGACGTCGACGCCGGCTTCCTTGAACCAGCCCTTGTCGAGCGCGACCTGGAACGCGACCCAGCCCGGCCAGTCGCTGTAGCCGATTTTCAGCGGCGCCGCCGCGTGCACGGCGGGCGCTGCCAGCAGCGCGGCTGCCGCGACGGCGGCGCCGAATGCGTGACGGATTGGACGGAAGAAATGGAAGAAGCGGGTGGACGGCAGGCGGCGGAACGCCAGGGCGGGACGGGTCATCGTTGTTCTCCAGGAGACCGGGATCGGGATCGTCGATTCGGACCGTGCCTGTGCACGGTCCGGCCGCGTGGCCGGTTCCTGTGGATGCGGAACGAGAAGCGGCCACGGAGAGGCGCGACGGCCGTTGCCATCGCCAATCTCCCGGGCTTTTGTCCCGCCGTGTAGCGCGCGTGCATCCGGTCTCGCGATCGGACGAACCCGCGCCGGGCTGCTCTCGGACCAGACGTTCGATGAACCGGAACCCTAGCACCCCTAAGATGCGACGCCGCCGCACCTCTCGGCATCATGCCGAGCGAGAAGCGTGCCAATGGCGCGCGGCAACGCGATTCACCGGCGGCGGACGGCGCGCTGAAGTTCGATGAAGCGGGCGGAGAACAGCGCGCTCAATGCGCGCCGGAGCAGGTCGAGCTTGTTCATGAAGAGTGGGGTATCGAGTGAGGATGCACCTGTTCAGCAATGCCCATGCCATCGCGGACCGCGCGGTGCGCGCGTGGGCGATGCGCACTGCGACGGTGCGCGATCGCGTGCGCATGGTGCGTCGCACGCCCGCCGCGAGGGCAGGCCGCCGCCGCCGATGCGTGCATGCCGTGCGTCATCGGGCCGTCGTGCCGCGTCGTGCCGTGATTGCGCGGCGGCTGGCACGCAACTCGCTTTATCGACACCCGAGAGGTGCGAAGCAATTTGCATCATCTTCAGGATCGCTAGGGTTCCGGTCGTGCGGCGTTCGCGCCGCGCGATGACTGGTCCGAGAGCAATCCGGTCTTGCCTTTGCCTCGATTCGAGGAAACGGCGAGGCTCCACGGAGGGATAAAAGCCCGGGAGGTCGCGATGTCGTTCGGTCGCCCTCTCACGCCTTTTGTCCAACCGACCACGGAGCCGCCATGTCGCCGAGCCCCCAAGCCGTCCCCGTCCTTGTGCCACCGCCACACGTCGCGTGGGAAACGCTGATCCCCGCAGGAACCCACTGGTCCGGCATCCTGCGCCGCGGCCTCGCACTGCGCATCGTCGATGTCGACGGCGGCGCGAACCTGTCCGCCGTCTTTCATCGCCAGGAAGATCCGCTCGAACGCTACAACATGGCCGACACGCTGAAGGCGCAGCACACCGCGCACCTCACGCGCGGCCATGCGCTGTATACGGACATGGGGCGCGTGATCGCGTCGATCACGGCCGACACGCTCGGCTGGCACGACCCGCTCGGCGGTGTCGGCGATGCGCGGTTGTTCGCGCACAAGTACGGCACGACCTCGTACCAGGCCGATCGCAACGCGATGATCCGCAACGGTCGCGACAGCCTCGTGCTCGAGCTCGCGAAATACGGACTGTCGGCGCGCGATCTCGCCGCGAACGTCAACTTCTTCAGCAGGCTCGACGCACGCGACGACGGCACGCTCGATTTCGTCGCCGGCCATTCGCCGGCCGGCAGCGCGCTCGACCTGCGCTTCGAGATGAACACGCTGGCGGCGTTCTCGACCGCGCCGCATCCGCTCGATCCGCGTGCGGACTACGCACCGAAGCCCGTGAAGTTGATCGCGTACCGCGCGTATCCGGCGGACGGCGCCGCGCCCGAGGACGACTCGTGCCGCCGCGCATGCGCGGAGAACATGCGCGGCTTCGCCAACACCGACCGCCTGTTCGCGTAAGGAGCCCTTCAATGCCGATCATCGAAAGCCGTCTCCACCCGCGCGACGCGATCCACGACACCACGCTGAAAGCCGGCGAACCGTGGCTGCACGACCTGAAACGCGGACAGGTCTTCCGCATCCTCGACCTGGAAGGCAACCAGGCGGTCGACACGTTGTTCTATCGCACCGACGACATCGAGGAGCGCTACAGCGCGCAGGACACGATTCGCGCGCAACGCAACCTGTACCTGAGCGCGGGCAGCGTGCTGCTGTCCAGCCGGGGCAACCCGATGGTGACGATCGTCGCCGATACCTGCGGCCGCCACGACACGCTCGGCGGCGCGTGTGCGGCCGAGAGCAACACCGTGCGCTATGCGCTCGACAAGCGTTACATGCACAACTGCCGCGACAGCTTCCTCAACGCGATTGCGCACTGCACGTGCGGCGCGGGCGCGCGGCTCGGCAAGCGCGACCTCGTCGGCAACGTCAACTTCTTCATGAACGTGCCAGTGACGCCGCTCGGCGGGCTCACGTTCGAGGACGGCATTTCCGCGCCCGGCAAGTACGTGGAGATGCGCGCGGAGATGGACGTCACAGTGCTGATCTCGAACTGCCCGCAACTCAACAATCCGTGCAACGGCTACAACCCGACGCCCGTGCGCCTCACGATCTGGGAGGCTCAATGAACTACACCCACGCTCACTCTCGTTCGCGGGAGGCAACATGAGGTTCGCCAAGGTCCTCGTCGCGAACCGCGGCGAAATCGCGTGCCGCGTGATCCGCACGCTCAAGCGGCTCGGCATCGCGTCGGTCGCGATTTATTCGGATGCCGATCGCGACGCGCGTCACGTGGCGCTCGCCGACGAAGCGGTGCGTGTCGGGCCCGCGCCGGCGGCCGACAGCTACCTGAACGTCGCGGCGATCCTCGCTGCCGCACGCGAGACCGGCGCGCAGGCCGTGCATCCGGGCTACGGCTTCCTGTCCGAGCATGCCGGTTTCGCCGATGCATGCGAGGCAGCGGGCCTGCGCTTCATCGGGCCGCGCGGCGATCACATGCGTGCGTTCGGTCTCAAGCACACCGCGCGCGCGCTCGCCGCTGCGCAGGGCGTCGCGCTGCTGCCGGGCACGGGCCTGCTCGACGACGTGGCGACGGCGCTCGCCGAAGCCGACGCAATCGGTTATCCCGTGATGCTGAAAAGCACCGCCGGCGGCGGCGGGATCGGCATGTCGCTCTGCCGCGATGCCGCGCAGCTCGAGGCGGCCTTCGAATCCGTCGTGCGGCTCGGCAACGCGAACTTCGCGCATGCGGGGGTCTATCTCGAGAAGTTCGTCGAACACGCGCGGCACATCGAAGTGCAGATCTTCGGCGACGGGCTGGGCGGCGCGATCGCGCTCGGCGAACGCGATTGCTCCGTGCAGCGCCGCAACCAGAAGGTGATCGAGGAAACGCCCGCGCCGGACCTGAGCGGCGCCGAGCGCGATGCGCTGCATGCGAGCGCGGTGCGGCTCGCCCGCGCGGTCGGCTACGCGTCGGCCGGCACCGTCGAATTCGTGTTCGACGCGAACGCGCGGCAGTTCTATTTCCTCGAGGTGAATACGCGACTGCAGGTCGAACATTGCGTGACCGAAGCGGTGACGGGCGTCGATCTCGTGGAATGGATGATCTTGCAGGCCGAAGGCGACCTGCCGCCGCTCGACACGCTCGCCGTCGCGCCGCGCGGCGCGAGCATCCAGGTGCGGCTCTATGCGGAGGATCCGCACAAGCAGTTCCAGCCGAGCGCGGGGTTGCTCACGCACGTCGCGTTTCCGGACGACGTGCGCGTCGACGGCTGGATCGAAGCGGGCACCGAGATCAGCGCGCATTACGATCCGCTGCTCGCGAAGCTGATCGTGCGCGGCGATACGCGGCGCGACGCGCTGGCCGCATTGCAGGCCGCGCTCGCGCGTACCGAGCTGTACGGGATCGAGACCAACCTCGACTACCTGCGCGCCGTCGTCGGCTCGGACACGTTCGCGCGCGGCGCGCCGACGACGGCATTCCTGTCGCGCTTCTCGTTCGCGCCGCACACGATCGACGTGCTCGACGGCGGCGTGCAGACCACCGTGCAGCAGGCCCCCGGGCGCGTCGGCTACTGGAGCGTCGGTGTGCCGCCGTCTGGCCCGATGGACGATCGCGCGTTCGATCTCGCGAACGCGCTGCTCGGCAACGCGCGCGACGCGGCGGGGCTGGAATTCACGATGGTCGGCGCGACGCTGCGCTTCAACACGGCGACGCTGTTCGTGCTCGGCGGCGCGCCGCTCGCGGCCACGCTCGATGGCGAGCCCGCGCCGTTCTGGCAGGTGCTGCGCGCGCGGCCCGGCGCGGTGCTGAAGCTCGGCGGCGTGATGGGCGCGGGTGTGCGCGCATGCCTCGCCGTGAAGGGCGGGCTGCAAGTGCCCGACTATCTCGGCAGCAAGGCGACCTTCACGCTCGGCCAGTTCGGCGGCCACGCGGGGCGCGCGCTGCGCAAGGGCGACGTGCTGCATCTGCACGCGGACGCGGGGCGCGGCGACGCGGGCGCGACGCTGGCCGCGGCCGACGTTCCCGCGCTGACGCATGCGTGGACGCTCGGCGTGCTCGATGGGCCGCACGGCGCGCCCGATTTCTTCACGCCCGACGACATCGCGATGCTCTACGGCACGCAGTGGACGGTCCATTACAACTCCAGCCGCACCGGCGTGCGGCTGATCGGCCCGAAGCCGCAATGGGCTCGCGTGGACGGCGGCGAGGCAGGCCTGCATCCGTCGAACATCCACGACAACGCGTATGCGATCGGTGCGGTCGATTTCACCGGCGACATGCCGGTGATCCTGGGCCCCGACGGTCCGAGCCTCGGCGGCTTCGTGTGCCCGGTGACGGTCGTGCGCGACGAGTTGTGGAAGCTCGGGCAGTTGCGCCCGGGCGATACCGTGCAGTTCGTGCGCGCCCGCGTATCGCCCGCGCCTGCCGCCGCCTCGATCGCGATCGCGATCGCGCCCGCGGCATCCGCTGGCGCGCCGGACGATTGCGTGCTGCATCGCGACCCGTCGGCCGGCGGCGGCATCGGCGTGGTGTACCGGCGCTCGGGCGATCGCAACGTGCTCGTCGAATACGGGCCGCTCGTGCTCGACCTGAACCTGCGCTTTCGCGTGCACGCGCTGATGTGCTGGCTCGACGCGCACCGGCTGCCCGGCATGCTCGACCTGACGCCGGGGATACGTTCGCTGCAGGTGCAGTTCGACGCGCGGACGCTGCCGCTCGCCACGCTGCTCGCGCATTTGCAGGCCGCCGAGCGCGAATTGCCCGACGTGGCCGACATGCGCGTGCCGAACCGCATCGTGCATCTGCCGCTGTCATGGGACGACCCGTCGACGCGCGTCGCGATCGAGCGCTACATGCAGTCGGTGCGGCCCGATGCGCCGTGGTGCCCGAGCAATATCGAGTTCATCCGGCGCATCAACGGCCTGGCGAGTATCGACGACGTGAAGCGCATCGTGTTCGACGCGCGCTATCTGGTGATGGGGCTCGGCGACGTCTACCTCGGGGCGCCGGTCGCGACGCCGATCGATCCGCGGCACCGGCTGGTGACCACGAAGTACAACCCCGCCCGCACCTGGACGCCGGAGAACGCGGTCGGCATCGGCGGCGCGTACCTGTGCGTGTACGGGATGGAAGGGCCCGGCGGCTACCAGTTCGTCGGCCGGACGGTGCAGATGTGGAACCGCCACCGCACCACGCGCGAGTTCGAGGCCGGCAAGCCCTGGCTGCTGCGCTTCTTCGACGAGATCCGCTTTTACGAAGTCAGCGAGGCGGAGCTGACCGCGCTGCGCGCGGATTTCATCGCGGGCCGCGCGGCGCTGAGGATCGAGGAGTCCGTGTTCGATCTGGGCGCATACAACCGATTTCTGCGCGACGAGGCGGATTCGATCGCGACGTTCAAGGACGCGCAGCAAACCGCGTTCGAAGCCGAGCGTGAGCGATGGCGGGCGGCCGGGCACGCGGAATACGTCGGCGACGCGGAGCAGGGCGACGCGCAGGCGGCGCGGGCAGCGGGCGCGCTCGACGACACGCAGCGGGCGATTGCCGCGGACGTGTCGGGCAGCGTGTGGAAGGTGCTGGTCGAGGCGGGCGAGCGCGTGACCGAAGGGCAGGTCGTCGCGATCGTCGAGTCGATGAAGATGGAGGTGGTGGTGACGGCAACGGAAGACGGCACGATCGAGACGATCGATTGTGCGCCGGGCGCGGCGGTGGTGGCCGGCCAGCGGCTGATGGTGATGAAGGCGGGCGCCGCCGAGGAGGTCGCATGAGCACGGCGGAACGTTCCATCCTGCCCGGGCTGCGCTCGATTGCCGCGCTGCGCGCGCGCTACGTGGCGGGCGACCTGACGCCGCATGCGCTCGTCGACGCGATCGCCGCGCATTTCGACGCCGGCGACCCGCATCATGCGTGGATCCGTCCGCTGACGCACGCGGAGATGACGCGGTATGCCGACGCGCTCGCCGGGCGCGACGTCGCGTCGTTGCCGCTTTACGGCGTGCCGTTCGCGATCAAGGACAACATCGACCTCGCCGGCATACCGACGACGGCGGCCTGCCCGGCGTATGCGTACACGCCGGCGCGCACCGCGCCCGTCGTCGAGCGGCTGATCGCGGCCGGTGCGATTCCGGTCGGCAAGACCAATCTCGACCAGTTCGCGACCGGGCTCTCGGGACAGCGCTCGCCTTACGGCGCGTGCCGCAACGCGCTCGATCCGCGCTATGCGTCGGGCGGATCGAGTTCCGGGTCGGCGGTGGCGGTCGCACTCGGCGTCGCGACGTTCTCGCTCGGCACCGACACGGCCGGTTCCGGGCGCGTGCCGGCCGCGTTCCACGGCCTCGTCGGGCTCAAGCCGACCCGTGGTGTGGTGAGTACGCTCGGCGTCGTGCCAGCCTGCCGGTCGCTCGATTGCGTGTCGGTGTTCGCGCACTCGCCGGCCGATGCGCGGGCGGTGTTCGACGTCGCGCATGGCGTGACCGAGGGCGATCCTTACGGGCGCGCGTGGCAGCCGCCGGCGGGCGCGGGCGGACTGCGCGCGCATCCGGCGCGGCCGCTCGCGCAGGTGCGCTTCGGCGCACCGCGCGCCGATCAGCTCGAATTCTTCGGCGACGAATCGTATCGCGCGGCCTGGGGCGCGGCGCTCGAACGCCTGCGCGCGACCGGCGCGGAAGTCGTCGAGATCGATTTCGGCCCGTTCCTGGCGGCCGCGCGGCTGCTGTATGACGGCCCGTGGGTTGCCGAGCGGCTCGCCGCGATCGGCGCATTCGCCGCGCGGGAACCCGATGCGCTGCATCCGGTGATCCGCGAAATCGTCGGCGGCGCGTCGCGCTTCAGCGCGGCCGACGCGTTCGCGGCATTCGACCGGCTCGCGACGCTGCGCGTCGAGGCGGCGCGCGAATGGGACGGGCTCGACGCGATCGTGATGCCGACCTCGGCGACGACCGCGACCGTCGACGCGCTCGAAGCCGATCCGATTGGCGTCAACTCGCGCTTCGGCTACTACACGAATTTCGTCAACCTGCTCGACCTGTCGGCGATCGCCGTGCCGGCCGGCACGTGCGAAAGCGGGCGGCATGCGGGTTTGCCGTTCGGGATCACGTTCGTCGGCCGCGCAAACGACGATGCGCGGCTGCTCGATCTCGCCCAGGCGTGGACCGGCGGCGCCGTCGCTGCCGGCGATGCGGCCGTCGGGGATGCCGGGTCGCCAGCGCCGGTGGCATCAGCCTCCGACGCGTCGTCCGCTGTCGTGCGCGTGGCCGTCGTCGGCGCGCATCTGCGTGGCGAGCCGTTGAATGGGCAGCTCACGCAGCGGGGCGCGCACTTCGTCGCCGCGACGACGACGGCTGCCGCCTATCGACTCTATGCGCTGTCCGCGGCGGCCTGCGGTGGCGTCGCCAAGCCTGGCCTCGTGCGCGTGCCGGACGGCGGCGCGCCGATCGCGGTCGAGATCTGGGAGATGCCCGTCGACGCATACGGCAGCTTCGTCGCCGGGATTGCGGCGCCGCTCGGCATCGGCACGCTGACGCTCGCGGACGGCTCGCGGGTGCAGGGCTTCCTGTGTGAAAGCGCGGCGCTCGACGATGCGCAGGACATCACGCGCTTCGGCGGCTGGCGCGCATACCGCGCTCAGGCCGCCAGCGGCGCGTTGCAATGAACGTCCGGTCGCGCGTTGCTCCGGCACCCGCGCGACCGGCACCCGAAACGATACGGAGATTCCCATGTCAACGACCCGCAACACGACCGGCTGGCTCGCCGTTCGCCGCGAGCTGACGGCGCGCGGCAAATGGACGCTCGGCCTGGCGTCCTTTCTGCTGCCGTTCGCCGTCTGGTGCCTGATCAGCTATGTGCCGTTCGTCTGGCATCCGCAAATGCGCATCACGAATCCGGGAAGCGTCGACTATTTCCAGACCGGCATGCAGATCGACCGCGACGTGTTCGACGACGAGCTCGCGCATGCGCGTGCGACGCACGCGGCCGTGCCCGAGGGCGTGCGCGCGAACCCGGTATACCTGCCTGCGCCGCACCAGGTGCTGCGCGCGTTCTACACGGCGTTCACGACGCCGCCCGCATCGCGTGATGGCGTGTGGCTGCACGAGAGCCTCTGGCACAGCATCCGGATCATCTTCTGGGGCTTCGTGATCTCGTCCGCGATCGGCGTGCCGCTCGGCATCGTCTGCGGCACCTTCAGCGCGCTCGCGCGGCTGCAGGAGCCGTTCCTGGAGTTCTTCCGCTATCTGCCTGCGCCCGCATTCGGCGCGCTGATGGTCGCGATCCTCGGCATTTACGACGCGCCGAAGGTCGCGATCATCGTGATCGGCACGCTGTTCCAGCAGGTCCTGATCATTGCGAACACGACGCGCAAGCTCGAATACGGGCTGTTCGAGGCCGCGATGACGCTCGGCACGAAGAAGCTTCAGCTGCTCACGCACGTCGTGATTCCGGGTGTGCTGCCGGATCTGTATCGCGACCAGCGGATCCTGCTCGGCTGGGCGTGGACCTACCTGATCGTGGCCGAACTCGTCGGCACGAGCTCGGGCATCACGTGGTACATCAGCCAGCAGGCGCGCTACCAGCATTTCGACAACGTATACGCGGCGATCCTGATGATCGGGATCATCGGCCTCGGCACCGACATCGTGCTCGGACTGCTCGGCCGCAAGCTGTTTCCATGGGACCGCACGCTGAAGGCGTGACGCCCGTCGACGCGCATCCATCGACCGATTTCCGTAGAGGGCATCATGCAGAATCCGCAAGCCGTTCCCGATTACCTGATTCAATCCGACGCGGTGCGCGAGCGCTTCGCGCGACTCAAAGCCCGCGACGTGATTCTCGACGTGCGGCATGTCGGCAAGCGTTTCGCGACGCCGCAGGGCGAGTGCGTCGCGCTCGACGACATCAGCTTCCGCACCCACCGGCGCGAGTTCGTGTGCGTGATCGGTCCGTCCGGCTGCGGCAAGTCGACGCTGATTCGCATCCTGGCGGGGCTCGAGGCGCAGACGAGCGGCGAGGTGCTGCTGGACGGCAAGCCCGTGCAGGGGCCGGGCGCCGATCGCGGGATGGTGTTCCAGGGCTATACGCTGTTTCCGTGGCTCACCGTGAAGAAGAACGTGATGTTCGGCCTCCGAATGAATGGCAGCAGCGGCGGCGAAGCCGAGCGAGAGGCGCTGCAGTGGCTCGACCTGGTCGGACTGACGCGTTTCGCCGACGTGTATCCGCATCAGTTGTCGGGTGGCATGAAGCAGCGCGTGGCGATCGCCCGCGCGCTCGCGAACCGTCCGCGCATCCTGCTGATGGACGAGCCGTTCGGCGCGCTCGACGCGCAGACGCGTGCGCGGATGCAGACACACCTGCTCGACATCTGGCGCAATATCGACGTGACGATCCTGTTCATCACGCACGATCTCGACGAGGCGATCTTCCTCGCGGACCGGATTCTCGTGCTGAAGGCGAACCCGGGCGGCGTGCAGGAACTGATCGAGGTGCCGGTGGCGCGGCCGCGCGACTATTCGCAGGTCAATACGCCCGAATTCATCGCGACGAAGGCGCGGCTCGAAGCGCTGATCCATCCGAAGGAGGAGGCGGCGGACGATGAGGGGGTGAAGCCGCACATGATCCGGATGACGGACGTTTCGGACAATGTCGAGTAACGGGCGTGGTTATGGTTCGGATTTTTTATTAATCGTGTCTGGTGGCGTGCGGGGCGAAATAATGCGCGTTGCGCGCGCGATCATTTTGTTTTGATTTGGTGTGGAATTCGGGATTCAATTCACATATTTACGTATCAAGTGAATGAGGTTTTTTTAGGAAAGGGCGGTGTTAATAGAAATACTGCTGAAACGGTGGAGTGTTCCTCTTGGTCTGCGCGTCGCCAGCCTGGCGGCCGCGCCTGCCCCGTCCACTTTGCTTTATCGCGGACTGCATGAAGTATTGAGACAATTGATAATATTGTTTTATTAAATAACGGTCTCTATAAAATCAGGTGGGAGCTGTCAGCGTTTACAGGTTTATCGGATTGCTGATCGATGTAAATTTAAATCGCGTTGGCAAATTGAATTTTCAAGGTTTCATGCGATTCTTCATTCGATCGGCGATCGGAAGTCGTATGGAACGGTCCGCGCACCGGCAGCCCCATTTACCTGAACGGGAGTTTCTATGTCACGCGTTACCGATGTGCTCGTCTCGATCGATACCGAAACGATTCTCCAGAAATATCCGAACCCCAGCCGGGATCCGAAAACCCCGACGCTGATCGACTGGAAGCACGTGTACATGGTCACGAACCAGGACAACGTCGTTTCCGGCCAGGCGGGCGGCGAACTCGACCTGAAAGCCCAGGTGGGCGACCTGATCCGATGGCGCGAAACGAGCTTGTCCCTGGGCTTCGAGAAGCAGGTGGTCTTCTACGGCTTCATCGCCAACCAGGGCAAGGACCTGATTTCGACGCCGACGCCGCGCAAGGCCACCGCATCGATCCCGATTCCGAATCCGAGCTCGCCTTCGACGCCGACCTGCCAGAAGGTGGACAACTACTACTGGTCGTCGGAAACGCTGTCGGAAGGCCGCGTCACCTACCACTTCTACTTCCAGATCATCGACCGCAACTGCCAGTCGCTGGGTTGCTATCAGTGGGATCCGTTCATCTCGATCCACAACTGATCTCGGCCGGCGGGCGGCCGCGTGGCGGTCGCTCGCGTCATATTCCCGTTCCGGAGGACGTGCCATGTCTGGTCTTCGTTGCGATGTGCTTGCGATCGTCGATGCCGTCACGCTGCTGTCGACCTATCCCGATGCGAGCCGGAACGCCGATATGCCGACCGTGATCGACGGCCGGCACATCTACGTTGTGAGCCCCGGCGACACCGGGCCGCTCGGCCGCAACGACAGCCGGCTCTTTGCCGGCCTGTCGCCGGGCGACCAGCTCCGCCTGCGCGAAACGGCGCTGGCGCTGCGTGCCGAAGCGAGCGTTCTGTTCATCCGGTTCGCGTTGAAGGATGCCGGCATCGTCGCGCCGATCGAACCGGAGGTGCGCGATGCCGCGACACCGGTGCCGTCCGACGACGACCTGCTCCATCCACAGTGCCGGCCGATGCCGGACCACTACTGGCGCAGCGATGTGCTGGCCGCGGGCGCCACCACGTGTACGGCCGATTTCGCCGTACTGGACCGCGATGGTGCCGTGTCCGGCTATTTCCGCTGGGAGACGTCGATCGAGATCGCCGGAGGCGGGGCGGATTCGTAGCAGCCCGATTTCAGGCCGTCGTCGGGCCGCGACGGCAACGTCAACCTGGCGCCCGATACCGGTTTCCCGGCGATCTTCCGCGCGAATGCCGCGTTCAAGCAGGACGCCGAACCGTTTGGTTCGCGGGCCGCACGCGTTTCATGGACGGCCCGCCAGCGTTAGTTTCGCTCCTGTTCCAGCCAGCGTCGTTGCGATGCATAGAGATGCGTGCGCATGGCCGCCTGGGCCATCAGCACCTCGCCGTTTTCCAGCGCGTGAAGAATGGACTCGTGTTCGTCGAAAGCCTTGGCCCATGTCTGCCTGCTTTCGGTGCGCGCGCTGACGCGCGACGAGATCGGACTGTGGCGTCCGTCGAACAGTTCGCCCACCAGCCTGACCAGCACCGAATTGCCGGTCATCGCCGCAATCGCGACGTGAAATTCGCGATCGTGCTGCAGCGGGGAACGGCCTTCCGCGATGGCGGACCGCATTGCATCGACCGCGCGGCGCACGGGCGCCAGCCGTTCGGGCGTCGCGTGTGCGCATGCGAGTTCGACGACGCTGCCCTCCAGTGCGGCGCGGGCGCTCGTCAGTTCGATCGGGTTTTCGCCCAGCGGTGTCGCCGCGGTATTCGACGCCTTCGCTGGAGGGCACACGAACACGCCGGAGCCCATCCGGACTTCGACGATGCCTTCGATTTCCAGCGCGATGAGCGCCTCTCGAACCGACGGGCGTGACACGCCCAGCTGCTGAGCCAGATCCCGCTCGGGCGGCAGGCGTTCTCCGTCGGCGAACCGCCCCGCATCGATGAGCGAACGAATCTGGTCGGCGATGCGCTGATACAGGCGGCGTGTATCCACCTGTTTGAACTGGTCCAGCAATGCTCCCCCTTGCCGCATACCGCGGATGTCTGTTCCGAAGCGATCAGTCTACTGCACTTTGAATGGCCTGACCAATTCATGCCAAGTCGATCACGTCGCTCGATGTCGCAGGGAGCTGGATGGATTAATTGGCCTTACCAAGTTTTCAATCCAGTCGGTTCTTGCCGATTCCGCTTTACGCCCAATGAAAAAGCGGAAAGGTGGGCGTATCCGAGCCATCCGATGCGCGCTTTGTCACCATGCCTTCTAGGGATTTCCCCAAATGCCCGGCAATTGGCTTGACCAATGGTGGCCAGACCAATAGCATGTGTTTGGTCAGGCCAGTTTAGTGGTGGCACGCGCCACATCGTCCTGTTTCACCCATTACAGAGATACCGATGAGAACCGTCATTTGTGAAGAACCCGGTCGTCTGGTCGTTGCCGAGCGCCCGGTGCCGGCCGTGGGCCCCGACGATGTCCTGATCCGCGTGAAGCGGGTTGGTGTATGCGGCACCGACATGCATATCTTCACCGGCAACCAGCCGTACCTCGCCTATCCCAGGGTGATGGGGCACGAGCTGGCCGGCGTCGTCGAGACGGCGCCGGCGGGCGCACGCGTCAAGGCCGGCGACCAGGTCTACGTGATGCCGTATCTGTCGTGCGGTACGTGTGTCGCGTGCCGTGCGGGCAAGACCAATTGCTGCACCCGGATCCAGGTGCTGGGCGTGCACGCCGACGGCGGCATGGTCGAATACCTCGCCGTTCCGCAGGCCTTCGTGTTCGCGGCCAACGGCGTCACGCTCGACCAGGCCGCGATGATCGAATTCCTCGCGATCGGCGCGCACGCGGTCGCGCGTGCCGAGGTCCGGGCCGGGCAACGCGTGCTGGTTGTCGGCGCGGGCCCGATTGGCATGGCCGCGCTGATCTTCGCCATGCTGCGCGGCGCGCAGGTCAGCGTGCTCGACGGCCGCGCGGACCGGCTGGCGGTCTGCGCGACGGCGCTGGGCGCGCACGCCACCGTGCCGCTCGACACGAGCGGGGCCGGCGCCGATGTCGAGCGCCTCGCGGCGCTCACCGACGGCGAATTCTTCGATGTCGTGTTCGACGCCACCGGCAATCTTGTCGCAATGGAGCGCGGCCTGGACTTCGTCGCGCACGGCGGGAAGTACGTGCTGATCTCGCTCGTGAAGGGCCGCATTTCGTTCTCCGACCCGGAATTCCACAAGCGCGAGACGACGCTGCTCGCGAGCCGCAACGCGACGCCGGCCGATTTCGAAACCGTGCTCGACGCAATGCGTGCGGGGCGGGTGCCGACCGACGCGCTGAAGACGCACGCGCTGACGCTCGCGGACTTGCCCGACCGGTTCGCGGAACTCCTCGAACCGGACGCCGGCGTGATCAAGGCACTCGTCGAATGCTGAACGCGGAGCGCGAACCGATGGGCAACCCGATCCTGCAGTTCGGCACCAGCCGCTTCCTCCAGGCGCACGTCGACCTGTTCGTGTCGGAAGCGCTGGCAGCCAGCCGCGCACTCGGTGCGATCACCGTGGTGCAGACGACGTCGAGCGCGGAAAGCCGTGCCCGCATCGATGCGTTGCGCGCGACCGGGCGCTACCCGGTGCGGATTCGCGGCCGGCGGCACGGCGAGACGATCGATCGCGAGGTCGACTGCACGGCGATCACGGAAGCGTTGCATGCGGCGGACGACTGGGCGCGGTTGCGCGAGCGCGTCGCATGCGAGGTCCGGGCCATCGTGTCCAACACCGGCGACAGCGGCTATGCACCGTTCGACGACGACGGGGCCGATCTGCTTGCCGGCCACCGCGCGCCGCGCGGTTTCGCGGCGAAGCTCGCGGTGCTGCTGCACGAGCGTTTCCGCGCGGGCGGGGCACCCGTCACGCTGCTTCCGTGCGAGCTCGTCGCGCGCAACGGCGACACGCTGCGCGACCTGGTGGTTGCCGTCGCGCGGGGCTGGCGCGCGGACGCGGCTTTCGTCGATTACCTGATCGACGGCTGCGTGTGGGTCAACTCGGTCGTCGACCGGATCGTGTCGGAGCCGATTCACCCGGTCGGCGCGATCGCCGAACCGTATGCGTTGTGGGCGGTGCGGCGCACGGCGAGGATGACGCTGCCGTGCGAGCACCCTGACATCGTCGTGACCGACGATCTCGAACGCTACGAGCGCCTGAAGCTGCTGCTGCTCAATCTCGGGCACACGGTGCTCGCCGAACAATGGCGCACGCGCGGCGGCTCGCCTGACATGACGGTGGGCGCAGCGATGGACGATCCCGCGTACCGCGCGCCACTCGAGGCGGTGTGGAGCGAAGAGGTGATGCCGGTGTTCGATGCGCTCGGCGAGCGCGACGCGGCGCTGGCCTACCTCGATGACGTGCGCGAACGCTTCCTGAACCCGTTCCTCGCGCACCGGCTGGCCGATATCGCGGGCAATCACGACATGAAGAAGACACGGCGCCTGCGCCCGGTGGTCGAGATGGCGCGCATGCTGAAGCTATCGGTCGCGCAGCCGTACCTGATCGCGGCGCTCGGGTGAGCGGGCGTCCGGGCCGGCATCCAGCGAAGTGAAATCAAATGAAATGGAATGGAGACACGCAACGATGACGACACGCATTATCGATGTGCTGGTACGTGACATTCGCTTTCCAACGTCCAGGAGCATGGACGGCTCGGACGCAATGAACGGCAACTCCGACTATTCGGCAACCTACGTGACGCTCGTCACCGATGCCGGCGACGGCCTTCGCGGGCACGGGCTCACGTTTACGATCGGCCGCGGCAACGACCTGTGTGTCGACGCGGCGCACGCGCTCGCGAAGCTGTTCGTGATCGGCCGGTCGCTCGACGAGATCACGGCCGATTTCGGCGCGTACTGGCACGAAATGGTCGCGGGCGACTGCCAGTTGCGCTGGGTCGGCCCGGAGAAGGGCGTGGTGCATCTCGCGACGGCCGCGCTGATCAACGCGATCTGGGATCTCTGGGCGAAAACGGCGCGCAAGCCGGTCTGGAAATTCCTGGTCGACATGCCGCCCGAACAACTCGTGAACTGCATCGACTTCACGTACATCGACGACGTGCTGACGCGCGACGAGGCCGTCGCGTTGCTGCGCCGGGCCGCACCCGGCAAGGTGCAGCGCGAGCGGGAGATGCGCGAGCACGGCTTTCCCGGCTACACGACCGCGGCCGGCTGGCTCGGTTATTCGGAGGAGAAGATGCGTGCGCTCGCACGCGCCGCCGTGGCCGACGGATGGACCCACCTGAAGCAGAAGGTCGGCGCGGATCTCGAGCAGGACGTGCGGCGTGCGCGCATCCTGCGCGAAGAACTCGGTTGGGAGCGCAAGCTGATGATGGATGCGAACCAGAACTGGGGCGTCGACGAGGCGATCGCGAACATGCGGGTGCTCGCGCGGTTCGATCCGTGGTGGATCGAGGAGCCCACCAGCCCGGACGACATTCTTGGTCATGCGGCGATCCGGCAGCGGATCGGGCCGATCGGTGTCGCGACCGGCGAGCATGCGCACAACCGCGTGATGTTCAAGCAGTTCTTCCAGGCCGGCGCGCTCGATTTCTGCCAGCTCGATCCCGCGCGGCTCGGCGGGCTCAACGAAGTGCTCGCCGTCGTGCTGATGGCGGCGAAGTTCGGCGTGCCGGTGTGCCCGCACGGCGGCGGCGTTGGCCTGTGCCAGTACTCGCAGAACATCGTGATGTTCGACTATATCGCGGTGTCGGGCTCGCTGGAGCGGCGTGTGCTCGAATACGTCGACCATCTGCACGAGCATTTCGAGGCGCCGATCGTGATTCGCCGTGGGCGCTACATGCCGCAGGAGGCGCCTGGTTACGGCGTCACGATGAAGCCGGCTTCGCTCGATGCATTCGCGTACCCGGACGGGCCCGAATGGCGAGCGTAGTCGAACGGGCATCACGACAAGAACCATATCGGAGACAACGATGAACCACGATTCGCAGCAATCGCAGCACCTTGCCAGGGCGGTCAGGAAGGCCGCCGTCCGGCTCTTGCCGTTCCTCACGCTGATGTACGCGCTCGCCTTCATCGATCGCGCGAACGTCGGCTTCGCGAAGCTCGCCTATCAGGCCGACACGGGCTTGAGCGATGCGGCATTCGCATTCGGCGCCGGCATTTTCTTCATTGGTTATGCATTGTTCGAAGTGCCGAGCAATCTCATCATGAATCGCATCGGCGCGCGCGTGTGGATGAGCCGGATCATGGTGACGTGGGGCTTCGTCTCGGCGTCGATGATGTTCGCGCATACGCCGACGCAGTTCTATACGATCCGCTTCCTGCTCGGCGCGGCGGAGGCCGGGTTCTTTCCCGGCATCATCCTGTACCTGACCTACTGGTTTCCTGCGAAGGGGCGCGCCCGCGCGCTCGGACTGTTCTACTTCGGCGTGCCCGTCGCGATGCTGATCGGCAATCCGCTGTCGGGCTTCCTGCTGCAGATGCATGACATGTTCGGTCTGCGGAACTGGCAATGGATGTATCTGGTCGAGGGGCTGATGGCGACCGTGGTTGGCGTGATCGCGTTCTTCTACCTGACGAGCCGGCCGAAAGACGCGCGCTGGCTGACCGACGACGAGAAGCGCGCATTGTGCGACACGCTCGACGCGGAAGAGCGCGCGAAATCGCGGCACCTGTCCGCGGCCGTGTTCGGCGTGCTGAAGGACCGTCGCGTGCTGACCTTCATTGCCGCGTACTTCTGCATCCAGATCGGCAATGCGCCGCTCGCGTTCTACCTGCCGTCGAAATTCGCCGCGACGATGGGCACCCAGATCGATGGAAAGATCGGGTTGCTGCTGATGATTCCGTGGCTGTGCACGATTGCGGCGATGATCGTCGCGACGCGATTCGCGGATCGCCACGACAACCATCTGCAGGTCGCGACCGGCATGCTGACGGTCGGGATTCTCGCATTCGCATCGATATCCGTGATCAACACGCCGGTGCTGGCGCTGCTCGCCTTCTGCATCGCGATCCCCGGGCTGGTTGCGTGCCAGCCGGTGTTCTGGTGCCTGCCGACACGTTATCTCGGCGGGACGGGCGCGGCGAGCGGCATTGCGTTCATCGTGTCGATCGGCAATCTCGGCGGCTTCGTGTCGCCGCAGATCAAGGCGTTCGCGGACGCGGCGTCGCACGATTCGCGCACGGGCTTCGTGGTGGTTGCGGCGTTGTGCTTCGTCAGCGTGCTGCTGCTGCGCTCGCTGCGCGGCATGGGGCACGCGGGCGCGGAAAGCGGGCCGGGCGGCGTGCAGGCCGGTTCGCATCGCTGAAGCGTTCGCCGGCGCCGCAAGGCGGCCTGCCGGCGCGGAACCACCCATCTTGAATCCAGGATTACCGTCATGTCTTTTCCACCTACCGGGCCGGTTGCGATCCGACTCCATCCGAACGACGATGTCGTGATCGCGACGCGCCAGCTCGTGTCCGGCGACCTGATCGCGTCCGAGGCGCTCGCCGTGTCCGGCCTGATTCCGCCGGGCCACAAGGTGGCCGTGCGCGACATCGCGAAGGGCGAGCCGGTCAGGCGCTACAACCAGATCATCGGCGTCGCGCGCGAGACGATCGCGCGCGGTCAGCATGTGCACGTGCACAATCTCGGCATGGCCGAGTTTGCGCGCGAGCACGCGTTCGGCGCTGCCGCGAGTCCGACGCGTCTCGACGACACACCGGCGACCTTCCTGGGTATTCGTCGTGACGACGGACGGATCGCGACGCGCAACTACATCGGCATACTGACTAGCGTCAATTGCTCCGCCACGGTGGCGCGTGCGATCGCCGATCATTTTCGGCGAGAGGTGAACCCGCGGGCGCTGGCCGACTATCCAGACATCGACGGCGTGATCGCGCTCACGCACGGGCTCGGCTGCGGGATCGATTCGCGGGGAGACGGAATCGCGATCCTTCGGCGCACGCTGGCGGGCTACGCCGCGCATCCGAATTTCCACTCGGTGCTGTTCATCGGTCTCGGTTGCGAGACCAACCAGATCGGCGACGTGCTGCGCGAAGGCGGGCATGCGGATGCCGCGCGCCTGCACCACTTCACGATCCAGGAGAGCGGCGGCACGCGCAGGACGATCGAGCGCGGCATCGCGATGGTCACGGACATGCTCGCGGACGCGAACCGTGCGGTGCGGGTCGCGATGCCGGCGGCGCATCTCGTGGTGGGGCTGCAGTGCGGCGGCTCGGACGGCTACTCGGGCATCTCGGCGAATCCCGCGCTGGGGGCGGCCGTCGACCGGCTGGTACGGCAGGGCGGCACAGCGATCCTTTCCGAGACGCCCGAAATCTACGGCGCCGAGCATCTGCTCACCCGGCGTGCCGTCAGCCGCGACGTCGGCGAAAAGCTGCTCGCGCGCATCGCGTGGTGGGAAGCCTATTGCGCACGTCACGGCGCCGCGCTGGACAACAATCCGTCGGCCGGCAACAAGGCGGGCGGGCTCACGACGATCCTCGAGAAATCGCTCGGCGCGATCGCGAAGGCCGGAACCACGAATCTCGTCGACGTATACGAATATGCGCAGCGTATCGATGCGCGTGGCCTCGTTTTCATGGATTCGCCCGGCTACGACCCGATGTCGGCGACGGGGCAAGTCGCGTCGGGCGCGAACCTGATTTGCTTCACGACGGGGCGGGGTTCGGCGTACGGCTGTGCGCCGGCGCCGTCGTTGAAACTTGCAACGAATACCGCGCTGTGGGTGCGTCAGGAAGACGACATCGATATCGATTGCGGCGGGGTGATCGACGGCACGTCGAGTGTCGACCAGCTCGGCGCCGCGATCTTCCAGCACATGCTCGACTGCGCGTCCGGCAATCGCTCGAAAAGCGAGCTGCACGGCTACGGCCAGAACGAATTCGTGCCCTGGCAGGTTGGCGTGATCACCTGATCGCGTTTTGCTCGTTGCGGTGTGGCCCGGATGACGGTGTCGCGCGCGCTGCGAGAACTGACGGCCGAACGCGTGCTGACCCTCACCCTGTCGGCACATACGATCACGCTCGCGGCCCTGATTCCCGGCAGAGAGTGGCGCATAATGTTTCGAGGTCGACCCTTGGCTGGAAGAGGGTTTTATGCGCTGCACAATATGCGGGTCCGAGAATCCTCCCGGTGCGAGGTTCTGCCAGGAATGTCAGGCCGTGCTGTCCCGCACATGTCCGCAATGCGGGCATGAGGCGGCGCCGGCGGCCCGCTTCTGCAGCCATTGCGGAACGTCGCTGACACCGCCCGCCGCGCCGTCGTTTTCCCGACCGTCGGGCCGCGAACCGCCACCTACCCCGATTCATTACACGCCCGATCATCTTGCCGAGCGCATCCGTGCCGAACACGCGGCCATGGAAGCGCGCGGCGAGCGCGCCGGCGAGCGTAAGACCGTTACCGCGCTGTTCGCCGACATGGCCGGGTCGACCGCGCTGATCCACGATCTCGATCCCGAAGTGGCGCATCGCCTGATCGTCCCCGTGGTCGAGCTGATGATGGAAGCGGTCCACTACTACGAGGGATACGTCGCGAAATCGCTCGGCGACGGCATCCTCGCGTTGTTCGGCGCACCGATCGCCCACGAAGACCATGCGCAGCGCGCGCTGTTCGCCGCATTGCGCATGCAGCAGGCGATGCGGCAGCATGGCGACCGCATTCGTCTGCAGGAAGGCATTCCTCTGCAGATTCGCGTCGGCGTTCATACGGGCGAAGTCGTCGTCCGTTCCATCCGCACCGTCGACCTGCACACCGAATACGATCCGCTCGGGCATACGATCCACATCGCGTCGCGGATCGAGGGCATCGCCACGCCCACGTCGATTCTCGTCAGCGAGTCCACCCATAAGCTCGCTGAAGGCTATTTCGAGTTCAAGGCGCTGGGCGCGACACAACTCAAGGGCATTCCCGCGCCGCTGTGCGTATACGAGGTGCTTGGCCTGGGCGCATTGCGCACGCGCCTGCAACTGGCAGCCCATCGCGGTCTCGCGCGGTTCGTCGGTCGTGAGACGGAAATGGAGCATCTGAACCGTGCGCTGGAGGCCATGAGGTCGGGGCACGGGCGCATCGTCGGCGTCGTGGGGGAGGCGGGCGTCGGGAAGTCTCGTCTGTTCCACGAGTTCAAGGAGCGCTCGCGACGTGGCGCGCTGGTGCTGGAGACGTTCTCGGTCTCGCACGGCAAGGCGTTTCCCAATTTACCGCTCATCGAACTCCTGAAGAACTATTTCCAGATCACGACGCAGGACGACGAGCGGCGCTGCCGGGAGAAGGTCATCGGCAAGGCGCTCGCGCTCGAGCGCAGTTTCGAGGACCTCGTGCCCTACGTCCTCTATCTGCTTGGAATCGGCGAGGGCGGGTCGGTACTCGTCGACATGGATCCGCAGATCCGGCGCGACCGCACCTTCGACGCGATCAGGCAGCTTCTCGTGCGAGAGAGCTGGAATCAGCCGGTCCATTTGCTGTTCGAGGATCTGCAATGGCTCGACCGCGAAACGGAAGCGTTTCTCACCTACCTGGTCGACCACGTGCCCGACGCACGCATCCTGCTTCTCGTGAACTACCGGCCCGAATATCAGCCCGCATGGGCCGGCGCGGATCATTGCAGCAGGATCCGGCTCGAACCGCTTGGCCCGTCCGATGCGCAAGGACTGCTCGCGGTGCTGCTCGGCGAGGATCGCACGCTCGTGCCGCTCAAGCAGCTCATTCTGGAGAAGACGGAGGGCAACCCGTTCTTCATGGAGGAAGTGGTCCAGACGCTCGTGGAAGAGCAATCGCTGCTCGGCGATGCCGGGCGTTATCACATCGTCGAGACCCCGACGACGCTGCACATTCCCACCACCGTGCAGGGCGTGCTGGCCGCGCGTATCGACCGGCTTCCCATCGAGGAAAAGGAACTGCTGCAGGCGCTCGCGGTGATTGGCCACGAATTCCCGTTCAGTCTGATCCGGCAAATTTGCGGTGAGGCGCCGGCGCGCGACGACGAACTGCGTCGTCTGCTCGCCCACCTGGAAGAAGCGGAGTTCATCTTCGAGCGCCCGGCCTTTCCCGAAGTCAATTACTCGTTCAAGCACGCGCTGACCCAGGAAGTGGCCGGGCGCTCGTTGCTTACGGAGCGGCGCACCACGCTGCACGAGCGCACCGCGCAGGCGATCGAGATGCTGTTCCCGACACGCATCGCCGATTACTGCAGCGAACTTGCGCACCACTACGGTCAGAGCGGAAACATTCCCAAGGCAGTCGAATACCTGCATCGCGCGGCACAGCAGGCGCTGCGCCATGCCGCCCATCACGATGCGATGAATCACCTTGGAGCGGCGCTTGCGTTGCTGAAGGGCCTGCCGGACACACCCATGCGTGCGCATTGGGAACTGACGGTGCTGCTTTCTCTCGGGCCGGTCCTGATGGACGTGCGCGGGTATGGCGCGACGGAGGTTGGCACGACCTATACGCGTGCGCTCGATTTGTGCGAGCGCACGGGCGAGGCATCGCAGCGCTTTGCGACGCAGCTGGGATTGCGGATGTACCACCTGGTGCGCGGCGAGTACGCTCTCGCGACCGATCTCGGCAAGCAGATGCTCGTAACCGCAAGGAATGCGAATGATCCGGGTCTCCTCGTCGAGGCGCACAGTGCATTGGGCTCGTGCTTTTTTCTGCAGGGCGATTTCGGCACGGCTCGCACACACCTGGAACAGGCCCTTGCGATCTACGATCCGGAGCAGCATCAGGCGCACGTCTTCGCACACGGAGTGGATCCCGGTATCCGGGCGCTCAGTTTCCTGGTGCTGACCTTGTGGATTCAGGGGTATCCCGACCAGGCGCTCAAGCGCAGCGTTGAGGCACTTGCGCTCGCACGGCATCTTTCTTATGGGCCGTCTCTGGCGTTCAGTCTGACCTACACGGCGCACTTGCATCAACTGAGGCGGGAGCCGATGCTTGCCGCCGAGCGCGCGGAAGCGGTCATTGCCGTATCGACCGAGCACGGATTGCCGTACTGGCTCGCGTGGGGGACGCTTCTGCGAGGCTGGGCGATGAGCGTGCAAGGAGACATCCAGGGCGGCATCGCGCAGATGCGGCTGGGCCTCGACGCGCAGCGGGCAGCGGGCGGCGAAGATCAGCGGCCTTATTGTCTTGCGTTGCTCGCCGACAGTTACTGGCGCGCGGGTGACGAGCGGGCCGCCCTGGACATGCTGGAAGAGGCGACGACGATCGTCGAGCACTCCGGCGAGCATTGCTACGAGGCCGAGCTGTCCCGGCTCACGGGAATCTATCTGGCCGGCGCGGCGAGCAAGGAGGGGGCTGCCGCCACACATGATGACGAAGCGGTTGACTGCTTTCATCGGGCGATCGCGCGCGCGCGCCGGCAGGGTGCCAGAGCGCTGGAATTGCGAGCAGCATCGGACCTCGCTCGGCTACTGCAACGACAGGGGAAGATCGTCGAGGCAAGGCAGGCGCTGTCCGAGGTGTACGCCTGGTTCACGGAAGGATTCGACACGTGCGATCTGCGAGAGGCGAAAGCGCTGCTGGATGCCTTGGACGGGCGCGCAGAATGAATGGGCCTGCGATGCACGACGACGTATCGCGTGACGACGCACCGTCCATGAACTGCCGTTGTTCCGTATAGCTAAGAACTGGGGAGACGGACATGACGATTACGCACACGCGACGCCGCAACGATCTGCCGCGCAAACCGATCGCGCTGGCCTTGCAGGGGGGCGGGATGCACGGCGCCTTCACCTGGGGCGTGCTTGACCGGCTGCTCGAAGACGGCAGGCTCGAAATTGAGGGTGTCAGTGCAACCAGTGCCGGCGCGATGAACGCCGCCGTACTCGCGTACGGGCTGCAACAAGGCGGCGAAGACGGCGCGCGTCAGGCACTGCACGACTTCTGGCAGGCGGTCGCGCGATCGGCGGAGCACTACAACCCGCTGCGCTGGGTGCCGTGGCTGAAGGGTACGCACAGCTTCGGGCTCGATCATTCGCCGCTCTATGCGTTCGCAGACATGATGCTGCGCGTCTTTTCGCCGTATCAGTTCAATCCGAACAACCTGAATCCGCTGCGCGAAGTGCTCGAAAGCCACGTCGATTTCGACGCACTGCGCAAGCACTGTCCGATCCGGTTGTACCTGTGCGCTACCAACGTCGAGACGGGGAAGATACGCATCTTCACGGGCGAGGACGTCAGTGCGGACGCGGTGCTGGCCTCGGCATGCGTGCCGACACTGTTCCAGGCGGTCTCGATCGATGGCGAATATTTCTGGGACGGCGGCTACATGGGCAATCCGGCCATCTATCCGCTCATCTACAATTGCGCGACGCGCGACGTCGTGATCGTGCACATCAATCCGCTCGTGCGACGCGGCGTGCCGATCACGGCCGCGGAAATCCTCAATCGCATCAGCGAGATCAGTTTCAATTCGTCGCTGATGCGCGAGATGCGGGCGATCGCGTTCGTCACCGACCTGATCCAGCAGGGCACGATCGATCGCGGCGAGATGAAGGAAATGCTGATCCATTCGATTCGCGCCGACGACGCCATGTGCGCGTTGAGCGTATCGAGCAAGTACAACGCGGATTGGGCATTTCTCAGCGAACTGCATGACCACGGTCGGCGCGAAGCCGACGCATGGCTTGCGCATCACTACGGAAACATCGGGCAGCGGTCGAGTATCGACATCCGCAGGGAGTTTCTCTGAACGCATCGCGGTAATGTCGGCATGGGGCGATCATGCGCAGACGCCCCGGGCCAAGGAGCGAACGTGAGCCGGATGCAGGAGCGGTTCGTCGCGTTGTGGTCGTGCAGCGGCGGGACAGATGCCGAGGGTGTCTATCGGATGCTGGCGCGATGCTATGCGGAGCCGGCGCGCCATTACCACACGCTCGTCCACGTGCGGCGATGCTTGCGCCAGTTCGACCTGGCACGCGAGTCGATTCCCGAACCGGACGCCGTCGAACTCGCGCTCTGGTTCCATGACGTGATCTTCGTGCCCGGCGCGAAGGACAACGAGCAGAACAGCGCGGACTGGTTCCGGCGCCGGGCGGACGAGCGAATCCGCGCCTGCGACCAGATTTGCGCGATGATTCTCGCGACGACCCACTCGGGTATTGCCGCAGGACTGGATGCCCGTTTCGTCTGCGACATCGACCTGGCCGTGCTCGGCGCTTCCCGCAGCCGGTTTCGCGAAGACGGCCGGCGTCTGCGGGCGGAGCGTCCCGATCTTGACGACCGGGCCTACGACCTTCATGAGCGAACCATTCTGCGCGGGCTGCTCGTGCGTCCGCGCATCTATCTGACGGACTTCTTCTACACGCGTTGCGAGATGCAGGCGCGCAGGAATTTGAGCTGGCGGCTCGGTTTGCCGGTTTCCGAATCGGAATGAAGAACGGCTGCGCCGACGTGATGATCGATCGAAGCGGTGCTCGAGCCCGGGCGATTGCCGTCTGAATTTTTGGGGGCCGGAATGAAGCGTCGCGCCGGTATTGCCCGTCAGCCCGCTCGCTACCCAAACTTAAACGAAATGTGACCCCTTCCCGCTGCAAAATTTTGCACAATGGCGGCAGCGCGGCGTTGCTGCCGCGATTCGCCCTCGCTGGCCGGTCTTTCGGCCCTGGGCAGATCAGAACCCGTCTTTCGACTTCCGGAACCACTACGACGTGCCGCCGCCGACCGCCATGGACCACCCCAAACGCATCCTGATCGTCGAGGACGATGCCGACATCGCCGACGTGCTGAGCCTGCACCTGCGCGACGAGCGCTACGAAGTGGTTCACAGCGCGGACGGCACGGAAGGGCTGCGCCTGCTCGAACAGGGCAACTGGGACGCACTGATCCTCGACCTGATGCTGCCCGGCGTCGACGGCCTGGAAATCTGCCGGCGCGCGCGCGCGATGGCGCGCTACACGCCGATCATCATCACGAGCGCACGCTCGAGTGAGGTGCACCGGATCCTCGGCCTCGAACTCGGCGCCGACGACTACCTCGCGAAGCCGTTCTCGGTGCTCGAACTCGTCGCGCGGGTCAAGGCGTTGCTGCGGCGCGTCGACGCGCTCGCGCGCGATTCGCGGATCGACGCGGGCACGCTCGACGTGGCCGGGCTGTCGATCGACCCGATCGCGCGCGAAGCTGCCGTCAATGGCGCGCGCATCGACCTCACGCCGCGCGAGTTCGACCTGCTGTATTTCTTCGCGCGGCATCCGGGCAAGGTGTTCTCGCGGATGGACCTGCTCAATGCCGTGTGGGGCTACCAGCACGAAGGCTATGAACACACGGTGAACACCCACATCAACCGGTTGCGCGCGAAGATCGAGGCCGATCCGGCCGAACCCGTGCGCATCCTCACCGTGTGGGGACGCGGCTACAAGCTCGCCGCGCCGGATCAGCGGGACACGTGATGAAGCTGACCCTCACCCAGCGGCTGTCGCTCGTGTTCTCGGTCCTGCTGCTCGCGTGCTCGGGGGCGTCGGCATGGCTGCAGATCCGCGCGAACGACATGCGCGAGAAGGAAGTCGTGCAGGGCCTGTCGCGCGATCTCGCCGCGCATATCGCGAGCAGCACGCCGCTGATGGACGCGAACGGGCTGCGCCCGGACGCCGTGCGCTCGTTGTTCGGCCAGTTGATGGGCGTGAATCCGAGCGTCGAGGTGTACCTGCTCGACAACGCGGGGCACATCCAGGGTGACGACGCGCCGCCCGGCCACGTGAAGCGCGACCGCGTCGATCTGGCGCCGGTGCAGCGCTTCATCGCGGGCGATCCTCTGCCGATCCTCGGCGACGATCCGCGCAGCCCCGACGCGCGCAAGGTGTTCAGCGCCGCGCCGCTGCAGCGTGCGGGACAGCCGCCTTCCGGCTACATCTACGTGGTGCTGCTCGGCGAAGCGCACGACCGGCTGGCCGCGCGCGTCGACGCCGGCAACGTGCTGCGCACGACGCTGTGGTCGATGGCGCTTGTCGCGCTGCTCGGCCTGCTCGCAGGCCTGACCGCGTTCAGTTTCATCACGAGCCCGCTGCGCCGGTTGACCGATGCGATGCGCCGCTTCGACGCGAACGCGGCGCCCGACACGCAGCCGCCGGTGCCACGTTCGCCGCCCGGGCGGCGCGGCGACGACATCGCGGTGCTCGAATCCGCGTTCGCGCAGATGGCCGACCGGATCGGCGACCAGTGGCGCGCGCTGACGCGTCAGGACCAGCAGCGGCGCGAACTGATCACGAACATCTCGCACGACCTGCGCACGCCGCTGACGTCGCTGCACGGTTATCTCGAAACGCTGTCGCTGAAGTCCGACGCGCTCGCGGAGTCCGAGCGCCGCCGCTACCTGTCGATCGCGCTCGCGCAGAGCACGAAGGTCGGCCGCCTCGCGCAGGCGCTGTTCGAGCTCGCGCGGCTCGAATCGGGCGGCGTGCAGGCCGAGCGCGAGCCGTTCTCGCTCGTCGATCTCGTGCAGGACGTATTCGAGAAGTTCGAACTCGCCGCGCAGTCGCGCGGCGTCACGCTGCATGCGCGCATCCCGCCGCGCGTGCCGGTCGTGTCGGCCGATCTCGGGATGATCGAGCGCGTGCTGACCAACCTGCTCGACAATGCATTGCGGCACACGCCGCAGCATGGCGAAGTCGAAGTGGCGCTGACGCCGCAGGAAGACCGCGTGGTGGTGACCGTGTCGGATACCGGCGAAGGGATTCCGCCGGCGCGGCGCGAAGGGCTGTTCCAGCGGCCGCAACGGCCGATGAGCGGCGGTGCGGCGACGAGCGGCGGGCTCGGGCTGCTGATCGTGCACCGGATGCTCGCGCTCAACGGCAGCGGGATCCGGCTCGTCGACCGGGAGGGGAGGGGCGCGGTGTTCGAGTTCGCGCTGACGGTCGCGCAGCCGGCGGCCGGAGAGGCGCGCTGAAACCGACCGGCGCCGTCGTCGCGATTTCTGCCGATCTGCATGCGTGGAATGGTGGACGGCCGACGCCAGCCCATCGGCCGTCCACGGCAGTTGGCGCCGCGTGCGGCGTGGCCGGAGACGCTACGCATCGATGCCCGGGCCGGTCTGGCTGATCGTGCAGACGCGTTTGAACCACGCGACGTGCGACCGGCAGAACGCGAGATTTGCACGAACGATGGCCGACGGATGCCGATGTGACGGATACGGTCGGGCTCATGCCCGCTCGTGCGTAGCGTCTACCCGCCGCGCTTGCGCCGCACGTCGCTCGGCGTCGTGCCGGTCCACCGCTTGAACGCGTGGCGGAATCCCACCGCGTCGCTGAAGCCGAGCGTCAGCGCGATGTCCTCGGTGCTGAGCGTGGTGGTGCTCAGGTAGTCGATCGCGAGCGCCTTGCGCACGCTCGTCAGCAACTCGCTGTACGACGTGCCTTCGGCGTCGAGCTTGCGGCGCAATGTGCGCGACGTCATGCACAGGGTGTCGGCGATCGCGTCGATGTCCGGAAACTGCCCGGGCGTGCGCGTGAGTTCATGGTAGACGCGCCGCGTGACGCCCGCCTGGCTGCGCAATTCGTCGAGCAGGCGCGCGCAGTGCGACGACACCTGCGCGGCGGTGATCGGATTCGCGAGCTGCGGCGCGCGCGTGAGCCACGCGGCCGGGTAGCTCAACACATGGTGCGGCTGGTCGAACGCGATCGGGCATTCGAGCGCATCGGACAGCAGCGCCGCATGCGGCGGTCGCGGCTGCGCGAACTGCGCGCGGGCCGGCACGCACCACGCGCCCATCACGTCCTTGATGATCGTCACGTGCAGCGCGAATTGCATGTCGATCAGGAAGCGGTAGAGCGGCAGGTCCGGCTCCGGCAGCGCGGCTTCGTGCGGATCCGGGAACAGCCACGACGCGGTGTCGCCTTGTTCGACCCAGCGGATCGCGAGCATCCCGTTCGCGAGCTGGTGATATTTGACTGCCGAATCGAACGCATGCGCGAGCGATTCCGAACACAGCATCGCGTAGCCGTACATTCCGTAGCTCGACGCATGCAGCCGGCGGCCGACGCGCACGCCGAGATCGGTGCCGTCATAGCGGCCGATCGCGTTGCGCGCGGCGGTCAGGAACTGCAGTTGCGATGTGAGCGTGAATGGGTCGGTGACGGCGTCCGGCGACAGGCCGGTGCCGTCGAGCACGGCGGTCGGGTCGAGGCCGAGTTCCTGGGCGACACCGACCAGCACGGCCAGCTTGGCCGGCGAGAAGCGCTTCTCGCGCAACGCGTGGGCGAGCGGGGCGTCCGGCAGCGGGGCGGCGCCGGCGGCCGTCGGGGTCAAGAGCGCACTGCGCGGCATGGCTGGTTCTGCGTCCGATTCGATACCGTTCCGGGTTCGCGATTTTGCGCCGGAACGCGCGGGCGCGCCATAGGGTTCACCCTGATGCGCATGGCCTTGCACGGCCCGACAACGGCAAACCGACGCGCGAGCGCAAGCCGTGGCTGGCGGTGCGCCGCGCGCCCGCGTGTCCGTTTCGATCATCTTTTCGACCGCCCGGATCATTTTCAAAGCACCGTTGGCGGGCGATAGTCGTCGGTCAGGCGACGGCCCATGCGCATCCGGTGCGCGGGCCGCCGTGCGAACGGCGCTGCCTGGCGCCGTCCCCCGAGGAGCAGGACATGACGAAGAGACACTGGATCGGCTCGTACGGCTCGATCCCCGCCGAGATCGATGCCGATCGCCATCCTTCCGTAACCGCGCTGCTGGACGACGCGATGCGCCGCTTTGCCGATCGCCCCGCGTTCCGTGCATTCGGCCGCACGCTGACCTACGCCGACGTCGACCGCCTGTCGGCCGCGCTCGCCGCATACCTGCAGCAGGTCGTGGGCGTGCGCAAAGGCGACCGCGTGGCCGTGATGCTGCCCAACGTGCTCGCGTTTCCGGTGACGTTCGTCGCGCTCGCGCGGATCGGCGCGATCCAGGTCAACGTGAATCCGTTCTACACCGCGCACGAGCTCGAACACCAGCTGAACGACGCGGGCGTCGAAGTGGCCGTGGTGTGCGGCGGATCGATGGGCACGTTCGCCGACGTGGTCGGCAAGACGCGCATGCGAACCGTGCTGAGCGTCGGGCGCGGCGATCTTGGCGTCGTCGATGCGCCGGCCGGCGCGTGCGACGCGCTGCCGCCCGGCTCGATCCCGCTCGCGGACGCGATCGCCGCCGGCGAATCGCTCGCCTTCGAGCCGGTCGCGCTCGGCGGCGCCGATCTGCTGCTGCTGCAGTACACGGGCGGCACGACCGGGCTGTCGAAGGGTGCCGCGCTGTCGCACCGCAACCTCGTCGCGAACATCGAGCAGTTCGCGGCGATCGTACCTGCCGCGCGTCAGCCGGGCGAGGAGGTCGTCGTCACGGCGATCCCGCTGTATCACATCTTCGCGCTGACCGTGAACTTCCTGTCCTACTTCGCGATCGGCGCGGAGAACTGGCTCGTCGCGAACCCGCGCGACATGGACGGCTTCATCGACGTGCTGAAGGCGGCGCGGCCGTCGGTGTTCGTCGGCGTCAACACGCTGTATGCGGGGCTCGCGGGCCATCCGCGGCTGAAGGAAGTGGACTGGTCGCGGCTGAAGCTGTCGGCCGGCGGCGGCGCGGCGGTGATCGACGTGATCTCCGCGCGCTGGAAGGCGGTGACGGGCAACTTCATCCGCGAAGGGTATGGGCTGTCGGAAACGTCGCCGGTGGTCACGTTCAATCCGCAGTCGATCGACGCGTTCACGGGCACGACGGGCTTGCCGCTGCCATCAACCGACGTGAAGCTGCTCGACGACCAGGATCGCGAGGTGGCGATCGGCGAAGCGGGCGAGATCTGCGTGCAGGGGCCGCAGGTGATGGGCGGCTACTGGCAGAAGCCGGAAGCGAACGCGGCCGCGTTCACCGCGGACGGCTACTTCCGCACCGGCGACATCGGCGTGTTCGACGCGGCCGGCTTCCTGAAGATCGTCGACCGCAAGAAGGACATGATCATCGTGTCCGGCTTCAACGTGTACCCGAACGAGGTGGAAGCTGCGGCCACGTCGCTGGCGGGCGTGGCCGAATGCGCCTGTATCGGCGTGCCCGACGAGCGCACGGGCGAGGCCGTCAAGCTGTTCGTGGTGCTTGCGCCGGATGCGGCCGTTACCGAAGCGGAGATCGTCGCGCATTGCCGCGCGAACCTCGCGGCCTACAAGGTGCCGAAGCTGATCCGCCTGGTCGATCGGCTGCCGAAGTCGACGGTCGGCAAGATCCTGCGCCGGGAACTCAGCCGCGCCGACTGATGGCGCCGAAGCGCCGCGCGCCCGTCGGCGCGCGGGCCGGCACGCCGAAAGCCCCGAAGGCCCCGAAGGCCCGGTCCGGGCCGCTCAAGTACAATGCGAGCGGTTCGACCGACGGGGACGCGATGACCGGTTCAGACTCACCTTCCGCCCGGCCCGGGCAGGCGCTGCCGTCGCCGAGCGCGACGGTGCCGATCTCGCTCGTCAACGGTTTTCTGGCGAGCGCCGGCGCGCGGCGCGATGTGGTCGAGCGCTACCTGCGCGGGGCCGGCATCCCGCTCGAGCTGCTCGGCGAGCCGCATGCGCGCGTGACGGAAGAGCAGTTCTCGACGCTGTACCGCACGCTCGCGATCGACCTCGACGACGAGATGCCCGGCATCTTCTCGCGCCCGCTGCGCGGCGGCACGCTGAAGTACCTGTGCCTGAGCCTGCTCGATGCGCGCAACCTCGAAACGGCGCTGCACCGTTTCGGCCAGTTCTTCCATATCCTGCTCGACGACTTCTTCGTCGAATCGAAGCGCGACGGCCTCGTCGCGCAGGTGCTGCTGCGGCCGAACCCGGCCGTCGGCCCGATCGGCGCGCTCGGCCAGGAATTGATGCTCAAGCTCGTGCACGGCGTGTGTTCCTGGCTGATCGGGCAGAAGATCCCGCTGCTGAAGATCGAGTTCGCGTGCCCGCGGCCGCGCCATGCGGTCGAGCACCTGTACTTCTTCACCGGTTCCGTGCAGTTCGATTGCGAACGCACGTTGATGCGCTTCAGCGCCGACTACCTCGACGCACCGATCCGGCAGAGCAAGCGCAACCTGCGCAAGTTCCTCGCGCGCGCGCCCGGCGACTGGATCTTCGAATCGTTCAGCGAACAGCTCGTGTGCCATCGCGTGCGGCAATACCTGTCAGCGGCGCTGCCCGACCTGCCGGTGATCGACCAGGCGGCCGAGCATCTGCATTGTTCGGTGCGCACGCTGAGCCGCCACCTGGCCTCGGAAGGCACGACGTTCCAGGCGCTCAAGGATGAACTGCGGCGCGACATCGCGATCCAGCGGCTCACCGATACGCTCGACACGATCGCCGCGATCGGCGCCGATATCGGCTTCGACGATCCGAGCGCGTTCCATCGCGCGTTCCGCCACTGGACGGGCAGCACGCCGGGGACTTACCGGCGGCGCACGTAGTGCGGTTTTTTCGAACCCGATTTCAATCCCGCTCCCATAACCGGCATCCTTCGCGCGCTCCCATGGACGGCTCCCCGTCGTCACGCGTCATCATGCGTGCGGCATGCTGTTGCGCTTTTTGTATCGGGAATGGCGCATCGCGAAGATCGTCCACATCGCGTCGTTCGCCGTCACGAGCGAGCGGCGTCGCGTCGCGCTCGACGAATTCGACGGACAGGGCGAGCGCGTGAGGATGGCAAGGGCATCGCGAATGCCGTAGCTGTAATGCGTCCATGCCCCGGCGTTGATCAGCACCGCATCCTGGCGTTCCTCGAAAGCGCGATGAATGCGCTCGCACATCGCGCCTTCGCCGTTCGTCTGGAACGATTCCACCTGTACACCCAGTTCCTCCGCCAACCCTTGCAGCCGTGCATCGATCTGCGCGAGCGTGATCGTCCCGTACTGTGCGGGGTCGCGCTTGCCGAACATGTTGTGATTGATGCCGTGCAGCATCAGGATCTTCTTCATGCGAATCTCCATCGCGTGTTCAATCAAAGGGCACGGCCAGCCGATCGATCACCGCGCTGGTCTCGGGGCGTACGCCGCGCCACCATGCAAACGCTTCGGCCGCCTGCTCGACCAGCATGCCGACACCATCCGCAATTCCGTGTACGCCTGCGTTTTTCGCGAGCCGCAGAAACGGCGTCAGACGCTTGCCGTATGCAAGTTCGTAGGCGGTGCCGGTCGGACTGAACACGCTCGGCGGGACCGGCGGCAGGTCGCCGGTCAGGCTCGCCGACGTCGCATTGACGACCAGGTCGAAACGCCCCATCCGTGCGAGGTCTGCGTAGCCGCCGGCAACGAGCGGACCGCGTCCGGCAACCTGCGCGACCAAGGCTCGCGCCTTGTCGACGTTGCGATTCGCGATGACCAGTTCAGCCGGTCCGGCTTCGAGGAACGGCAAAAGCGCGCCGCGTGCCGCGCCGCCCGCACCGAGCACCAGGACACGCTTGCCGGCCATCGGCAGATTGAGGTTCACCTCGATATCGCGAACCAGGCCGATGCCGTCGAAGTTGTCGGCCAGGATGCGGCCGCCGTCGAACTTGAGCGCGTTGGCCGCGCCCGCGAGCTGCGCCCGCTCGCTGCGTTCGTCCGACATCGCGAACGCGTCGAGCTTGAACGGCGCAGTGACGTTGATGCCCTTGCCGCCGCCTTCGAAAAAGGCACGAACCGCGGCTGCGAAAGCGCCTGCCGGCTCGACGGGCCCCTCGATGGGCGTATAGCTGATGTCCTGACGCGTCTGCTGCGCGAAGAGGCCGTGAATCAGTGGGGATTTCGTGTGCCCGATCGGATTGCCGATCACCGCGTATGGGTCGGTCATCATTGGCTCGCTTTTGAATAGAGGACGCCGTCGGCCTGCATCGCGTCGATTTCGGCCGAATCGAATCCGAGGGAGCGCGCGACTTCCGCGTTGTGCTGCCCGAGATCGGGCGCGACGTCGCGAATCGTCGTATCGCAATCGGAAAACCGGAACGGCAGGTTGGGCAGGCGCAGCGTCCCGTAGCGCGGATGCTGTTGCTCGACGACCATGCCTCTCGCCTGGATCTGCGGATCGTTCAATACCTCGTCGATGCGCTGCACCTTCGCGCACGGAACGTCGATGCCGTCGAGCAGTTCGAGCACCGACGCGACGGAACGCTCGGCCACCCACGGCTCGACCACCGACAGAATCTCCGCGCGGTGCGCGTTGCGCCCGGTGCTGTCGTGAAACCGTGTGTCGGCGCCGAAGTCCGACGGGCCGCCGTGCGTCGCGATCAGCCCGGCGAAGCGTTTCCACGCGTCGTCGACTTGTGCGGCGATCACGAGATCGCCGTCCGCGGCACGGAACACGCCATAGAGTGTCGAGGTCGGCATGTCGTGCCCGGTCTGCTCGGGCAGCACGCCCTGCAGCGTGTAGCACTGCACCGCATATTCGTGCATCGATACCAGCGTGTCGTACAGCGCCATGTCGATGTGTTGCCCGCGGCCGCTCTTCACGCGCCCCAGCAGCGCGGCGTTGATGGCCGCGACCGCATGAATGCCGGTGTACATGTCGCCGAGCGAGATGCGCAGCAGCGGCGGCCGCTCGCCCGGCATGCCCACCATCTGCATGATTCCGCTCCTGGCTTCCGCGATCAGCCCGAAGCCTGCGCGATGCGTGTCCGGACCGGTGTGCCCGTACGCCGAAATCGAACAGTAGACGAGGCCCGGATTGCGCGCCGACAATTCCGGAAAGCCGAGCCCGAGCTTGTCCAGTGCACCCGGCCGATAGTTCTCGATGAACACGTCGGCGGAGTCGCACAGCCGCTGCATGAACGCCTTGCCGCGCGCGTCCTTCATGTTGACGCTCACGCCGCGCTTGCCCATGTTGAGCTGCAGGAAGTAGCCGCTTTGCTGGTCGTCGAGCACGGTCGCGTGCTGGCGTCCGGCGTCGCCCGATCCGGGGCGCTCGACCTTGATGACTTCGGCGCCGAGCGCCGCGAGACAGCGCCCGACATACGGACCGGCAAGGAAGTGGCTGTAGTCGACGACGCGAATACCTTCGAGTGGGCGAGCCTGCATTACAGTGCCTCCGGGCGGCGCGGCACCATCAGGCGATGCTCGCCGCGTTGAACGACCTGACCGTCCTGATTGATCAGCTCCGACGGCAGCACGACGATGCCCCAATCCGGGCGACTCTTGCTGGCCCGCATCGAGCCGACGCGGAACTTCACGTGCAGCACGTCGCCGACCTTGATCGGCAGCAGGAAATCCCAGCTCCAGCCGAGCGACATGCCTGGCAGAAAGCGATAGTCGCTCTGCGTCTTCAGGCCGTCGGCGATGGACAAGCCGAACAGCCCGTGCGCGACGAGGCACCCGAAATGGCTCGCGTTGGCGTATTCCTCGTCCACGTGGACGGGCGTATGGTCGCCGGTGAGGTCGGCGTACGCGAGAATGCGTTCCTTGGTCACGATGTAGCTCGGGCTCGTGCACGTGTCACCCTCGCGGGCGTCGTCCCAGTATTTCTCGACGATCGTCATGGTCATGCCTCCGCGCGCGGGTTGATGGCCAGTGCCTGCGCGACGCAGGAAGCCGGCCGGGCCTGGATCAGTTCGACGGCGAGCCCGTCGGGCAGGCGAAGCCAGTTCCGCCCTTGCGGCATCTCCGACACGCCGAACCGTTGTGCCTGGGCCAGCGCGGCTTCCAGGTCTTCGCACATCACGCCGAGATGCGCGAGCCGGCCTTCCGGGCCATCGTGTTCCGGCGCGTGGATGAACTGCAGGCCGCCGAGCGTCCAGTACTGCCGCGGCGCGTCGAGCGTGCCGTCCACTTCGCGCAGGGTCATGCCGAGCACTTCCTCGAAGAAGCGGATGTGCCAGCGGATGTCCTTCACCCAGATCGCAACGTGTTCGAGATAGGCTTTCGTGGCATTCATGCGGCGGTCTCCTGCCGTTGGCGATCGGCCATCGCGCGTTCCAGCCCCTTGATGCAGGCGACGAGCGTTGCATTGACCGGGGTCGGCACGCCGTAGCGCTGCCCCCAGCGCACGACCGAACCGTTGATGAAGTCGATTTCGGTGATCGAGCCCTTCTCCAGGCTTTGCAGCATCGACGTCTTGAAGGTCGCGGGGAGCCCCTCGGCGGCGAGCGTCCAGGCCTGTTCCGGATCGGTCATCGACAGCTTGACGCCGGCCGCCTGCGCCGCCGAGATCGCCTCGGCCACGGCTGCAAGCGACGTCGCCTTCAGCAGCGGCTCATCGTAAAGCTGCCCGTAGGTGAGGCCGGTAAGGCCGGTCAGCGCACCCGTCGCGACATTCACCAGCAGCTTGTCCCACATCGTGCCGACGATGTTGTCGCTGATCGTCGTGGCGAGGCCGGCGGCATCGAACGCGGCGGCGATTGCCTGCACGCGCGGCGTGATGCGGCCGTCGAGTTCGCCGATATAGGTGTATTTGCCGATCACGCCGGATTCGATATGGCCCGCGCCGCGCAGCACGCCGCCGACGTAGGTCTTGCCCGCGAGCACGCGCTCGCGGCCGACGACGTCGATCAGGATGTCCTCGTGTCCGAGGCCGTTCTGCAGCGACAGCACGGCGGTATCCGGCCCCACCAGCGATTGGGCGCCGCGGATGGCCGCGTCGGTTTGGAACGACTTGACCAGCACCACCACCAGGTCGGCCACGCCGACATCGTCAGCCTGAGTCGTCGCGTGGACGCGTACGTGGCGGGTGCCGCCCGCGTCGTCGACGCGCAGGCCGTCACGGCGCATCGCATCGACGTGTGCAGGCGAGCGGTCGATCAGCCAGGTCTCGTGGCCGCCTTGGGTAAGGGTGGCGCCGATCGCGCAGCCCAGCGCGCCAGCGCCCAGAATTGCTATTTTCAATGGCTTCTCCTTGACGTAAGGCATCACGATAGGAGTCGCCGCTCATGCCGACAATGCAATGGATACAATGGCATCATTGCCATGGACAATAACGCCACGATGCCCGCCGACCTGCCCGACCTGAAGCTGCTTCAGCTTTTCGATCTCCTGTACGACGTGCGCAGCGTCACGCGCGTCGCCGAGCAACTGGGCCAGAGCCAGCCGACGGTCAGCATCTGGCTCGGGCACTTGAGGGAACACCTGCACGATCCGCTCTTCATCCGGACACCCGGCGGCATGGCGCCGACACCGCAAGCCGACGCGCTGATCGGGCCATGCCGGGAAATTCTCGAATCGCTTCGGCGCTTCACCGCATGGGAGATCGCGTTCGATCCAGCGACGGCCCAGCGACGCTTTCGTATCTGCATGACCGACGCGAGCCACATCACGCTGCTTCCAAGGCTACTGGCCCATGTCCGGGCGCAGGCGCCCGGCGTCCGGCTGGAAGTCGCACGGATCGACGGCAATACGGAACGCGCGCTCGAATCCGGCGAAGCCGATCTCGCGATCGGCTATGTGCCGTGGCTGGGTGGCGGCATCTATCAGCAGAAGCTGTACGACCAGGACTGGGTATGTCTGGCCAACCGGCATCATCCGAGGATTCGCGGCCGCCTCGGGGCCAAGCAGTATCGTTCCGAAGGACATGTCGCCATCACCGCGGGAACCGGGGCGCAACTCCTCGAACAGGCGCTGCGGCAGGCGCGCATCGAGCGAGACGTCGTGCTGGAGTTGCCGGGTTTTCTGGGTCTGGGTGCGATCGTCCAGACGACCGACCTGATCACGACGCTACCCCGGCATATCGGCCAGACACTGGCTCAGGCGAGTGATCTGGCGGTTCATGCGTGTCCGATCCCGGTCGACGGGTTTGCGGTACGGCAGCATTGGCATGCGCGATATCACCATGAGGCAGGCAACCGGTGGCTGCGCGGCGTCGTGATTCAACTGTTCGGTGCATCGCAGTGACCTGCGGCTTTGGTGTTCGCGAGGGACGCCGGACTGGCCGGCGTCTGGCTGGATGCGAAACGTCCGTCAAGCGGTGTTTTTCGACGTTTTGCGTCGATGTTTGATGCGGTTGAGATTTTTTTAGTCGCATCGAGGCGATATGATTTCTCCAGCCCCAACATCGTCGGCCAAACCATGAAGCGCGCCAGCATCGCTGCGACGCGGCCCCGCAAGCACGAGAGAGTTGTATGCCGGACACGCCAATCGTCATCGTTGAACACGCCCGCAGGCGAACCGCTCAAGTCCGGGCCGGCGACGTTCCGGCCGCCTTGCAGGATGGTCCCAAGTGGGTGTGCAGGATCGTCCCGGAGCACGCGCAGCAGTCCTGCGAAGGGCGCCAGTCCGCTGCAAGCGCGGCTGAAGTGCTCGGTCGACTGAAGCCTGCGAACGTCGTGTTGACGAACCCAGTCCCGAGCGCCGGCGGCTGGCTGGCGCGCGCTTCGACCGACGGGGCCGGCCGGTGTCGCGCCTATGCGCATCTCGGTGCGGACCGGGTCCTCGAGATGGTCGGCATGCCGGGCGTCGGCCCGTGGCTCGACGAGCACGACACCTGGTGGCCCGGCGCGTACGAGTTGCCGCTGCTCGAACAGTTGTCCGCGAACGAGCCGCCTCTGCGCGACCTGCTCGGTGCGACCGCATCCGCCCATCTGATGATGAGCCTGACCGAAGTCGACGGCACTGCACTCGTGACCGAATCGGACGATGGCATCGAGCGTCCGTTCCGAATTCCTGCGGGCGTGGATACGATCCATTTCGCACCGGTACGTATCTGCGGGCCGGCGGCGCAGTGGCGCGAAACGCTCGTCACCGCGTTCGACCGTGTCCGGCATCTGGTCGGGCTAAGATCGGCGCGCCCTTTCTATCTTTGACGCAAGCACCCGTTCTCCGGCAGGCCACGCCATGACCGACGCACTCGACTCCTTCGACCGCAAGATCCTGAATATCGTCCAGCGCGATTGCACCGCGACTGCGGATGCCATTGCCGAACGAATCGGCCTGTCCACGTCGGCCGTGCAAAAGCGGCTGAAGCGCATGCGCACCGAAAAGATCATTTCGGCGGAAATCGCGGTGGTCGATCGCGCGGCGGTCGGCAGGCCGATGACGTTCATCGCGGCAATCGAGATCGAACGCGAAAACTACGAGACGGTCGCCAGGTTCCGCGAGTGGTCGAAGGCGCATGACGAAATCCAGCAGATCTACTACGTGACCGGCTCCGTTGACCTGATCGCGATCATCACCGCGCACGACGTCGAGGCGTACGACCGGCTGTCCGCGCGGATCATGCAGAGCAATCCGATGATCCGCCGGATCAACACGAATGTCGTGCTGAGCGCGGTCAAGGTCGGGCTGTTCGTGCCGGTCGACAAGGACGGCGACGACGAACCGCCGGCCACCTGACGTACTTGTTTCGCGCGGGACGGGCGATCCGTCCGTCCCGCATGACAAACCGCAACGGATGATGACTTGAATCGGGCGAAACGCCTAATTTGAAAATCGATTCGCATAACTAACCTGTGTCGTGTCGTCAATGAACAGGAGAAGATCAAGATGGAACTCAAACTGGCACTGGTCGGTTTCGGCGGAGTCAATCAGGGACTGGTCGATTTGCTCAAAAAGAAGCGTGCGATGCTGGGTGCGGCGGGACTCGACGTATCGGTGACGACGGTCGCCGACCTGCGGCTCGGGATCGCGACGAATCCTCGCGGTATCGCGCTGGACGTCCTCGACGAAACCGCTCGGCGGGGTGTCGATGCCGAAGCGTTGCGTCGCGATCCCGGCACGCTGGTGTCGCCGGACGTCAGCCTCGGCGCGGTGCTGAAGGCCATCGCGTCGGAACACGTGGATGTCGTCATCGAGGCGACCTTCACCGATCCGAACACCGGTGAGCCCGCGCTGTCGCATTGCCGTACCGCGCTCGAATGCGGCAAGCACGTAATCACGACCAACAAGGGGCCGATCGCGCTCGCGCAGCCGGCGCTGGCGCGGATCGCCTCGCAATCGGGTGCTTGTGTGATGTACGAGGGCACGGTAATGAGCGGCACGCCGGTGCTGCGGCAGCTCGCGACCTCGCTGCGCGGCTGCGACATCCACGGCTTCGCCGGCATCCTGAACGGCACGTCGAATTACGTGCTCGGTGAGGTCGAGGCCGGCGCGAGCTTCGATGCGGCGATCCGGGATGCGCAGCAGCGCGGCTATGCGGAGGCGAACCCGGCGGCCGACGTCAACGGTTCGGACGTACAGCTGAAGGTCGTCATTCTGGCGAACGCACTGTGGAATGCCGGCCTCAAGCGTGGCGACGTGACGTGCCGCGGCATCGTGGGACTGACCGAGCACGACGTGCGCGCAGCGGCGGCGGAGCGCACGTCCTGGCGGTTGATCGGATCCGCCATCCGCCATCCGGACGGCACCGTTACCGCGAGCGTCGAACCGCGCAAGCTGCCGGCCGGCCATCCGCTGCTTGCCGCGAGCGGCGTGACGAATGCGATCACGTTCGACACCGACGTGCTCGGCGGCGTGACGATCAGCGGGCCGGGTGCCGGCCGCGAGGAAACGGCGTTCGCGATCCTCTCCGACCTGATCGAACTGGCGGACAGGATTGGCGCAGCCTCGCACGAGGTGGCGGCATGAGCGCGCGCGATGCGGTGATGAGCGACTGCACGGCAGCCGGCGTAGCCGATGTTCGGTCGCCGTATGACGGCTCGATCGTCGGCCAGGTTCGTCTGTCGCGAGCCGATGCGGCGCCGGTCCTCGTCGAGCGCGCGCTCGACGGCGCGCGCGCGGCCGCAACCATGCCGCGCAGCCAGCGGGCCGACATCCTGTTTCGCGCAGCCGTGAGCGTCGAGGCACAAGCGGAGACGTTCGCACGCACGATCGCGCTCGAAGCGGGCAAGCCGCTGCGGCAGGCCCGCAAGGAAGTCGCGCGCTGCGTGAACACGCTGCGCCTGTCGGGCGAGGAAGCGAAACGACTCAACGGCGAGACGATCCCGTTCGACGGGTATCCCGGCTCGGAGGATCGGAGCGGCTACTACACGCTGGAGCCGCTGGGCGTGATTCTCGCGATCACGCCCTTCAACGACCCGTTGAACCTCGTCGCACACAAGCTCGGGCCGGCGATCGCGACCGGCAATGCGGTCATCCTGAAGCCCTCGTTGCTTGCACCGCTGTCCGCACAGGCGCTCGTCGAGGTTCTGTGGGATGCCGGTGCGCCGCGCGCCGCGCTGCAGATCGTGCACGGCGGCGCGGATATCGCGTCCGCTCTGGTGCGCGACCGGCGGATCCGGATGGTGACCTTTACCGGTGGCCCGCAGACCGGCGAGGCCATCACGCGCGATGCGGGGCTCAAGAAGATGGCGATGGACCTGGGCGGAAATGCGCCGGTGATCGTCATGGCCGACTGTGACCTGAAGGATGCCGCCGAATCGTGCGTGTCGGGCGCGTTCTGGGCGGCGGGACAGAACTGCATCGGCACGCAGCGGATCTTCGTCGCCGAGGCCGCGTACGAGCCGTTCGTGCGTTATTTCGTCGAACTGACCGGCAGGATGGTCGTCGGCGATCCGCTGGACGATGCGACCGACATGGGGCCGATGATCGGCGAGGAGCAGGCGATCCGCATCGAGCGCTGGGTCGACGAAGCAATCTCGGGCGGTGCGACGGTGCTGACCGGCCATCGGCGGCGCGGGGCGCTGTATGAACCGACGGTGCTCGCGGATGTGCCGCACGACGCGCGTGTATGGACCGACGAGGTATTCGCGCCGGTCGTGACCATCGAGAAATTCACCGACCTGCAGCAGGCGCTCGACGCGGCCAACGCGTCGGAGAGCTGCCTGCATGCAGGCGTGTTCACCAACCGCCTGGAGGTGGCGCTCGGCGCGGCCGAGCGCCTGCAGGCGGGCGGCGTGATGATCAACGATTCGTCCGATTACCGCTTCGACGGCATGCCGTTCGGCGGATTCAAGCATGGGTCGCTGGGTCGCGAAGGCGTTCGATTCGCGATGACGGAAATGACGCAGCCGAAGGTGGTCTGCTTCAGGCGCAACCGGCGGCTGTCGAGCTGATGCGCAAGCGCGGGCCCCTCGCGGGCCGGCACGGCGCGAACCGGAGCGGTGTGAGCAACGTATCGAAGAAGGAGTCGAGGATGCCAGCAGCAATTCCTGCATGCAAACCGGCGGCGGACGCGCTGGTGGTCGAGGATATTCACAAGTCGTTCGGCGGTGTCGAGGTGCTGAAGGGCATCTCGCTGACCGCGAAGAATCATGAGGTCGTGTCGATCCTCGGCAGCAGCGGGTCGGGAAAAAGTACCTTCCTCAGGTGCATCAACTTGCTGGAAATGCCCGACCGTGGCCGGATCTGCGTGAATGGCGAAACGCTCGCGCTGAAACGGGCAGGCCGCGCCGGCGCGCTCGTCGCGGCCGACGCGCGGCAGGTGATGCGCGTGCGCCGCAAGCTCGCGATGGTGTTCCAGCAGTTCAACCTCTGGGCGCACATGACCGTGCTGCAGAACGTGATGTTCGTGCCGGTGCGCGTGCTCGGCGTGCCGAAGCGCGACGCCCGCGACAAGGCGATCGCGATGCTCGAACGGGTCGGGCTCGCCGGCAAGTGCGAACACTATCCGAACCAGCTGTCAGGCGGCCAGCAGCAGCGCGTCGCGATTGCACGAGCGCTCGCGACCGACCCCGACGTGATGCTGTTCGACGAGCCGACATCGGCGCTCGATCCGGAACTCGTCGGCGAAGTATTGAAGGTGATGCGCTCGCTGGCGGACGAGGGACGCACGATGCTCGTCGTCACGCACGAGATGGGATTTGCGCGCGAAGTCGCGAACCGCGTCGTGTTCGTCCACCAGGGACGAATCGAGGAAGACGGCAGTCCCGACGAGGTATTCGCGAGCCAGAAATCGCCGCGTTTCCAGAAGTTTCTGTCCAGCATCATCTGATGCGGATTCAATGTCAACCGGAGGGGGAAATCATGAAAAAGCTGCTTCAGTCGCTGTGCGTGGGCGCGGCATTGCTCGGTTCGGTCGCGCATGCCGAGCAGGTCGTGCGGGTCGGCACGCTCGCCGATTACGCGCCGTTCGAATACAAGGATGCATCCGGCAAGCTGCAGGGCATGGAGATCGACATCGGCAAGAAGATGTGCGACACGATGAAGGTCAAGTGCCAGTGGGTGACGATGGATTTCGACGCGCTGATTCCTGCACTCAAGGCGAAGCAGATCGATGCGGTGCTCGCGCAAATGTCGAAGACGCCGGAGCGTGAGCAGTCGGTGGACTTCACGCGCATTTTCACGACGGCGCCCGTGCAGCTCGTCGCGAAGCAGGGCTCGGGCATCACGGACAACGCCGCCACGCTGCGTGGCAAGACGATCGGGGTTCAGACGGCATCGACGCACGAATCCTATTTGCGCCGCCGCCTGCCGGCGAGCAAGTCGGGCATCAACGTGAAGGTCTATCAGACGCTCGACGAGGCGTGGCTCGATCTCGAGGCCGGGCGCGTCGATGCGGTGTTTGCCGACAACACGGTTGCGTACGACTGGCTGACGAAGGCCGGCAGGAAGGAGGGCTTCGACTTCGTCGGCAAGCCGATCGCCGATGCGGAGATCTTCGGCGACGGCACCGCGATCGCGGTACGCAAGGGCGACGCGCCGTTGAAGGCGCTGTTCGACAGGGGCATCGCGCAGGTGCAGGCGGACGGCACGTTCGCCGCGGCCAACAAGCGCTATTTCCCGTTCAGCATCGCGCCGCAATAACCGCGCATCGGCACCGCGCGGGCGCCGGACGGCGGCCTGCGCGATCCGCGTCTTACACGGAGCGACATGACGATGGACATCTTGATGAACTACGGCGCGCAGATCGCGGCTGGCGCGCTCGTCACGCTGGAGCTTGCGGTCGCCGCGCTGTGTGTCGGCATGCTGCTCGGCATCGCCGGTGCGTCGGCAAAACTGTCGAGCCTGGGGTGGCTCAGGCATGCGACCTATGCACTGACCAATTTCCTGCGCGGCATTCCCGAGTTCCTGATCCTGTTGATCTGCTACTTCGGGCTGTCGCATCTGCTCAACGCGCAATTCGATGGCGCCCTTGTCATCAGCCCGTTCTCCGCCGGCGTGATCGCGCTCGCCGTGGTGTTCGGCGCCTACTCGTCGGAGATGTTCCGCGGCGCGTTCATCGCGGTGCCGGCCGGACAGATCGAGGCCGCGCGCGCGTTCGGGATGACACGCCTGCAGACACTGTGGTACGTGCGGCTGCCGCAGGCGTGGCGCATCTGCCTGCCGAGCCTGAACAACATGTGGCAGAACCTGCTGAAGGACACGTCGCTGGTGTCGATCGTCGGGCTCGAGGACATGTTGCGCAAGGCGAACATCGCCGCGCAGTTCACCAAGCAGCCGTTCGTCTTCTACGTGACGGTCGGAATCGTCTATTTCGGCTTTCTCGCCGCATCCAACCCCGTGTTCGCGTGGCTCGAGCGCATCGCGGGCCGCGGTTACGCAAAACGCACCTGAAGAGGGCCATGTGATGAACGACTTTCTTTCCCTCATCGAGCAGTCCGGCCCGGACGTCGCGCACGGCATATGGATCACGCTCGAGCTGCTGGTGCTGTCATGCACCCTTGCGTTCGCGCTCGCGGTGCCGCTGGCTGTCGCGCGCACGTCGGCGCGCCGGTGGTTGTCGACACCGAGCCGCCTGTTCATGTCGGTGTTTCGCGGCACGCCGCTGCTGGTGCAGATCTTCGTGCTGTATTACGGGCTCGCGCAGTTCTCGATCGTGCGTGCGTCGCCTCTGTGGCTGCTGGTCGGCGGATCGTTCTCGTGTGCATTGTGCGCGCTGACGCTCAATCTCGCGGCCTACATGGCGGAAGACATCCGGGGTGGGATCGCCGGCGTCCCCGCCGGCGAGAAGGAAGCCGCGCTCGCGTTCGGGATGAGCCGCTTCATGCTCACCTGGTTCGTGATCGTGCCGCGCGCGATCGGCATCGTCGCACCGACGCTCGGCAACGAGATCGTGCTGCAGCTGAAGTCGACCGCGCTTGCCAGCACGATCACCGTGCTCGACCTGACCGGTGTCGCGCGACGCATCTCCATCGAAACCTATACGACCGACGCGCTGATGCTGGCCGGCATAGTGTACGTCGGTATCACGGCTGTGCTTTCGACCGCGCTCAAACGCGTCGAAGGTCTGCTGAATCGCCATCTGGGCAGCGTGCGTGCCTGACGGGCGCCGCATGAACGCGACACAACGAACGATCCGAGGACGACATGGGATACAAGCTTGAAACGCTGGCGCTCGCCGCGGACCGCGACGTGACCGACGAGAAGTCGGTCGCGCCGGCGATCCACTATTCGGCGGTATTCAAGGCAGCCGGCAGCGAGGAATTCGCGGAGATGTCGAGCGTGCCGCAGCATCCGCGCAACTACACCCGCTACGGCAATCCGGTTCACGAGCGCGTGAAGGCGATCATGGCGGAGCTCGAGGGCACCGAGACCGCGCTCGTCACGGCGTCCGGAATGGGCGCGATCGCGACCGCGATCCTCAGTGTCGTGAAGGCCGGCGATCATGTGGTCGGCCAGACGCGTCATTACATGAGCACCACGAAGCTGCTCGACGACATGCTGCGCCGGTTCGGCGTCGAGGTGACGTTCGTCGACCAGACGGACGTGTCCGCGTTCGATCGCGCGATCCGGCCGAACACACGGCTGATCGTGCTCGAGTCGCCGGTCAATCCGCTGCTGCTCGTGACCGACATCGCCGCGGTGACCGAAATCGCAAGAGCCCGCGGCATCCTCACGCTCGCGGACAACACCTTCGCGTCGCCGATCAATCAGCAACCGCACCGGCTCGGTGTCGACATCGTCGTGCACAGCGCGACCAAGTATCTGGGCGGCCATCACGACCTGACGGGCGGCGTGATCTGCACGAGCCGCGTGCTCGCCGAGCAGATCTGGCATACGCACATCACGCTCGGGGCGGTGCTGTCGCCGATGGACGCGTGGCTGCTGCTGCGCGGGCTGCGCACGCTGCCGATGCGCGTCGAGCGGATCAACGCGAACGCTCAGGCGCTCGCCGAATTCCTCGAAGCGCACGAGAAGATCGAGCGCGTGTTCTATCCGGGCCTGCGCAGCCATCCGCAGCATGGGCTCGCATGCCGGCAGATGCGCGGTTTCGGCGGCGTGGTTGCGTTCGGTGTGCGGGGAAGCTACGGCGAAGCGCAGCGCTTTGTCGAGGCGCTGCGCTTGCCGCTGAATGCAGGCAATCTCGGCGGCGTCGATTCGCTCGCGATCCATACGGCGTCCATGTGGGCGGGCACGATGTCGGCGGAGCAGATGCGCGCTGCCGACATCCCGCTCAATTTCATCCGCTATTCGGTTGGCATCGAGCACATCGACGACCTGAAAAGCGATATCGCGCAGGCATTGGAGCAGATCTGACACGGACTCGCGCGCACGCTCGATCGAAGCCCGACGCGCGTCGCGCCGACCTTTGAATCGATTCGCGCACGAGATGCGCGGATTGCAACGACGGAGCACGGACTATGCATGACATCACGGTACTCGACGGCGGCATGGGCCGCGAACTGGCGCGGATGGGCGCGCCGTTCAGACAGCCGGAATGGTCGGCGCTCGCACTGATGGAAGCACCGGATTACGTCGGCCTTGCGCACGACGCATTCATCGCGGCGGGTGCCGACGTGATCACCGCGAACAGCTATGCGGTCGTGCCGTTCCATATCGGCGAGGAGCGGTTCCGTCGCGACGGAGTCGCGCTCGCGGCACTTGCCGGGCAACTCGCGCGGCAAGCGGCGGACCGCGCAGGGCGGCCCGTGCGCGTCGCAGGATCGCTGCCGCCGACCGGCGGTTCCTATCGACCCGACCTGTTCGACGCAGCGCGCGCGGATGCGATCCTGGCGACGCTCGTCGATGGGCTCGATCCATACGTCGACCTGTGGCTGGCCGAGACGCAGAGCCTGACGGACGAGATCGGCGCGGTCCGGCGTGTGCTCGATGCGAATCCGAAGCCGCTCTGGGTCTCGTTCACGCTGCGCGACGACGTCGACGCAGGCGCCACGCCGGTACTCCGATCGGGACAGACGCTCGACGAAGCGATCGACGCCGCCGTGTCCGCGCGCGCGACCGCGCTGCTGTTCAACTGCAGCCAGCCGGAAGTGATGGGTGCGGCGATCGAGACGGCGCAGCGCACGCTCGCGAGAGCGGGAACGTCGCTCGTGATCGGCGCCTATGCGAACGCGTTTCCGCCTCAGCGCGCCGATGCGCGCGCGAACGAGGAGCTCGACGGCCTGCGCGGCGACATCGATCCGCCCGGCTATGCAGGATGGGCAGAGCAATGGCTCGCGCTGGGCGCGCGGATTGTCGGCGGGTGTTGCGGAATCGGCCCCGGCCACATCGCGGCATTGCGCGACGCGGTCGATGCGCGCGGCGCCGGGTACACCGGATTCGGACAATGAAGATCGACGGCCTGGACCAGAAGATAATCGACGCGTTGTGTGCCGATGCGCGGATTCCGCTCGCGGTATTGGCCGACAGGATTGGTCTGTCCAGGCAGGCGGTCCGGAACCGGATCGACCGGCTCGAAGCGCTGAACATCATTGCCGGCTATACGGTGCGGCTCGCAGTGCCCGACGATGTCGTGCCGGTGCGCGCCGTGATGCTGGTGTATCGCAAGGACCGGATGCGCGGCGCCGACGTGCTCGCCGCGCTCGAGCGGATCGCCGAGGTGCGCGATTGCGCGGTCCTCAGCGGCGAGGTCGATTTGCTCGTGCAGATCGAGGCGGCCACACACGAGCGCATCAGCGACATCTGGGCAACGATCAGCGCGCTGGACGGCGTGCAAAACATGACGACCAGTTTCGTGCTCGACTCCGTTGTCCACAAGCGCTGACTAAACCGGCGCAATGGGAAAAGGGCAGGTGGGGAACTGCTCGTCGCCCGGTTCGGCGTCCGTGTCGGCGTATCGAAGCCACGCGGCGCTGGAGCGGCTTGCTGCCCGCTCCACGCGCGTGGCCGTACTCAGGCTTTCAGTGCACCGAAGATTTCATTGAGCATCGACTTCGCGTCGCCGAACAACATGCGGTTGTTGTCCTTGTAGAACAGCGGATTGTCGACGCCCGCATAGCCGGACGCCATGCTGCGCTTCATCACGATCGACGTCTTCGCCTTCCACACTTCCAGCACCGGCATGCCGGCGATCGGGCTCGACGGGTCGTCCTGCGCGGCCGGGTTCACGATGTCGTTCGCGCCGATCACCATCGACACGTCGGCCTCGGGGAAGTCGCCGTTGATCTCGTCCATCTCCAGCACGATGTCGTACGGCACCTTCGCTTCGGCCAGCAGCACGTTCATGTGCCCCGGCATGCGGCCCGCAACCGGGTGGATCGCAAAACGCACGTCGACGCCCTTCTCGCGCAGCAGCTTCGTCAGCTCGAACACCGTGTGCTGGGCCTGTGCAACGGCCATCCCATAGCCGGGTACGATGATCACGCGCTTCGCTTCGCGCAGCAGCTCGGCCGTCTCCGCCGCGCTCACCGCGACCGCCTCGCCGGCCGGCTGCGCCGCGCCGCCGCCGGCTGCCGCCGGTGCGCCCGCGCCGCTGCCGAAGCCGCCCGCGATCACGCTGATGAAGTTGCGGTTCATCGCGCGGCACATGATGTACGACAGGATCGCACCGGACGAGCCCACCAGCGCGCCGATCACGATCAGCAGGTCGTTGCCGAGCATGAAGCCGGTGGCCGCCGCCGCCCACCCCGAGTAGCTGTTGAGCATCGACACCACGACCGGCATGTCCGCGCCGCCGATCGCCATCACCATGTGCACGCCGAACAGCAGCGAGATCACGGTCATCACGACGAGCGGCAGCATGCCGTCCTGGATCGTCTCGGCATGCAGGAACGCGCGGCCGTAGTAGATCACGATCAGCAGTGCGGCCAGGTTCATCCAGTGCCGCGCCGGCAGCAGCAGCGGCTTGCCGCCGATCTTGCCCGACAGCTTGCCGAACGCGATGATCGAGCCCGCGAAGGTGACGGCACCGATCAGGATGCCGACATAAATCTCGACCTCATGAATGGCCTTCTCCGCGCCGGTGAATTGCAGCGACGTGTCGATGTAGCTCGCGAAGCCGACCAGGCAGGCCGCGAGGCCGACCAGGCTGTGCATCAGCGCGACCAGTTCCGGCATCTGCGTCATCTGCACTTTCTTTGCGGCGTACAGGCCGACCGCGCCGCCGACGACGAGCGCGGCGATCACGTACGGAATGCCCGCGGCCGACACGCGCGGACCGGCCACGGTGGCCAGGACGGCGATCAGCATGCCGATCATGCCGAGCAGGTTGCCGCGGCGCGCGGTTTCGGGGTTCGCGAGGCCGCCGAGGCTCAGGATGAACAGGATCGCGGCGCCGATATAGGAGACGGTAGTCAGGTTGGAAGTCATTGTTGTCGTCCCCTTATTTGCGGAACATCGCCAGCATGCGGCGCGTGACCGCGAAGCCGCCGAACATGTTGACGGCCGTGAGCGTGAGCGCGCCCACCGCCAGGCCCAGGATCAGCCCGGACGGGCGGTCGCCGGCGTTGGCCAGCTCACCGAGGGGCGGCGCGACCTGCACGAGCGCGCCGATCGCGATGATCGACGAGATCGCGTTGGTCACGCTCATCAGCGGCGTGTGCAGCGACGGCGTGACGTTCCAGATCACCATGTAGCCGACGAAGCACGCGAGCACGAACACCGTGAAGTGCGACAGGAAGCTGGCTGGCGCGAACTGGCCGACCAGCAGGAATGCCAGCGCGCCGATCGCGAATACGATCGCGAGCGCCTTGGCCGACATCGGCTCGCCGCTGTGGCCGTGGCCCTTCGACTTCGCCGGGGCGGCCGCCGCGGGTGCGGCTGCCGGGGGCTTGGGCGCGACGGCCGCCTGCTTGATCGGCGGCGGCGGCCAGGTGACGTTGCCTTCCTTGATCACGGTGAGGCCTCGGATCGCGTCGTCGTCGAAGTCGACGTTGATCGTGCCGTCCTTGGCCTTGCACAGCTCCTCGATCACGCGCAGCAGGTTCGTCGCATACAGCGTGGACGACTGCCGCGACAGGCGCGACGCGAGATCGGTGTAGCCAACGATCGTCACGCCATGGCGCACGACCGCCTCGCCGGGCACGGTGAGCTCGCAGTTGCCGCCTTGCTCGGCAGCCATGTCGACGATCACGCTGCCGGGCTTCATCGACTGCACCATCTCGGCGGTGATGAGCTTCGGCGCCGGCTTGCCGGGGATCAGCGCGGTGGTGATGATGATGTCGGCATCCTTCGCCTGCTGCGCGTACATCGCGCGCTGCGCCTGCTGGAAGCCCTCGCTCATCACCTTCGCATAGCCGCCGCCGCCCGAGCCTTCCTCTTCGTAGTCGACCTTGACGAACTCGCCGCCCAGCGACTTGACCTGATCGGCCACCTCGGCGCGCGTGTCGTTCGCGCGCACGATCGCGCCGAGACTCGCGGCGGTGCCGATCGCGGCCAGTCCGGCCACGCCGGCGCCGGCGATGAACACTTTGGCCGGCGGGATCTTGCCGGCTGCCGTGACCTGGCCGTTCAGGAAGCGGCCGAACGCATGCGCGGCCTCGATCACGGCGCGATAGCCGCTGATGCTGGCCATCGACGTGAGCGCGTCCATCTTCTGCGCGCGCGACAGCGTGCGCGGCAGCGAATCGATCGCCAGCACCGTGGCGCGCTTCGCGGCCAGCTGCTGCATCAACTCGGGGTTCTGCGCGGGCCACACGAAGCCGATCAGCGTGCCGCCCTCGCGCATCAGCGCCACTTCGTCGGCGCTCGGCGGGCGGACCTTGAATACGATATCGCTGCCGGACCAGAGCTCGGCGGCGGTGGCGGCGATGCTCGCACCGGCCGCGCGATACGCGTCGTCGCCAAAGTTCGCGCCGGCCCCGGCGCCGCTTTGGACGGCCACCGTAAAACCCAGCTTGATCAGTTTCTCGACCACTTCGGGGACGGACGCAACGCGCCGCTCCTGAGTGGCTGTCTCCAGAGGAATCCCAATCTGTAGTGTCATAGTATGAAAGATGGGTGATAGATCGGTGATGGCCATCGCGAAGCGCTCGGGCCGGTGCGTCAAGGTACCAGAATCATGTGCGTGTTTAGTGGAGTGCGTGACGGTCTGTGTCAAAAATAGAACGACCGTTCGCTGAATGCGGATAGAGTATGCCGCATAACGATGAGGCTATCGGGGACACAAATGCGTCGAACGCGTTTTCCGGTGTTCTGTTGCGTTTTATCCACGCGCGGGCGATATCGCGTCGGCCGAATGGATGTTGACGATGGGATCGGATCACCGCTTCCACGGTGCGGCGCAGCCGCGCGGCGGGACTGCATGGGCTTCCCATAACCGGCTTCCTGCGCGGGTTCCCATGGCCGGCTCCCCATTGGCGATTCCGACCGACCGGCTGGTCAATGGCCGGCTGCTTGTCGCAGGCGAGTCCGTTGGCATCACGCGTCGGTCGTCGGATCAATTCAGCAGGCACCAGATCGCGAGGAATGGCGCGTGGCCGGAGCGCATCGCGTGCACGGCGCCAGGCGCATTGTGGATGCCGCCGCCGATCCCGGGATCGAACCACGTGCCGTTTCGCTGCCGGAATTCGCCGGCCGTCATGAGCACGTACGCTTCCTCCGGTGCGTGACCGTGATCCGGATATCTGACGTCGGGCATCATCAACGAGAAGCCGAGCTGGATGTCGTCACGGCTTTCGGCGCCGCCGGGCCCGCAGATCATCCCGTTCACGTGCCCGTCGATGTAGTTCGGGCTGCCGTCCTTGCCGGACGTGCGACGCGACCATCCGATCACGGGTTCGAGCGACTTGATCAGCCTTGCGACGGTGGCGAACGTCGGGCTGACGCGCGCGACCGACTCGAGCGCCGGGTCGAGCCATTCGCATGCAGGGTATCGCGCCGGGAGCCGCGTTCCATTGTCCGACGGGGTCTGCAGCCGTGCGAATACTTGCGGCGCGAATGCGCGCGCGGCGGGTGGAAGCTTGTCCGACTCGAACAGATCGCCGGCGACCCGGACGAAATCCGTGATGTCTTTCGGGCGTACACTCATTCTGGTCTCTGCTCCCGCGCTTGCTTGGCCTGATGACACGAAAGTCTACGCAGAAACCTGCCGGCCCGGACAGCGAAAAAGGGCGGCCGATTTGGCACCGGCCGCCATGCGCCCGCTGCGACTTCCGTCCATCCCGAGGCACCGTCGGCGACTTTCCATGATCAACTCCCGGTCTTCGGCTTCGCCGGCGATTCGAGTCGCCAGCCAACCCATCGGGCCGGCACGCGGATTGCGCGTCGTTTGTGCCGCAATCGGCATCCGAACCCGCCACCCGGACGCCCGTTTCCGCCATCGCCGCGCGCATCGCGTGGCCGGTTTTGTCACCATGTGGGCCGGATATGACAATGGAAAACCGCCGGCACGGCATTACGATGGGCCACGACGTCGCCTGGCGCTGGCCGGTTTTGCTGCAGCCGCCCGGGCCGCGCGCCTCATTCACTGCCTGATTTGGAACATCGACCATGAGCTATAACGCCCCTGTCAAGGACATGCTGTTCGTGCTGAAGGAACTCGCGGGCATCGACACCGTCGCGCAGTTGCCGGGCTTCGAGGAAGCCGGCTACGACACCGCGCAGGCCGTGCTCGACGAATCCGCGAAATTCTGCGGTGAAGTGCTGGCGCCGCTGAACGTCGAGGGCGACCGCAACCCGAGCAGCTGGAAGGACGGCGTCGTGACGGCGACGCCCGGCTTCGGCGCCGCGTTCCGCCAGTTCGTCGAAGGCGGCTGGCAAGGTTTGCAGCACCCGGCCGAATATGACGGCCAGGGGCTGCCGAAGCTGATCGCGACGCCGTGCATCGAGATGCTGAATGCGTCGAACCTGTCGTTCGCGCTGTGTCCGCTGCTCACCGACGGCGCGATCGAGGCGCTGCTGACGGCCGGCACCGACGAACAGAAGCAGCGCTACGTGCCGAAGCTGATCTCGGGCGAATGGACCGGCACGATGAACCTGACCGAGCCGCAGGCCGGCTCGGACCTGGCGCTGGTGCGCTCGCGTGCTGAGCCGCAGGGCGACGGCACGTACAAGGTGTTCGGCACGAAGATCTTCATCACGTGGGGCGAGCACGACATGGCGGACAACATCGTCCACCTGGTGCTGGCGCGCACGCCGAACGCGCCGGAAGGCGTGAAGGGCATTTCGCTGTTCATCGTGCCGAAGTTCCTCGTCAACGAAGACGGCTCGCTCGGCGCACGCAACGACGTGCACTGCGTGTCGATCGAGCACAAGCTCGGGATCAAGGCGAGCCCGACCGCGGTGCTGCAATACGGCGACCACGGCGGCGCGATCGGCTACCTGGTCGGCGAGGAGAATCGCGGCCTCGAATACATGTTCATCATGATGAACGCGGCGCGCTTCGGCGTCGGGATGCAGGGGATCGGCGTGGCCGACCGCGCATACCAGAAGGCCGCGGCATTCGCGAAGGAGCGTGTGCAGAGCCGCCCGGTCGACGGGGCGGCGAAGCAGTCGGTGACGATCATCCATCACCCGGACGTGCGCCGCATGCTCGGCACGATGCGCGCGCTGACCGAAGGCGCGCGGGCGCTGGCCTACGTGGCAGCCGCGCACAGCGACATTGCCCACCGCCATTCGGACGAGGCGACGCGCACGCGTCATCAGGCAATCTACGAATATCTGGTGCCGGTCGTGAAGGGCTGGAGCACGGAGATGGTGAACGACGTGGCGAGCCTGGGCGTGCAGGTGCATGGCGGGATGGGCTTCATCGAGGAAACCGGCGCCGCGCAGTACTACCGCGATGCGCGAATCCTCGCGATCTACGAAGGCACGACCGCGATCCAGGCGAACGACCTGGTGGGCCGCAAGACGATGCGCGACGGCGGTGCGGTGGCGAAGGCGCTGATCGCGGAGATCGGCGAGACCGTCGCGGCGCTCGGCAAGGTGGACGGCGCTGCGGCCGCGTCGATGAGGGCGCAGCTCGAGAAAGGCGCGCGCTCGCTGTCGGCGGTGGTCGACTACGTGGTCGCGAACGTGAAGCAGGACCCGAACGCGGTGTTCGCGGGCAGCGTGCCGTACCTGAAGCTGGCCGGCGTGGTGCTGTGCGGATGGCAGATGGCGCGCGCGCTGCTGGCGGCGCACGCGAACCGCGCGAGCGACACGGCGTTCTTCGATGCGAAGATCGCGATCGCACAATGCTACGCGGAACACGTTCTCGTGCAGGCAGGCGGGCTCGAAGCGTCGATCGTCGGCGCGAAGGGTAGCGAGAGCGTGCTCGCGTTGACGGAAGACCAGTTCTGACCGTAACGGTCGGGGCGCAGGAGGAGACAGGATTTTGACCACACAGGACTTGCTCGCGCAATACGGCCCGCGCGAATCGATGGAATACGACGTCGTGATCGTCGGCGGCGGCCCCGCCGGGCTGTCGGCGGCGATCCGGCTCAAGCAGCTGGCCGCCGAGAAAGGCACCGAGATCGGCGTGTGCGT